>JBKOYI010000040.1:0-12740 GCA_046725335.1 Myxococcota bacterium | reverse complement strand
CCTTTCCCAGGAGGCGAGCGAGGACTGGAAGCAGGACCAGCTCGACTATCTCAAGAAGCCCATCCCCGAACAGGCCATCGGCGCGACCGTCTATGCGCGTCGGACGCTCCTGGCTGGATTCACCACCGTTCGCGACCTGGGTTCCAGCGACTTCATCGACACCGGGCTCCGCAACGCCATCAACGCAGGCAAGGTCCCCGGCCCGCGGATGCTGGTGGCCACCTATGCCATCGGGGCCCGCGGCGGGCACTGTGACGGGACGGGCGGGTTCCGCGCTGGGCTGCTCAAGGAGCCGGGAACACAGGAAGGGGTCGCCAACGGACCGGACGAGACGCGTGCCGCGGTCCGCTGGGCCACCAAGCATGGGGCGGACGTCATCAAAACCTGCGCCACGGGGGGTGTGCTCTCCGAACAGGACAAGGTGGACTCGCCGCAGTTGACCCAGGCCGAGCTCGACGCCCTGGTCGATGAGGCTCACGCCCTTGGCCGCAAGGCGGCCGCCCACGCCCACGGCGCCGAAGGAGCAAAGCGCGCCATCCGGGCCGGCATCGATTCCATCGAGCACGGCAGCTTTCTCGACGATGAGGCGTTCGAGCTGCTGAAGAAGCGGGGGACCTACCTCACCCCCACCCCCACACCGTGCATCATGGACATGCTTCGGAAGGGGGGCGCTCCACCGCAAATTCTCGAGAAGGCGGCCGCCGCCGTTGCGCGGCAGCGGGGGATGATCAAGGCCGCCATCGCCAAGAACCTGCGCATTGCCTTCGGGAGTGACGCTGCGGTCTGCCCGCACGGCAGCCAGCTCAACCAGTTTGCGATCTTCGTCCAGGAGGGCATGAAGCCGCTGGCGGCCATTCGCACCGCGACTTCGGCGGACGCCGCGCTGCTCGGCGTCACCGACCGGGGGACGCTCGAAGCCGGCAAGCTCGCGGACATCGTGGCCGTCCCGGGTGACCCGTCGCGAGACATCTCCCAGATGGAGAGACTCTTCTTCGTGATGAAGGGGGGGACGGTCTACCGGAACGACCGTGCCGGCTCGCCGCCAATGCACGCGGATCTTCCACGGCCCTGATAGCCGAAAACCGCCCCTCTCATCGTTCGGGAAGTCCGCCCGAACCGACCCGAGAGCTACGAGGCGAGCGTGGCTCGGGCCTCTCGGGCGTCGACGACGACCGCTTCCCGGGGGAGTCGGTCGAGCGAGAAGCCAGGCACCAGCTCTGCTGGGCTCACCGGTTGGCCGTCGGAAAGCTTCGCCCACCGAGCCAACAGGCCGACCACTCGCTCCGGTGGCGTCCCCGATTTCCGCAGCTCGGTCAGACCGGGAGGACCCTCCCGCTTGGCCAGCCGCTTTCCATCCGGACCGACCAGCAAAGGAACGTGGGCGTAGCGTGGCACGGTCAGGCCAAGCGCCTGGGCCAGCTGGACCTGCCGCGGGGTCGAGCCCAGCAGGTCATCCCCCCGCAGCAGGTGAGTGATGCCCATCTCGGCATCGTCCACCACCACCGCCAGCTGGTAACTGGCCACCCCGTCATTGCGTCGGACCACGAAGTCGCCCACCTCGGTGGCCACGTCCTGCTCGATCCGTCCATGCAGCGCATCCTCGACCACCGTCGGGCCTGGGGTTGGACGGAAGCGCCAGGCGGGGGGACGGGTTCGGCCGCGTTCGGATCGCTGTTGCTCCCCCAGGGTCAGGCAGGTGCCGGGGTAGCGCGGCCCCTCGTCGGCTGGACCGTGTGGAGCATTGACGGCTCGAGCGATCTCGGTGCGCGAGCAGAAACAGGGGTAGACGCGCCCCTGGCCCCGAAGTCGCTCCAGCGCGGCGTCGTACAGCGCCGTGCGCCGGCTCTGAAACACCGGTGGCTCATCGAAGTCCAGCCCCAGCCAGTCCAGGTCCGCTCGCAACGCCTCGACGTACTCTGGCCGCACCCGGGCGGCGTCCAGGTCTTCGATGCGGAGCAGGAACGCTCCCCGCTCCGAGCGCGCCCAGAGCCATCCCAGCAGCGCCGCCCAGGCGTTGCCGAGGTGAAGCTGTCCGGTGGGGCTGGGGGCGAAGCGCCCGCGATGCCTCGAGGTACTCACCTGGGTGCCGATGGCGCAGCATGCATCAGCGGTCGGCTCCTGCTAAGAGCCGCCCGCCCAAACGATGCGGTACCTCCACCTCTCCGACGTACACGTCACGGGCGATTACGCCAGCCACTCGCTCCTGCGCCTCGGATGGCGGCGGTGGATCGCCCTGGGCGAGCTCCGGATGGGTGGACGCGCCCGAGCCTATGCCCGGGCTCCGGAGACCATCCGCCGCATCCTCGCCGAGGCCGAGGCGCTCGGGGTGGACCACCTGATTCTTTCCGGCGACCTCACCGCCTACGCTCTCCCCGAGGAGTTCGAGGCCGTTCGGGCCGCGCTCGGCGCCTGGGCCGAGGAGCCAGGGCGTTGCACCGTCATTCCCGGCAACCACGATCGGTACACCCCGGGGGCGCACCGGACCCGGCGGTTCGAGCAGAGCTTCGGCCACCTCCTCGGCTCGGACATCCCGGGCGTGGCGGTGGAGGAGGGGTTTCCCTTCGTTCGGTTGCTGGGAGAGGAGGACGCGATCGTCGGGCTGCAATCGGCGCGGGTGCCCTATTTCCCGGGCCTGTCCTACGGCGTGGTGGGCCGCCGGCAACGGGAGGCGCTGGGCCGCATCCTCCAGCGGCCGGAGCTGGAGGGTCGGGCAGTGCTGGTCGTCGTTCACCACGCTCCCTTCAGCGAACATGGCAAGCCGGACCGGCTGCTCCATGGGCTGACCGACGCCGCGCCCCTTTTGGCAATGCTCCCCGGGGAGCGTTTCGCCTTGCTGCACGGCCACATCCACCGGCGGTTCCATCTGCCGGCGACCGACCGGCGTCCGCACATCTTCGGGGCTGGCTCTTCCACCCAGGCCGGCCACGAGGGCTACTGGATCATCGAGACGGCCGCAGGCCGCATCGGCCGGAGTGAAAAGCACCAACTGGCCGCCTGAAGCCCCCCAACGGCGGTTTCGCCATTAGCCCCCCGGCACCCGCAAGGCGCCGGGTTCGATCGTGGGATGGGAGCCGGTTCGCGCCAGACTCTCGCCCAGAGCCATCCCTTCCCGGACGCAGTCAGCGATGCCCGGTCCGCGGTAGGCATTTCCAGTCAGGACCAAACCCGGCAGCGCGCGCACCGCCAGCCCGAGGACATCCAGCCGTCCCTGATGGCCAATCTCGTACTGCGGGATGGCCTTGGGCCAGCGGACGATCTCCACCAGGTCCGGGGCGCGGTCGATTCCGAGCATCGTCCGCAGTGACTGGCGCACGGTGCGGACCAGCTCGTCGTCTGGGAGCTCGGCCAAGTCTCGCCGGTGCGCACCGCCGACCAAGGTGGTGAGGAGCGTGCCGCCGCCTGGGGCGCGAAAGGGAAAGGCGGAGGAGGCGAAGATGATGCCCAGGATGGGCTGCCGCTCGACGGCGGGGACCAGGACCCCGAACCCTTCGGGCTCCGGTTGCAGCCGGCTGTGCCAGCCCAGCTGCACGACCGACACCGGGACGTAGTGAATGGCCGAAAGGGCGGTGGCGATGCTCGGGTCCAGGGGGGCGACCAGAGCGGCTGCCGCCTCCGCCGGGAGGGCCAGCACCACCCGCTCGGCCTGCTCGGTCCCGCCCGGCCAGCTCACCTGCCATAGCCGTCCGTCGCGCTTCAGGGAGGTGACCCGGGTCCCGGTTCGGATCTGGGATTGGAGCTCGCGCCCGAGCGCATCCACCAGGGTCGACAGCCCCCCCTCGAAGGAGGCGAGGCGCGGCGGTGGCCCGGGGTGGCTCCGGCGGGCAGCCCGCATGGCCAGGAAGAGGCTCCGATGGGCACGCTCCATGTGGTGGAGCCGCGGAAAGGCGGCCCGCAGGCTGAGGCGCTCGATGTCGCCGGCGAAGATCCCCATCTGCAGGGCGTCGAGCAGAGTCTCCGTGACCGTCCGGCCGAAGTGGCGCCGGCCGAACCGCCCCAGCGACTCGTCGACGCCGGCGGGACTCTGGCGACAGAAGGGTTCGAGCAGGACCCGAAACTTGGCGTGCCAGGGGACGACGTCCGAGGTGAGGAACCTGGGCGGCGAGGAGGGCAGCTGCCGCACGCGCCCGCGAACGAAGACGGCGCGGCGCTCGGCCGCGGCGGAGGCGTAGCGGAGTCGGTCGGCGATTCCGAGCTGCTCTGCCAACCGGGCCACCGAACCGTCTCGGTCGAGAAAACCATTGGGCCCCGCCTCGAGGACGAAGCCCTCCCGCAGCTCGGAGCGGATCGTCCCACCCAGCCGGCCGGAGGCCTCGAGCAGCACGACCGGACCGCCCCGGGCCTTGAGCGTCCGGGCCACGGTCAGCCCGGAGATGCCTCCCCCCACGACGACGGTCCGCAGAACTGTCACGGGTAGAGCCACTCCACAATCCAGGGCGCGCTGGGCCCCGTCCGGCGGAACACTTCCCGGTCGTGGAGCCGGAAGGGCATTGATTTCCAGAACTCGATCCGGTCTGGGTTCAGCCGGAAGCCAGACCAGAACGGCGGCCGGGGAATCTCCCGCCCGGCGTATTGCGCCTCGACTTCGCGAACGCGAGCCTCCAGCTCGGCCCGGCTGGGGAGGACCTCGCTCTGCTTCGACGCCCAGGCCCCGACCTGGCTCCCCCGCGGTCGGGTGTCGAAGTAGGCGTCGGCCTCGTCCTCCGCCACCTGGCTCACTTCCCCTTCGATGCGCACCTGGCGCTCCAACGGCGTCCAGTGGAAGTTGAGCGCTGCCCAGGGGTGCGCTCGCAGGTCGCGAAACTTGCGCGATTCCAAGTTGCCGTAGAAGACGAACCCCCGAGTGTCGAACCCCTTGAGGAGCACCACCCGCGAGCTGGGCCGGCCATCTCCTCCGACGGTGGAGAGCACCATCGCGTTGGGATCCACCGGAATGGCAGCCTCGGCGTCCCGAAACCATTCGGCAAAGCGCTGGAAGGGATCGGTCATGCCCGGGTGAATAACAGACCTCGATGCAGGTGGGGCTTTGCCCCCCTGCCCGCGGTAGGCATGGTGCGCCGATGAAGATTCTCTACCTGGCCTCCGAGGTCGCCCCCTACAGCAAGTCGGGCGGCCTGGGGGACGTGGCCCATTCGCTGCCCGTGGCGCTGGCGGGGCGGGGGCACGAGGTCCGGGTGGTGACGCCCCTCTATGCCTCGACCCGAGCGGGCAACCTCCAGGACAGTGGGCATTCCATCCTCTTGCGCTTTCCCTTCGGGGAACACCAGGCCGCCATCCGGGTCGACCGTCCCTCGCCACGCCACCAGGTGTGGTTTCTCGACCAGCCCACACTCTATGGACGAACCGGTCTGTATGGAGACGGACATGGTGATTTCCCCGACAACCATCGTCGCTTCGCCTTCCTCTCCGTTGGGGCCCTGACCGCTTGTCAGGTGATGGGCTTTGCGCCGGATGTGGTCCACCTCAACGACTGGCAGACTGGCCTGGGGGCGCTGGCCCTGGCGCGCGGATTTCGCGGCACCTCGCTGGGAGCGGCGCGGAGCCTTTTCACCATCCACAATCTGGCCTACCAGGGAGTGTTCGGAAAGTCGGTGATGGGCGAGCTGGGTCTGCCCTGGGGCACCTTCACTCCCTCGGGACTGGAGTTCTACGACCAGGTGAACTTCATGAAGGCCGGGCTGGCCTACGCCGACGCGCTGAGCACCGTCAGCAGGACCTACGCCAAGGAGATCCAGACCCCGGAGTACGGCTGCATGCTGGAAGGCATCCTCCGTGTCCGCGCCAACGAACTGTACGGCATCCCCAACGGCATCGACGTGCATGAGTGGGATCCCCAGCGCGACCCGGCCCTCCCGGCCCCGTTCGACGCCGAGGACCTGAGCGGCAAGGCGGTCTGCAAGGCCGAGCTTCGACGTCGCTTCGGCTTTGCCCACCCCGAAGTCGTCTCCGAGGCGCCCCTGTTCGCAGTGGTGAGCCGGCTGGCGGCGCAGAAAGGCATCTCGCTCTTGCTGGAGGCTCTGCCGAGGCTGGCTGACTCGGGAGCGGAGGTGCTGGTGGTGGGCAGCGGCGAGCGCTGGTACGAGGACGGCCTTCGAGCCCTGAGCGCCGCCCGCCCCGACCGGATCGCCATCTTCATCGGCTTCGACGCCCGGCTGGCCCATCTGGTGGAGGCCGGGGCGGACTTCTTCCTCATGCCCTCCCAGTACGAGCCGTCCGGGCTCAACCAGATGTATTCGCTGCGCTACGGAACGGTGCCGGTGGTGCGGGCCACCGGGGGCCTGGAGGACACGGTGCAGGACGCGGCCTTCCCCGATGGAACGGGGTTCAAGTTCAGCAAATTCGGTGCGGCCGCACTGCTGGGGGCCATCCAGCGGGCGCTGGACTGGTGGTGGCATCGACGTGACGCTCTGGATTCGATGCGGAAGCGAGGCATGGCTCAGGACTGGTCCTGGGAAACCTCGGCGGCGCAGTACGAGCGGCTGTACGCGTCCCTGGGTGGCTGATAGTCAGCCGCCATGACCCGGGCGCACGACAGATTCGGACAGCGCAGACATCCCATGGTTCCCTCCGACGCCCTGGTGTTCTTCGGGGCGACGGGCGACCTGGCCTACAAGAAGATCTTCCCCGCCCTGCAACGGATGGCCAGTCGGGGCGAGTTGAGGTGCCCGGTCATCGGGGTGGCCAAGTCTGGCTGGAGTCTGGATCAGCTGAAGGCTCGGGCGAAGGACAGCATCGAGAAGTATGGAGGCGGGGTCCACGCACCGTCGTTCGCCGATCTGATGAGTCGGCTGAGCTACGTCGACGGCGATTACGCCGACCCGGCGACTTTCACCCAGCTGCGCTCGTTGCTGGGTGACAGGCAACACCCCACACACTACCTGGCCATTCCGCCCGCTCTCTTCGCGACGGTGGTCGAGGAACTGGCCAAGTCGGGCTGCGCGCCAGAGGGCAGCGGCGCTCGGGTGGTGGTGGAGAAGCCGTTCGGCGGCGACCTGGCTTCGGCCGAACAGCTGAACAAGGTGCTGCACAGTGTCTTTCCCGAGGAGGCGGTCTTTCGCATCGACCACTACCTCGGCAAAGAGGCGGTGGAGAATCTGCTGTTCTTCCGTTTCACCAACACCTTTCTCGAGCCCATCTGGAACCGGAACTACGTGGAGAGCGTCCAGATCACCATGGCCGAGAACTTCGGGGTGGCTGGGCGCGGCAAGTTCTACGACGCCACCGGCTGCGTCCGGGACGTCATCCAGAACCATCTCCTTCAAGTGATTGGCTTCCTGGCGATGGAGCCGCCCTCGGATCTGTACTGGGAATCGGTGCGCAACGAGGTGGCCGACGTCTTCCGAGCCATCCCTCCCATCGACCCGAAGGATCTGGTGCGCGGCCAGTTCGTGGGCTACCGCCAGGAGCCCGGGGTCGCGGCTGGCTCACAGGTGGAGACCTTCGCGGCGGTCCGCCTGAGGATCTCCTCCTGGCGCTGGGACGGCGTTCCGTTCCTCATCCGGTCCGGGAAGTGCCTGCCGGTCACCGCCACCGAGGTCCTGGTGAAGCTGCGTCGTCCGCCGCTGCACAAGCTCAACCGTCGGGAGGCCAACTCCTTCCGTTTCCGGCTGGGTCCGGACATGGCTCTGGCGCTGAGTGCCCAGGTCAAGAAGCCGGGGCCTGAAATGGTGGGAACCACGGTCGAGCTGGCAGCGGTCAAGGAGCAACGGGGCGATGAGGAAGAGGCCTACGAACGGCTACTGACCGATGCCATGGAGGGCGATGCCACGCTCTTCGTCCGTCAGGATGCAGTGGAGGCGGCTTGGGCGGTGGTGGAGCCCATCCTGGGCGACGTCACCCCGCTCCACCTCTACGAGCCGGCCACCTGGGGACCGCACGAAGCGGATCGGCTGGCAGCGGACATCGGCGGGTGGCACAACCCGGCGCTGACGCCGAGCAAGTACTGAAGCCGCTTGTTCGGCTCGATCAGTACCCCGCGTTGCGGTCCGGCACGGAGGCGATCATCGCTCCGGTGAAGACGGCCCCGCCGGCGCTGGCCGCGGCCAGCAGAAATCCCCACCACACCGGGTAGAACATGTTCCCTTCGGGGGCGAAGAAGCAGGTGAGGATGCCGCCCATGAACCCGCCCACCAGACCCAGCCCCACCGAGGCGAAGACCGACAGCGGGACGACGCGCGCGCCAAAGAAGCGCCACAGCGGTGCCAGCAGCAGTGGACCCAGCAACCCGATGATGGTGCCGATGCCGGAAAAGAGGACCGCCCCGATCCCCGACACCAGCTCCGATCCATGAAGCATCCGCCGTCCCTCGTCTGAAAGTCGGCGGAGAATGCGCAGGATCGCCCCGTGAATTCCAGCGATTCCGACCGTCCTGAAAGGGGTGGCCCTCGCCGGAGCTCAGACTCTCCCTCGGCTGGGTGACCCGAGCCGCCCGTGTAAACTGTCCAGCCGGTGCCGCTCGAACGCGAGCTGGGAGGATACGAAATCGTCGGCCGCCTGGCGGTGGGCGGAATGGCCGAGATTTATCAGGCCCGCGCCCTCGACCCGGCGTCAGCCGCCGCCGGTGAGTCGACCGAGGTGGTGTTGAAGCGGCTGCTCCCGGCCTACCGCAACGACGGGGCCCACGTGAAACACTTCGTCGACGAGGCCAAGATCGCCGTCCGGCTCCAGCACCGGAACATCGTCCGTACCTTCCGCTGCTTCAAAGCCGGCGCCGACTATCTGATGGTGCAGGAGCTGGTGGCCGGCCGAACCCTGGCCTACTTCCAGGACCTGCTCATCAAGGCCGGGACCCCCATGCCCTTGCCGGCCGCCAACTACATCGCCGCCTGCGTCCTGGACGCCCTGGGCTACCTGCACACCGGGCTCGGGGCCGATCCTCCAGTGACGCTGGTGCACCGCGATGTGAATCCGGCCAACGTCCTGCTCTCGGTCACCGGGGACGTGAAACTCACCGACTTCGGGATCGCCGAGTTCGAAGGTCTTCCTCGGGCCGAGGCCGGTTCGCTCCGGGGGACGGTGGCCTACATGAGCCCGGAGCAGGTGCTGGGCGAGCCAGTCGACGCCCGCACCGACCTGTACTCGGTCGGGGTGATGCTCTGGGAAATGGTTGCCAACCGGCGTCTCTTCACCGGCGGCACCGAGGTGGAACTCCTGCACCGAGTTCGCGACGCCCAGATTCCGCTGCTGGACGTGGTGCGCCTGGGCATCCCCGATTTCCTGGTCAGCGTCGTCCGCCATGCCACCTTTGCCGACCGGCAGAAGCGCTTCCAGACGGCATCGGAATTTTCCCGGGCGCTTCAGGTCTTGGCTCAGCGCAACTCCTGGCCGCTGACCGTGGCCGCGCTCAATCCGCTCCTGGGGAAATGAACGACCTCAGACCGGGGGCGTGGCTTCAGGAAGGTTCGGGTCGCGAGTGGGGGGCGGGGGCTTGAGTCGAGCCATCCGCACCCGGCCGAGCCGCGGTCCGAGCTTGGAGGCCACCGTGAATTGCCAGCCATCGTAAGTGAAGTGGTCCCCCACCTCGGGAATGCTCCCCGCCAGCGAGCTGAGGTAGCCGCCCAGGGTCTCGTACTCCCCTTCCGGCAAGGGCAGGCCGAAGGCCTCGGCGAACTCCTCCACCTCCAGCATGGCGTCCACCAGGAACGAGCCGTCGGGCTGCTTCTCGATGAGCATCTCCCGCTGCTCGAACTCGTCGGCGATGTCCCCGACGATCTCCCGGAGGATGTCCTCCAGCGTCACCACCCCCATGAAGCTGCCGTACTCGTCGGTGACCATGGCCATGTGGATGCGCCGCCGCTGCATCTCGCGGAGCAGGTCTCCCACCGGCTTGATCCAGGGCACGAAGACCGCGGGTCGGATGATGTCCGCCAGGACGATCAGCTCGGGGTGCTGCAGCAGGGGAATCAAATCCCGAGCGTGGAGCACCCCGACGATGTGATCGATGTCGTCCCGGTAGACCGGGATGCGGCTGTGGTTCTCCTCGGCCAATAGCCGGAGGATCTCCAGGGGCGGGGTGGAGACCTCCACCGCCACCACGTCGGTACGGGGCACCATGACGTCGCGGCAGCGCTTATCTGAGAGCTCGAAGACGCTCCGGATGAGCTCCGGAGCGCTAGCGTCCACCTTCTGGTTGTGGGCCTGGGCGGTGAGCATCCGCTCCAGCTCCTCCAGCGGAGGGGGCGGCGGCTCGAAGCGGGCATGAACGCCGAAGGGGCGGAGGATCAGGTTGATCCCCGCCAGCATGATTCGAGCGAAGGGGCTCAGCACTGCCGAGAGCAGCCCGGCCAACCAGGACAGCCGGAGCGCGGCACTCTGGGGACTGGTGCTGGCCAGAGCCCGGGCCGTCACGTCGGCCAGAGCGGCCAGCAACCCCACCAGCAACACGCCCAGGAGCGGCGCCACCAGCGCCACCCAGACCGAGCCGCCCATCCGGGAGACGTCGAACTGGACCATGGCCGGGGGGGCCAGAGCCCCGACCCCGGCAGCCAGAAAGCCGCTCAGGACCATGCCGATGCGCAGGGCGGAGGCGGTCGCCTCCCGATGTGTGCGCAACCGGAGCACACGACGGCCGGCACGACCGGCCTGGGTCGCCAGCTCGCGCGCTTTCATCTCGGAAACGCCCGACAGCGCCGACTCGGCGGCGGCCATCATGGCGCGCAGCACGAGCAGAGCGACGCAGCCGAGCCACAGACCCCACGACGGCATCAACCCTACGCGTAGCACGGCCCTTTGAACCCTGCTGGCACACACTCTAACCCCCCGTTATGACAGCGGTAGACGCCCTCCTCGCTCGGCTGATAGAGGCGGCGCCGGACCGGGCAAGCCCTGGCCCCGTCTCCCACCGGAGGGCACATGGTCGCACGGGTGTACGTGACGCTGAAACCGGGAGTGCTGGACCCGGCCGGGAAGGCCGTGGAGGCCAGCCTGCACGCGCTCGGTTTCGCTCAGGTGTCGTCGGTCCGACTGGGCAAATACATCGAGCTGCAGCTTCCCGACGGGAACGCCGGGGAGGCCAAGGCCCAGGTCGAGGAGATGTGCCGCAAGCTGCTGGCCAACACAGTGGTGGAGAACTTCCGGGTGGAGTTGGGATGAAGGTCGGGGTGGTCATCTTTCCGGGGAGCAACTGCGACGAGGACGCCGTCCACGCCGTCACCCACGTGCTGGGGCACCAGGCCCAGATGCTCTGGCACAAGGACCGCGATCTCAAAGGGAGCGACCTGGTCATCCTCCCCGGGGGCTTCAGCTACGGCGACTACCTGCGCTGCGGTGCCATCGCCCGCTTCTCTCCGGTGATGGAAGAGGTCGCAGACTTTGCCCGGAAAGGGGGGCCGGTCATCGGCATCTGCAACGGGTTTCAGATTCTCACCGAGGCGGGGCTTCTTCCCGGCGCGCTCCTCCAGAACGGAAACCGCCAGTACATCTGCCGGGACGTCACCCTCCGGGTGGAGAGCACCCGGCACCGCTTCACCTCCCGGCTCCGGGTCGGGGAGCAACTGAGAGTCCCCATTGCTCACGGGGATGGGAACTACTTCGTCGATGACGAGGGGCTGAAGCGCCTGGAGGGGGAAGGCCAGGTGGTCTTTCGCTACCTCGACAATCCCAACGGGAGCCGCAACGACATCGCCGGCATCGTCAACGCCGGGGGAAACGTGCTGGGGATGATGCCGCATCCCGAACGCAACGCCGAACCCCTCCTCGGCAATGCCGACGGCCGGCGCATTCTTGCCTCCTTTCTCAACTGACATGGCCCTCTCACCGGAAGTCATCGCGCAGCACGGGCTGACCGCAGCGGAGTTTGCACGCATCCAGCAGCACCTCGGCCGGGACCCCAACCTGCTCGAGCTGGGCATCTTCAGCGTGATGTGGAGCGAGCACTGCTCCTACAAGTCCTCGCGAAAGCACCTCAAGGGCTTTCCCACCACCGGGGCTCGGGTGCTGGTGGGCCCGGGGGAGAACGCCGGGGTGGTGGACATCGGCGACGGGATGGCGGCGGCCTTCAAGATGGAGAGCCACAACCATCCGAGCTACATCGAGCCCTACCAGGGGGCGGCCACCGGAGTGGGCGGCATCCTCCGCGATGTCTTCACCATGGGCGCCCGGCCCATCGCTTCCCTGAACTCGCTGCGCTTCGGAGATCCTTCCAACCCGCGAACAGCCTGGCTCCTGGACGGAGTGGTGCGCGGCATCGGCGGCTATGGCAACTGCATCGGGGTGCCCACCGTCGGAGGCGAGGTGGCCTTCGACCAGAGCTACGACGGCAACTGCCTGGTGAATGCCTTCACCGTCGGGGTTCTCCGCAAGGACCGGATCTTCAAGGGCACCGCCTCCGGAGTGGGCAATCCCATCCTCTATGTCGGGAGCAAGACCGGGCGAGACGGCATCCACGGCGCCACCATGGCCTCGGCCGAGTTCGGCGAGGACAGCGAGAGCAAACGCCCCACCGTGCAGGTGGGAGACCCCTTTACCGAGAAGCTCTTGCTGGAGGCCTGTCTGGAACTGTTCCAGACCGACGCGCTGGTGGGCATTCAGGACATGGGGGCGGCGGGGCTGACCAGCTCGTCGGTGGAGATGGCCGGCCGGGCCGGAAGCGGCGTGGAGATCGACGTCGCCCGGGTGCCCCGGCGCGAAGAGGGGATGACCCCCTACGAGGTGATGCTCTCCGAGAGCCAGGAGCGGATGCTCATCGTGGCCAAGCAAGGCCGTGAAGAGGAGGTCCTGCGCATCTTTCACAAGTGGGACCTCGA
>JBKOYI010000031.1:0-8667 GCA_046725335.1 Myxococcota bacterium | reverse complement strand
GCGGAGGTGGCCCCGGCGCGGCTGGGCGACCTGGTCGGTCAGACGCCGATCATGCAGCAGCTGGTCAAGGAGATGGGCAAGGTCTCCGCCGCCCCCCAGGCCACGGTCCTCGTCACCGGCGAGTCCGGCACCGGCAAGGAGCTGGTGGCCCGGGTCATCCACAACTACTCCTTTGACGAACCGCGGCCTTTCGTGGGGATCAATTGCTCGGCCATCGTCGATACACTTCTCGAGTCCGAGCTGTTCGGCCACGAGAAGGGCTCGTTCACCGGAGCGACCTCCACCAAGCCCGGCAAGTTCGAGATTGCCGAGGGTGGGACCGTCTTCCTCGACGAGATCGGAGATCTCTCTCAACAGCTCCAAGCCAAGCTGCTGCGGGTACTCCAGGAGCGCGAGTTCGAGCGGGTGGGTGGAGTGAAGCGCATCCCGCTGGAGGCCCGGGTGATTGCCGCCACCCACCGCAATCTGACCGAGGACGTGAGCACCGGGCGGTTCCGGGAAGATCTCTACCAGCGCCTCCGGGTCATCACCCTGCACATCCCCCCACTGCGCGAACGCCGCGAGGACATCCCTCTTCTGGTCAAGGCGCTGCTCGAGCGCATCAACAGCCGGGTCCACAAGCGCATCGCCCGCGTCCCGCCGGAGGTGATGGAGGCCCTGGTCCGGCTGCCCTGGCGAGGCAATGTGCGCGAGCTGGAGAACGTCCTGACCCGGGCGGTGGTCCTCGCCCCCGGAGAGGTCCTCCTGGCGGACAGCCTGCCGCGGCCCGAACGCCTGCCCGAGGATGGACCCCTCCCGTGGCTGGAGCCGGGAGCCCCGCTGCCGACCCTGGCCGAGGCCGAACGGCAGCTCATCGAGCGGGCACTGGCCCAGACCCAGGGCCACAAGGGGAAGGCCTGCCAGCTGCTGGGCATCAGCCGACCCACGCTAGAGCGGAAGATCGCGAAATACGGGGTTGATCGACCCGTGAAGCGAACGCTCAAGAGTGTCAGCTGACCGGCACTGTCAGCACTCTGACGCTTTGTTGTTACAATTGAACGTTTCGATAAATTCGGACGAAAACGTTCAAACGGTTCGTTCAAATGGCGACGGTTGGACGCCCGTCTGGGCCATCCGGCTCGCCCGAAGTGTCCGAATTCCCGTTGTGTCCTCCTTTCGCTACAGGCCTGCAGTCCATGGCACACGTCTTGATGTCGACTCCGACCCCAAGCCCAAGCCGACCAAGAGGTCTTCCATGCAAGGCTACAACCGGCCCCTCGGGCCGATCGGTTCCAACGTGGTTCCCCCCCTGCAGGCAACCGGGTCCGGAATGCTGGTCACCCCCGCCAAGGTGACGGCCCCCCAGGAGGCCATCGACTTCAAGGGGTACTTCAAAGTCGAGACCTTCCCTCACAACGCAGTCATCTATCGGCCGGGGGACGCCACCGATCGGGTCTACCTGCTCAAGACGGGACGGGTTCGACTGATGAGGCTCGGCCGCAACAGCCAGCGCTCGGTGGTCTCCATTCTGCGGCCGGGTGACTTGTTCGGGGAACTGTTCCGCCCCGAGGGCACACCCATCGAGGAGCTGTCCGTCGCCGCGGGCGAAGCGGAGGTCTGGAGCATCGAGGGCCGTGACTTCCGGGCTCAGCTGGAGGCGCGGCCCACCCTGGCCGTGGACGTGGTCCGGGCCTACGCCGAGCGGGTGCGCGCCCTGCGCAAGCGGGTGCTGGGGCTGACCTTCAAGGAGGTCCCGGCCCGGCTGGCCGATACCCTCCTCACCTTGACCGAAGCCCACGGCGAGCGCTGCCCGCACGGCGGCGAGACCGACCTCCGCGGCATCACCCAGCAGGACCTGGCTGACCTGGTCGGAGCCTCGCGTTCCTTCGTCTCTACTCTCATCAACGAGATGAAGCGCGACGGGATGCTCGGCAACGTGGGCCGCATCCTCTGCGTCCGGGACCAGAAGGCGCTCCGGAAGATCGCCTCGGAGGAGAAGTAGCCCGGGAGCTGATGTCGGCCAGGCCCGCCTCCCACGGGCCGATGGCAAGCGGCGCCCCCCGGGGGCTCGTCCCGAAAATGGAGGCGATCCCCGACGGGGCGCTTGGTCTGCCCGTGTGGCACGCTGCGCCCCCCGTGTCGCCCCTGCCCGAGAGCCGGACCGAGGCCGCCCGCCTCCACGCCGCCGCCCGCACCCAGGCGGAGGCCACCGTCGCCGCGCTCGATCGGCGCATGGCCACGGTGGCCAATGGACGGGTGGTCACCTTCCTGGTGGCCGCCGCCCTCTGCGGAGCCACCCTCTTCCACCGCCTGCCCCTCTGGGGATATCTGCCCGCCCTGGCCGCCGCCCTCGCTTATGCCGCGCTGGCCCAGTGGCATGACCAGCTTCTGCGGGCCGAGGGCCGGGCTCGGGCCGAGGCCGACTATGCCCGTCGCGGGCTCGACCGCCTGGAAGGCCGGTGGCACGAACATCCGCTGGCCGAGAGCCCGGTCGGCCCCGAACACCCCTACGCCCTCGACCTGGACGTCTTCGGTCACGGCTCGCTGTTCCAGCTGCTCGACGAGTGCGCCACGGCCCTGGGTCAGGAACGGCTTGGCGCCTGGCTCTCCGCTCCGGCCGAGGTGAGCGTCGCCAGAGAACGACAACTCCAGGTTCGCGAGCTGGCCGGCCGGGCCGAGTTCCGGCGGGACCTGGCCATCGCCGGCCGACTGCAACGCACCAGCCGCGTCTCCCCGAAGGGGTTCCTGGCCTGGGCCGAGGCCCCGCCGGCGCTGGAGGAGATTCGCTGGGCCCGTCCGTTGGCCTGGGCCGTCCCCCTGCTGGGAGTGGTGGTGGCGGCGGCCGCAGCCTCGGGTCGACTCCCCGGCGAGGCGCCCTGGCTCTATCTCCTGATCCCGGCTGCAGTGCTGGCCCTCACCCGGAGCGCGGTGGCCACCAGCTACGGTGGGCTGGAGGTGGGACAGGCGGGAGCCGAACGACTGGCTTCAGCGTTGGCGCGGATGGAACGCGAGCCGTTCCAGTCCCCCTCGCTGCGGGCCCTGGCCAGCGGCGGCCAGGGAAGGGCCTCTCCCAGCCTGGCCATGCGCCGCTTCGCTCGCCTCTCCGGTCTGGCCGAGCAGAAGAAGAATCAGCTCCACGTGGTGCTGAACCTCCTCACCCTCTGGGACCTGCACGTCTTCTTCCGCCTGGACGACTGGCGGAAGGCCCACGGGAGGCAAGCCCGCGGGTGGTTCGATGCCCTGGCCGACGTCGAAGCGCTGTGTTGTCTGGGCGGGTACCTTCACGACCGGCCGGAGTTGGCCTTTCCCACCCTCTCCGACCAGGGACCGCGCTTCGTCGCCGAACAGCTTTCCCATCCGCTGCTCGAGGCGCCGGTGCCCAACGACGTGGCGCTCGAGGGTCCGGGCCAGCTGCTGCTGGTGACTGGCTCCAACATGTCCGGCAAGTCCACCCTGCTCCGGGCCATCGGACTCAATACCGTCCTGGCCTTGGCCGGAGGGCCGATCTCCGCCAGGACTCTGCGCCTCTCCCGCCTGTTCGCCTGGACCAGCATGCGGGTGCAGGACTCGCTGGAGCAGGGGGTTTCCTTCTTCTACGCCGAGGTCCGGCGGCTGAAGCAGCTGCTGGACGGGGCCGCTGCCACGCCGGGAGCCGCCCTGGTGCTCCTCGACGAAATGCTCCTGGGCACCAATACCCGAGAGCGGCGGCTAGCCTCCGAGGAAGTGCTGCGGCTCCTGGTGCGGACGGGCTGCATCGGGGCAGTGACCACCCATGATCTCGCCCTGGCAGAGTTGACCCGGATGCCCCAGAGCACCCTCCGGGCGGTGCACTTCCAGGACGTGCTGGACGACGGCAGGATGCGCTTCGACTACAAGTTGCGCGAGGGCGTCGTCCGGACCACCAACGCCCTTCGGGTGCTGGCTCTGGCGGGCATCCCCATCCGGGACCAGGCTCAGGCTGAGGAGGGTTGATGGCCCGTCTCGATCCGCACAGCCATGCCGATACCGACCAGCCTCAGCAACGACACCTCTCCTGGAACGCCCAGGTGGACTTCGAGTCACGGCGCCTGGATGCCACCGCGACCCTGCTGCTCGACTCGGACCGCGGCGGGCCGCTGGACCTGGACACCCGCGACCTGACCCTCGAGAGGGTGACCTCGCTCGAAGGCAGGCCCTTGCTCTGGACCCTGTCCCTTCCCGAGCCCATTCTGGGATCGCGCCTGCGCATCGAGCTGCCGCCGGGAGTGGGCGGGTTGGTCATCCGCTACCGCACCTCCAGCGAGGCCTCGGCCCTGCAGTGGCTCGAGCCGGAGCAGACCTTGGGAGGTCGGGCGCCTTTCCTCTACAGCCAGTGCCAGGCCATCCACGCTCGCTCGGTGGTGCCGCTTCAGGACACGCCCCGACTGCGTCTGACCTATGACGCGGCACTGACCGTTCCCGCTCGGCTTCGAGGCCTGATGGCAGCCAGCTTCGTCCGCCGAGAGGAGCAGGAGGCCTGGGCCCGCGAGCTGTACCGGATGGACGAATCCATCCCCTCCTACCTCTTGGCCCTGGCCGTGGGGGAGCTGGCTTCGCGGGAGCTGGGGCCTCGCAGCCGCGTCTGGGCCGAGCCGGGGCTGGTGGAGCGGGCGGCCTGGGAATTCGCGGCGGTCGACCGGATGCTGACTGCGGCCGAGGCTCTGCTCGGGCCCTACTCCTGGGGCCGGTTCGATCTCCTGACCCTGCCGCCTTCGTTTCCCTACGGGGGCATGGAAAACCCTCGGCTCACCTTTCTCACCCCCACGGTGGTGACCGGCGACCGTTCGCTGGTCAGCGTCGTGGCCCACGAGCTGGCACACAGCTGGACCGGCAACCTGGTCTCCAATGCCTCGGCGGAAGACTTCTGGCTCAACGAAGGCTTCACCGTCTTCGTCGAGCGGCGCATTCTGGAGCTGCTGGAGGGACCCGATCTGGTCGCGCTCCAGGCTGCGGTGGGCCGACAATCGCTGGACGAGGCCATCGCCAACTTCGCCGACCGTCCGCAGCTCACCCGGTTGCGGACCCACCTGGCGGGGATCGATCCCGACGATGCCTTCAGCCAGGTTCCCTACGAGAAGGGTTACCTCTTTCTCCGCGCCTTGGAGGAGGCGGTGGGTCGGAACGGCTTCGACGCCTTCCTGGGACGGTACATGGAGCGCTTCCGGTTCCAGTCCCTGACCACCGAGCAGCTCCTGGATTTCATCCGGGCCGAGCTGCCGGGCGCTCTGGAGGCCATCGACGCCTCTCGCTGGGTGGATGGTGAGGGCGTGCCTCCAGGAGCGCCGCAAACCCGGAGTGCAAGGTTGGACCGCATCGAGGCGCTGGGGGCGGCGGTGCCCAGCGTCGAGGAAGCGGCGAGGTGGTCGCCCTGGGAGTGGCAGGTGTACCTGAACCGACTGCCCCGCCCTTCGCGGGAGCCGCTGCTGGAAGCGCTGGATCGGGAGTTTCATCTCACCGAGGCGCGCAACCCGGAGGTGCTGGTGAGCTGGCTGACGGTGGCGGTGCGCAGCGGCAACGCCCGAGCCATCCGCCGCACCGAGGCCTTTCTGGGCGAGGTAGGGCGAATGAAGTACCTCAAGCCGCTCTACGCCGCTCTGGTCGCCGGACCGACGACCCGCCCCCTTGCCGAGGCTTGCGCCAAGCGGTACCGACGCCGGTACCACGCCATTGCCGCCACCGGCGTGGAAGCCATTCTCAAGCGTCCGCCGGCCTAACTGGCAAGCCGTCCACGAGCTCGAGCTAGGGGCCCGAGGCAGCCTTCCGACGCGGGGAGCCCGTCCGCTTCGGTCCGAAGCGCTCCCCATCAGGCGCCCGGGGCCCGTCGATTTCCGCGGTGAGTCGGGCGCGAGCCAGTTCCAGCCAGGTCGGGTCACGCTCGATGCCGAGGAAGCGCCGTCCCAGCTGGAGCGCGGCCACTCCGGTGGTCCCGCTGCCACAGAATGGATCCAGAACCAGGCCACCGTCGGGCGCGGTGGCCTCGATGATGCGGCTCAGTAGCGCCACCGGCTTCTGGGTGGGATGGCGCCCCAGCGCCTTCTCCTCCGATCGCGGGCTGGTCAGGGTCCAGATGCGGCCCTGCCCGTCAGCCTCCAGCTCTTCCTCGCCTGGGCGCGGCAGATTCCAGACGTCTCGCATTTGCTTGCCGCCGTTGGCCGCCTTCATGGCCGAATAATGAAAGAGGTGTCGCAGCTTGCCCGGGCGTTGCGGCGCCGCCCACACCAGAAATTCCGAGCTGTGGGTGAAGTAGCGGCAGGAGAGGTTCGGGCTGGCGTTCGGCTTGTACCAGGTGACGGTGTTGAGCAGCCGCCACCCCAGCGACTGCAGCCCGAAGCCGACCGAGAAGATGACGTGCTGGGTGCCGGAGACCCAGAGCGAGCCGCTCGGCTTGAGCACCCGTCCGCAGGCCTCGAGCCATTGCCGGGTGAAATCGTGGTCTGCTTCCACCCCGCGCGAGGCATCCCAGGCCCCCTTGCCCACCGGTGCACGCCGCCCCGACTGACAGGTGAAGCCGCCATTGCTCAGAAAATACGGAGGATCGGCAAAGACGAGGTCCACGCTCTCCGCAGGCAGCGCACCCAGCCGATCCAGACAATCCCCCGCCTGGAGAGCCCAGCCCGGGCCATTGGCCCAGGCCGCCAGTCCGGGGAATGGGGCCTGAGGGACAGCGGCTCGGTCCAGGTGTGCAGGCATGGCCATGATCCGGGCGACGGTAGAAGTCGCCTCAACGCGGGTCGAGTTCTCGTCGAGTGCTACAGGGATGAATATCGCTGGTGCGTTCGCACCACGAGCCGTCCGGGCCAGAATCCTGTAGTGCGCAGGGACGGGCTTCCTCCCACCACTGGAGGGGTGCTTCTTGCAACCAGCAATCCGCGCCTCGCCAGAGTCGCTCAGGCCCGGGACCCCCCGGCCGTCGAGCGGCTCACCTCCGTTGACGGGATCCTGCACTTCACGAGACCCGCTTTGGACGTTTCCACGCGCTACCCGCGCATGACAGGCAGGAGCCGATTCCAGAGGACCTCGATCAGCCGCTCGCAACGCTCCGCGGTGAAGGGGAAGACCTCCTTGACCGCTGACCCGAACTGAACAGTGAGAGTCTGACGTAGCAGGCGCCGCGCTCGATGCAGCCTCGTCTTGACCGTCTCCTCGCGGATGTCGAGAAGGCTGGCGACCTCCTTGACGCTGACGTCCTCGACGTCACGCAGAACGAAGACTGCTCGGAAAGCCTCGGGCAAACCGTCAATTGCTCGCTCGAGGAGCTCCCTCATCTCCTTCCTTTCTGCGGCGGATTCGGGGTCGGTGTCCTCGGCGGCAATGGACGTTTGAGAAGACGCCGCCTTGATTGCCGCGACCCGATGGCCCAGCCCCTGATGCCCCTCTGGAGATCGCCTCGGGCGGCGGCGGGCGGCCTCGTTGAGCACGATTCGATAGAGCCAGGTCGAGATGCTGGCCTTTCCTCGGAATTCGCCCAGGTGCTTGAAAGCACGGAAGAACGCTTCTTGAACGCTATCTTCAGCTTCCTGATTATCGGCTAACACACTGCGCGCGACCCGGTAGAGGCGCCGGTCATAGCGTTTGACAAGCACTCGGAAGGCAGCTTGCTCCCCCTTTCGTAGGAGCTGAAGCAATTCATCGTCGCTGGGATCGGACATCGGTGAGTCCTCATCGAGCATGGCCAGGACCACAGGCTCGTCAAGAGGCGGAATTAGGAGTCTTCGCGACGAGCCTTAGGACACCGTGGGGGCCCCGCGTTGCGAAGAGCGCTCGCGAATTCGGCGAAACCGCGAGGAGGTGAACAAATCGTGGAGCCCGCTCGCTGGCCAGGGAATGACCTCTATATGGAGGCGCACCCTCTGTCTGGGCAAGGACAGAAATCGGGATGGGTTTGACGCCGACCACGCACGCGCTCCGCCCCCGAACTCTTTCCCGGGAACCTCTTTTGCCGATGGGCGGTCTACTGGTCGGGCTTGCAATCCGCGTTCTTCGCGCGGCACTCGGTGACCGCTCGGGTCACGTGGACCGCGTGAGGGTGTTCAGCATGAAGCTACGGTTCTCTCTCAGACAACTTCTGCCAGTCGGCGTCATGGCCGCGGCGGCCGTTAGCATCTATCACCTTGGCTGTGGGCGGCCTCAAGCGTCGGTCGCACCGGCGGAGGTGCGAGCTGACGAGGCTGAAATGGAAAGCGATCCGCGACAGCAACGGGACGATGTCAAGGCTGAGCGAATGCTCGCGGAGGGCCGGCGAACTTTTCGCTTCGACACTTTCGGGAGCGAGGACTTCTGGGGCGGTTCTCTCAAACTCCACCAGGCCATCGAGGGCGAAAAGTTGGGTGGCACGGGTCCCGGGCTCTCTCCGAGGCAGGCCCTTGAACTGGGCTTGAAAGTGGACAGCGCCGCGGTGCCGAGAGCAGTGGCCGAGCAGATCAAGTCCGGGCAGGTCAACCTCGACGACCCTGCCGTGACCCTCGTATTGCTTAAGTTAAATGCAATCATTGGACTCACGGGCTTCATGAATCAGGATGGAACAAAGCTGAAGTCTGTCGGAATTCAGTGCGCACTGTGCCACTCGGCCGTCGATGATTCATTTGCGCCGGGAATTGGGCGACGGCTGGATGGATGGCCGAATCGGGACTTGAATATCGGCGCGATCGTTGCCACCGCGCCTGATCGCAG
>JBKOYI010000106.1:0-13977 GCA_046725335.1 Myxococcota bacterium | reverse complement strand
GCATCGTCAGCTGGTCCGGCGGTTGGACGTCCTCCAGGAGGGGCTCCTCCAGGCGCGGATGGTTCCGCTTCAGCAGCTTTTCGACCGACTCCAGCGATTGGTGCGACGGATGGCCCGGGAGGCTGGCAAGGAAGTCTCCCTCCAAGGACGCGGCGGCGAGGTCCAGCTGGACAAGCGTCTGGTGGAAGAGCTGAGCGATCCGCTGGTGCATCTGGTCCGCAACGCCATCGACCACGGCCTCGAGCCCCCCGGCCTGCGGGAAGGGCGGGGAAAGTCTCGGACTGGGCGGGTGCTGCTCGACGCCGAGCAGCGCGGTGGCCGGGTGGTGCTGTCGATCAGCGACGATGGAGGGGGGGTGGACTGGGATCGGGTCCGCCAAGTGGCGGTGCAGCGGGGGTTGCTCCGAAACGAGGAGGCCTCCTCGGCCGGGGCGGAGGAGCTGCAAGCCATCCTCTTCAGCCCAGGGTTTTCCACCGCCTCCCAGGTGAGCGCGCTCTCGGGTCGAGGGGTCGGTCTGGACGTGGTGAAGACCAACATCGCCGGGCTCTCTGGAGTCATTGATCTGGAGACCCGGCCGGGGCGGGGGACCACCTTCCGCATCACCCTGCCGGTCACCCTGGCCACGGTGCGAGGGCTGCTGGTGGGGGTGCGTTCGCGCGTCTACGCCGTGCCCTTGAGCAGCGTGCTGGACATCATCTCTCTGGATCCGGCCGAGCTGCGGAACGTGGAGGGGCGCGAGTTCCTGGTCGCCCGGGGACATCCGGTGCCCATCCTCCGACTGGACCGGCTCTTCGAGCTGCCCGCCTCCGACCGGGTCCGCTCGTTCGTGGTCGTGGTCGGGGTCGCCGAGCGCCGGCTGGGGCTGGTGGTGGATGCGCTGCACGGGCAGAGAGATCTGGTGACCCAGTCGCTCGGTCCCCGTCTGGGGCTGGTCCCGGGAATCTCCGGCGCCGCGGAGGTGGGCCAGCACCACACCGTGCTGGTGCTCGACATCGGCTCGCTGCTCGAGGAGGCCCTGCGCGGGGTCCCTCTCCTGCCGGTGGTGGCCTAGGGGGAGGGCGTGCCGATGGCATCCTTGGAGGAGCTGCTCGCCGCCTTTCGTTATGACCCCGACGAGGATGTCAGCGGTCTGCTGGAGCTGCCCGAGACCCCGCTGGAGCTGGACTCGGGCTCGGGAGAGGGGCAGCTCGAGCTGCTGACCTTCGGCGTCGGCGAGGGCGAATACGCGGTGCCCCTCCGGGCGGTCCGGGAGATTCTCCGGGCCCAGCGGCTCACCGAGCTGCCCCGGGCCCAGGCGCCGCTGCTGGGCATCCTCAACCTCCGGGGGGCGATCACTCCGGTTTATGATCCGGCCGTGCGGCTGGGACGGGCCGGCCCCGGAACGATCCGTGCCGGCCCCGAGGCCCTCCCTCCACCCCGGGCCGCTCGAATCTTGATTCTGGAGACGCTGCTGGGTGCCGCCGGGCTGTGGGTGGATCGGGTGCGAGGGGTGGTGCGTGTCGAGGCAGAGGCGATGCAGCGACCTCCCCCAGGCACCCCGGCCGGGGTTCTGGGGCTCTTGTCCCAGCCGGGCGCGCCGAGGGCCGTCCTCGACCCGGAGCAGCTACTCCGGTGAGCGAGGCCGGGTCGGAGCTTGCCCTCTGCTCCTTCCGGGTGGGCCGAGGCCTGTACGGGATCGACGTCGCCCGGGTGGACCAGGTGCTGCCCCGGGTGGTGCCGCTTCCCCTCCCTGGGGCGACTCCCGAGGTAGAGGGAGTGTTGCACCTGCACGGCGTCCGGGTGCCCATCGTCGATCTCCGCGAGCTCCTCCCCCGCGGTCAGCCGCCGCGGGGCGCCCGGCCCCAGGTCCTGGTGGTCCGGGTGGGGCGACGACGCATCGCCCTCCGGGTGGATGGACTGGAGGCAGTGCGGACCCATGAGCTGCAGACCGTTCGCCCGGCAGATTCCGACGCCCCCCGGGGGGTGATCGCCGAGGTAGGTCCTCCGGAGGCGCCGTGCTTGCTGCTCGACCTCAAGCTACTGCTCCGCCGAAAAGGCGCACCCACTCGTGGCCAGCCCGGGCGGCCGGCGCGCTAAGCTGCGCGTTCGGGCCACCGCAACCGGCAGCATGGTCCGCAAAATTGGCCGGCGTTGGGTCAGTCCGGGAGTTAATCGTAAACTGGTGTCCCATCCCACCATCTCGGGCTTCCGCGCCCTGGTCGTGGACGACTCACGCGCCGCGCGCCAGGTGCTGGTTTCTGCGCTGGCCTTGCTCGGCCCAGCGGTCTGCGATGAGGCCTCCGACGGAGCCGAGGGGCTGAAGCGCTTCGCCGCCGCTGACTACGACCTGGTGGTGACCGACATCCACATGCCTCTGCTCGACGGGCTGAAGCTGATCCACCACATCCGCTCCGGCATCCGTCGCCCCACCACTCCCATCCTGGTCGTCACCACCGACCGGGCGACCTCCGAGCGCGACCGGGCCCTGCAGGTCGGGGCCAACGCCTTTCTTTCCAAGCCGGTGGAGCCGGGCCAAGTGAGCCGGGCCGCCGCTTCCCTTCTGGGCCGCCCTAAGGCGTGATCCGCTCCATCATCCGGGCGAAGGGGATCGTCTCCCGCACGTGGTGCAGCCCGCAGACCCAGGCCACGGTTCGCTCCACTCCCAGTCCGAAGCCGGCGTGGGGGACGCTGCCGTAACGGCGGAGATCCAGGTACCAGCCGAAGGCCTCACGGGGGAGCTGGGCCTCGTCGATTCGCCGCTCCAGGGTGGCCAGATCGTCCTCGCGCTGACCTCCACCGATGATCTCCCCGTAGCCCTCGGGGGCGAGCATGTCCATTCCCAGCGCCACCCGCGCATCCTGGGGATCGCGCTTGAAATAGAAGGCCTTCAGCTCGCTGGGGTAGCGGTGAACGATCACCGGCCGGTCGAACTGGCTAGCCAGGACCGTTTCCTCGTCCCCACCGAAGTCGTCTCCCCACTTGGCGGGGTGGCCGGCAGCGGTCAGCCGCTCGATGGCTTCGCCATAGGTGATGCGAGGAAACGGTGGCCGGACGTTGCGCAGCTTGGCCACGTCGCGCTCCAGGATGGTGGTCAGCTCCTTTTCGTGCCCGGCCAGCACCCGCTCCACGATGAAGGAGACCAGCCCTTCGGCCAGGGCCATGTCCTCCTCCAGCGTCATGTAGGCCACCTCCGGCTCGACCATCCAGAACTCGGTGAGGTGCCGTCGGGTCTTGCTCTTCTCGGCACGGAAGGTGGGGCCGAAGCAGTACACCTTGCCCAGGGCCATCGCCGCCGCCTCCATGTACAGCTGGCCCGACTGGGTGAGGTAAGCGTTTCCCAGGTCGAAGTAGGGCACCTCGAAGAGCGTGCTGGTCCCCTCGCAGGCGGCGGGAGTGAAGATGGGCGCGTCCACCAGAGTGAAGCCGTTGCCATCGAAGTAGTCCCGGATGGCTTTCACCACCGTGGCCCGCACCCGCAGGATGACGTTCTGGCGGGCGGAACGGAGCCAGAGGTGCCGGTGTTCCATCAAGTAGGCGACCCCGTGTTCCTTGGGGGTGATGGGGTAGTCGCGCGCCTCATGGACGACCTGGAGATCCTTCACGCTCAGCTCGTAGCCGATGGGGCTCCGGGCATCCTTGCGGACCAGACCGCGCAGGATGACCGAGCTCTCCTGGCTGAGGTGATCCGCCCGGCTGAATTGCTCCGGGGTGACGTCTCCCTTGAAGACGACCGCCTGGATGATGCCGGTGCCGTCGCGGATCTGCAGAAAGTGCAGCTTGCCGCTGCTCCGCTTGTTGTAGATCCACCCGCGCAGCTCGACCTCTTGTCCCTCGTGGGCGGCGATGTCGCGGATGGTGACGACGGGGAGAGCCATGGGACCCGCTCTCTATCACCGGAGGGGTGGAACGTTGCGCCTCGGGCTCACCGCGGGTAGGACCTTGGGTTCCACCTCATGAAGCTCAGCGAGCGGTACGACCCCAAGACTCTCGAACCCGTCTGGCAGGCGCGCTGGGAGGCATCCGGCCTGTTCCGGGCCGACGCTCGACCGGGGGCGCCCAAGAAGTACGTCCTGGAGATGCTTCCCTACCCGAGCGGCACGATGCACATGGGGCACGTGCGCAACTACCTCATCGGCGATGTCTACGCTCGCTACTATCGGATGCGTGGCTTCGACGTGCTGCACCCCATGGGGTGGGACGCCTTCGGACTGCCGGCGGAGAACGCGGCCATCAAGGATGGGGTGCATCCGGCGGTGCGGACCCGCGAGAACGTGGAGAAGTTCCGGGCGGCGATCAAGTCGCTGGGCTTCGCCTACGACTGGAGCCGCGAGGTCAACACCAGCGATCCCGAGTACTACCGCTGGAACCAGTGGTTCTTCCTCCGGCTCTGGGAACGAGACATGGTGTACCGCCGCTTCTCGCGGGTGAACTGGTGCACCGGTTGTCTCACCGTCATCGCCAACGAGCAGGTGAAAGACGGTCGCTGCGAGCGCTGTGACTCGCCGGTGATCGACCGTCAGATGCCGGAGTGGGCCTTCCGCATCACCCGCAACTCCGAGGATCTCCTTCGTGGGCTGGACCAGCTCACCGGCTGGCCGGAGCGCATCCTGGCGGCCCAGCGGAACTGGATTGGCCGGAGCGAGGGAGTGGAGGTCGACTTCGGAGTCACGGGGAGTGGCCGGCCCATCCGCGTCTTCACCACCCGCATCGACACCGTTTACGGCTGCACCTGTCTGGTCTTGGCCCCCGAGCACGCTCGGGTGCCAGAGCTCACCACTCCGGAGCGGCGGGCCGAGGTGGAGGCCTTCGTGGCCCGGATGGCCTCCCTGGGGAAGATCGAGCGCACTGCCGAGGGAGCTCCCAAGGAGGGTGTCTTCACCGGCTCCTACGCCATCCATCCCTTCACCCGGCGGCCGGTGCCGATCTGGATCGCCAACTTCGTCGTGGCCGACTACGGCACCGGCGCGGTGGGGGTGGTTCCGGCCCATGACACGCGGGATTTCGCCTTCGCCCGCGCTTACGGGTTGGCGGTGAAGCAGGTCATCCGACCGGCCGATGGTTCGGATCTGGGCCCGGTGAACGGCTGGAGTGCTCCCTTCACCGAGGACGGGCTGTTGATGGAGTCGGGCGACTACACCGGGCTCCCTTCGGAGGAGGCCCGCCGCCGCATGGGGGAGGCGCTGGCCGCCCGTGGCGAGGGCAAGCCCACGGTGACCTACCGGCAGAAGGACTGGGGGTTCAGCCGCCAGCGCTACTGGGGCACGCCCATCCCCATCGTCTACTGTCTCCGCTGCGATCCAGAGCGAAGGGGCATCCCGGTGCCCGAGGAGCAGCTCCCGGTTCGGCTTCCGGAGATCGACACCCACGCCGTGCTCACCGGCAAGGGAGAGCCCCCCCTGGCCAAGGTGCCCTCCTTCGTGGAGACCACCTGCCCCAAGTGCGGAGGGCCGGCCCGGCGCGAGGTGGAGACGATGGATACCTTCGTCGACTCCTCCTGGTACTTCGCTCGCTATCTCTCGCCCCATCTGGACACCGCCCCCTTCGACGCCGGCGCGGCCCGGCGGTGGCTGCCGGTGGATGTCTACGTCGGCGGTCCCGAGCACGCGGTGATGCACCTGCTCTACTTTCGCTTCTGGACCCGATGGATGAAGGTGCTCGGGCTGGTCCCCACCGACGAGCCGGTGACCAGGCTGGTGACCCAGGGAATCGTCAACGGACCGGACGGGCGGAAGATGTCCAAGCGCTGGGGGAACGTGGTGGCCCCCGCCGCCATCGTGGAGCGCTACGGCGCCGACACCGTCCGAACCTACGTGCTGTTCGCCGGGCCTCCGGAGCGCGATTTCGACTGGAGCGACGAGCAGGTGGAAGGGGCGCACCGCTTCTTGCGGAGGGTCTGGGCTCTGGCTGCGCTCCACCAGGACCGGGCGGGGCGAGCGGTCTCTCCCGGCCCAGCCACCGGAAAGGCCCTGGAAATTCGGCGGGCAGCCCACAAGTGCCTGAAGCGGGTGGGGGAGGCCATCGAGCGGCTCTCCTTCAACACCGGCATCGCCGGCATCATGGAGTGCGTCAACGCCCTCTACGACGCCGGCAAGCTGGAGACGGAGGCCGAGCTGGCGGCGATGGGTGAGGCCATCCGCGTCCTCACCGTGGTGCTGACTCCGTTCGCACCCCATCTGGCCGACGCCGTGGCCGAGGCCTATGGCGCGGGTGAGTCGACCCTGGCTCGGCCCTGGCCGGCCTACGATCCGGCCCTGGTGGTGGACGACGTCCTTCCCTACGCGGTCCAGGTCAACGGTAAGTTGCGAGGAGAGATCCGCATTGCCGCAGACGCCGGCGAAAGCGAGGTCCGCGCCGCCGCGGAAGCCGAGGAGAAGGTCCGCAACGCCTTGGCCGGGAAACCACTGCGCAAGATCGTCTTCGTTCCTCGGCGGCTGATCAATTTCGTCGTCGGTTGAAGTGGGTCATGGCACAGGTTTCCACCACAAGTGCCGTGGTGATGCTGGCCTTGACCGGTTGCGGCTACCACGTCACCGCCGGCGGGCAGGGCCTCCCCCAGGGCATTCACCATGTCTTTGCTCCGGTGGTGGTGAACCGCACCAGCGAGCCGGCCCTGGAGGCAGTCTTCACCGATGCGCTGCGGGAGCAGCTGGCGCGCGCCGGAACCCTGGGAGGGGAGAACAGCGAGGGGCGGCTGGAGGGCGAGCTGCTGGCAGTCAACGCCGCGGTGGCCCAGCTGGCCCCGGGGACCTCGGGCGCGCTGACCTACCGGGTCTCGGCGGTGCTGCGCGTCCGTCTCTTCCGGGGGAACACCCTGCTGGTCAGCACCGACGTCGGCGGCTCGGAGGATTACTTGCCGGCGCTTCGGGCCGACGTCATCACCACCGAGGCCAACCGACAGCAGGCGCTCCGGAGACTCGCCGCCGCGATTGCCGCGGACGCTTACGCGCGAATCTCGAGCGGCTAGCGTCGACGAGCTTGGCGCATGGACGTCCCGGTCCGAGCAGGTCAGGTAAGCCGAGCTGCTCGACGGCCAGCGCCGGTCGCGGAAGGGCCGCCAGTCGCGGAAAAGGCTACGCTCCGGCGCCGCCGGTCGCAGTGTGGAACAGCCGGGCGATGCGGCGACTGGCGTTCCGCTTGTGAAGGACACCCTTGCTGGCGGCCCGATCCAACGTCTTGGCCGCGGAACGGAGCGCCTCCTGAATGCGCGCCGGATCCTTCGAGGCGATCGCCTCGCGGGCCCGCTTCACCGCTGACTTGACGGCGGTGCGCACCGACTGGTTGCGAGCCCGGCGCTTGAGGGCCTGGCGGTTCCGCTTCTGGGCTGACTTGGTGTTGGCCAACGCGTGTCCCTGCTCGCGAAGAATGCCTGTGCTCGCGAAAAAAGAGCCGTCCTCCCTACAGGTCCGGGCGAGGGCTCGTCAAGCAAGTCGAACACTGCCCAGCACAATTCCCGTGAAGGGCCTCGGGGAACCCTGGACCGGAAGTCAATCAACGGTCCGGCTGTGGACAACCCAGTCTTTCGGACTCTGTAAGCCCCAATGAATTCACGCAACTTGGGGTTGCTGCAACCTTCCGCACGCCCGCCCGGCCGCCTTGCGTCCGCCTCGAAACTGTCACGGTCCACAGCGTTCCCCCCAGATTTTTCACAGCTCTTGTGGGAACCCGGCTCCGCAGCGGACCCGCAGCCCTACCGGGTCGCGGAAGACCAGTGGACGCTCGGCCAGCACTTCGCCGCCGGCGGCCCGGACCGAATCGGCCAGTCCAGCGGTGGAGGTCAGGTCGAGGGCGACGGTCAGCGCCGCACCGGAGGGACTCCCGAGGACGAAGACCAGCGCCAGTCCAGGCGTCTCGATCCTCCAGCCCCGCACATCGGTCGCCACCTGCCACCCCAGCGCCGGTGCCAGCTGCGTCCAGAAGGCGCGGGCTGCCCCCAGCGAAGCAACTGGAACTTCCATCTCCGCCACGGCAGCACGCAAAGGTTGCGACAGCGGAGGCAGGCCGTGCTCGCCATGCTTGGCCTCGTTCCAAAGCGCGTCCATCTGTTCCAGCGTGGCGGTACCGAAGGGAACTCCTCGGGCGCGCAGCCCCTCCTCCACTGCCTGGAAGCGACGGGTGAAGCGGGCGTTGGCGTCGCGGAGAGCATCCTCGGCCGGAGTTCGAACGAAGCGGGCCAGGTTGGCCAGGCTGAAGAGGACGTCGCCGAGCTCGTGCTCGATGGCCGCGTTCGAACCGGAATGGATGGCCTGGTCCAGCTCGGTCAGCTCCTCGGTCAGCTTGGCCCGAACCCCGGCCAGGTCCGGCCAATCGAAGCCGATGCGTGAAGCCTTCTCGGTCAACCGCTCGGCCCGTAGCAGTGCCGGAGCTCCGGCCGGAACACCGTCCAGTACCGAGCCTTCGCGCCCGTGCTTGCGGCGCCGCTCCTCGGCCTTGATGCGGGCCCAGTTGTGCAGAACCTGCTCCGCCCCGCTGACCCGCGTTTCACCGAAGACATGGGGATGGCGGGAAACGATCTTTTCCGAGATGGCGTCCATGACGTCGGCCAGGTCGAATTCGTCCAGCTCGCGCGCAAGCTCGGCATGAAAGACGATCTGGAAGAGCAGGTCGCCCAGCTCCTCACACAGCGGACGCCACGGGCCTCCGCCACCGACGCGGTCCATTTCTTCCAGGACCTCGTAAGTTTCTTCCACCAGGTAGGGCCGGAGGCTGCGCAGGTCCTGCTCGCGGTCCCAGGGACAACCACCCTCGGCGCGGAGCGCCTGCATGATCCCCTCCAGCCGCTCGGCGGCCTCTCCGGTGCGTCCCATGTCCTCCTCGACCCGCGGACCCGTGGATGACCCAGGGAGTGTCGGGGTGCTCCGGCACTCGCCTATCATGGTCACCGACGAATCCGATGGTCCTCTCCCGCGTTGGTGCCGCGCTCCTCGCCTGTGCCCTGCTCGGCCCTTCCAAGGCGCGGGCGCAGATCGAACCCCCGCGTCCGGTGGAGGAGTTGGCGCCCGACGTTCCGGGTCGGCGTCCGGCTCGCCGCGCTCCACCTCCCCCGCCGATCGAGGAGAGCAACGAGTCGGAGGAGTCAGGGACTGCGCCGCCCGCGCCTTCCCCGGCTCCCCCCGCGCGACGGCCGGCGCCTCGTAAGCCTGCCGAAACGACTGCCTCCCCCACCACTCCGCCCTCCTCAGCTCCCGCCGACCGCGAGGCAGCAGCGCCCCCAGCGCCGATCGTCGTCCCCACCGCCGGAGATGCGGAGATCCTGGCCGCCTTTCGCTCCTGGCAGGAGGCAGAGCGAACCCACGATGCCAAGGGTTCGGCCCTGGCCCGGGCGCGTCTCCTCGCTCTCCGGGAGGAGCTGGGCGTCACCAACCTCGAATCGGTCAGCGGAGCGCTCCTCCGGGGTGCCCGCCAGCGTGGGGCCGCCCGCGACAGCGGTGGGGCGGTGGAGCTGGCCCAGAGCGCGGTCGCCCTGTCTCCGGACGTCGCCGCGGCGCAGTGGGGGCTCTTCCGGGCCCATTTCTCGGATGACCCGACCCAGCTCGCCAGACTGATGGCCGACGCCCGCTCGGCAGTGGCCGCGGAACTCCGTGACCCGCGCTGGACCCGCGGCATCCTGGGAGACGTGGGGGCCGCGCTGCTCGTCTCCTGGTTGGCCACCACGCTGGCGGTGTTGGCCGTCCTGGCCTTTCGCTCGGGCCCCTCCCTGGTGCACGACGTCCACCATGCTTTCCCTCGGGGAGTGGCGCGCTGGCAAACCGGGGCGATCCTGGCACTTCTTCTGTTGCTCCCCTGGGTCTTCCGGCTGGGAGTGATGCTCCCGGCCCTGGTTCTCCTGGGGGCCATCACCCTCTACCTGAGTGGCACCGAGCGCTGGCTCTGCTTCGCGCTGTTGGCCGGCCTGGCCCTGCTGCCCCCTCTGGCCGGAGCGCTGGTGGAGGTCACCACCTTCGCCGAGACCCCGGCCGAGGACGTGCTCCAGCTCGAGCGGGGAGGGCTGGAGGCGGCTCAGGCGGCGGGGCGCGCGCAGTCCCGACTCCACGCGGGCAAGACCACCTTCTCCGAGCTCTTCACGCTCGGACGTTACCAGCTCCGGCGCGGAAAGCTGGCTGAGGCACGACAACACCTCGACGCGGCGCTGGCCCTCCGTGCGTCCGACGCTCGGACGCTCACCTTGCTGGGCAACGTCGCCTTCGCGGAGACGAAATGGCCCGAGGCCATCTCCGCCTACACCCGGGCCGCCGAGGCGGATCCAACCTTGCCGGACCCGCTCTGGAACGTGGCCAAGGTCTACCGCCGTCACGCCAAGATGCTGTCCGACGACGCGGTGGGGCCCGAGCTGGACCGAGCCCAGAATGCCGCCGCCGCCGCCCAGCGGCTCGACGAACGGCTGCTCACCCGGACTGACCCCCCCGACGCTCACGCCCCGCTCAACCTCCTGCTCCTCTCCCCGGCGCTCTCCCGTTCCCAGCCAGCGGTGACCGACGGAGCGCAGCGGCGCATCCGGGTCACGGCGCAGATCGGCCTGTGGTTGGTGGGGGACCTCGACCCCACCATGGGAGTGCTGCTTCCGCTCGGCGTCGCTGGCGCTCTCACCGGGCTCGGGTTCGCCCGGGGCGGGCGCGGGGTGAGCCACCCCTGCCAAAAATGCGGGCGAGCGGTCTGCCGCCGCTGCGACCCCGAGCTGGCCGGAAACAGCAACCTCTGCCACCAGTGCGTCAACGTCTACAACCGTCGGGGCAAGGTTGCGCCCATGGCCCGGGTCAACAAGGAGATGGAGGTGCGCCAGCATCACGCCTGGACCAGCCGGCTGGCTTACGGCCTGGGCCTGCTCTGCTCAGGCGCGGGCCACCTCTTTACCGGGCTGACGCTTCGAGGCGCGCTCTATGCCTTCCTCTTCGCCTTCGCCATCACGGTCGCGGTGACCCGGGAGGGGCTGCTGCGGATCCCCGGGGCCGGGGCCGGCCCGGGGATGTGGATGGTCCTGGGGCTGCTTCTTCTGGCCATCACCTGGGCCTCCTCGCTGCGAAATCTCGTGGCGGAAAGGGACTGACCGACCATGGCTCTGGCCGGCACCCTCAAAGATTTCGGCATCGCCGACATCCTGCAGCTCATCGCCCAGCAGCAGAAGACGGGCGTCCTCCACCTTCGGTCCAAGGATCAGGAGGTCAACGTCGGCTTCGTCGACGGGGCCATCGTCTCCGCCGAGAGTACGACCCGCAAGAAGCGCGATTACTTCGGACACCTGCTGGTGCGGGCCGAGCTGATCACCGAGGGGCAGCTGGAGCAGGCGCTGGAGACGCAGAAGCGGTCGCTGCAGCGGCTGGGGGACGTGCTGGTCACCACCGGCATCCTCACCTCCGAGCAGTACCGTCGGATGGCCCAGCTGCACTTCAACGAGACGCTCTATCGCCTCTTCACCTGGAAGAGCGGGACCTACGAGTTCGAGCAGGGGCCCGTCCACCACGACACCCACGATCTGGAGCCGGTGCGCGCCGAGTCGGTGCTCATGGAAGGCTTCCGGATGGTGGACGAGTGGCCGGTCATCCGCCGGCGCATCCCCCGCTACGATCTCGTCTTCGCCCAGGCCGCCCCGCTGCCGCTGGCTACCGGGGCCGAGCCCGACGGGGACTTCGGCACGGTGGGACCCAACGAGCGGCGGGTCTACGCCCTGGTGAACGGCTTCCGCGACGTCCGCAAGCTCATCGACCTCTCTTGCCTCGGGGAGTTCGAGACCTGCAAGGCGCTCTTGAACCTGGCCAACCTCGGGCACGCCCAGGCCCTGATGCCGGTGGGGGAACCGGATCTGCCAGAGGTCGATATCCCCTGGGTGGACCGGGCCAAGGGTGCGGTGGGCCGGGTTGCGGTGAGCATGCTCGTCCTGGCTGGGGTGGTGGGCATCGTCCTCACCGCCCAGAGCCCCTGGTCTCTGCCCTCCATCGCCGCCTCCGGGTTCACCGAAGGGGTGCTCCGGCAGCAGATCACCCGAGCCCAGCTGAGCCGCATCGAGGCGGCACTGGCGGTGTACCGGCTGGAGCGGGGGGACGTGCCCCTCTCCTTGGATGCCCTGGTGGACCAGGGGCTCTTGTCGGCCAGCGACGTGCGTTTCCCTTGGTCAGATCGTTACTACTACCGGCGCATCCGCCCCCAGGAGTTCATCCTTCTGCCGCCCTTGCGCTAGCCTCTCGGCCTGCTGCAGCTTCCCCCCGCCGGGTACATCGAAAGGACGCATTGCCCACCGTTTCTTCGCGCGCGACCTCCCTCGCCACCACTGCCCGGGTCGACCTTCGGGACAACGATGTCGCCCTGGGTGTTTCCGGAAACCACGCCGAGAACCTCAAAACCATCGAGCGCCGGCTGGGAGTGCGGGTGGGTCAACGGGGAACCGAGCTGCACCTCTCCGGACCCGCCGAGGCGGTGGCCTTCGCGGTGCGGCTGGTCGAGCAGCTGGAGACCATCCTCCGGGCCGGACAGAGCGTGGGCCGCGAGGACGTCGAACAAGGAATCAAGATGTTGGGTCGCTCGGGCGAGGACGCCCCCGGCCTGGACACCCTGGTGCTGGGGCCGGTGCTCACCCGCGGCGGTCGCAACATCTCCCCCAAGAGCCCGGCCCAGAAGCGGTACGTGGACGCCATCCGCCGTCACGACATCGTCTTTGGCATCGGGCCGGCCGGCACCGGCAAGACCTATCTGGCCATGGCCATGGCAGTGGCCGACCTTCAAGCCAGGAAAGTGAAGCGGATCATCCTCGCCCGGCCGGCGGTGGAGGCAGGCGAGAAGCTGGGCTTCCTTCCCGGAGATCTGGCGGAGAAGGTCAACCCCTACCTGCGTCCGCTCTACGACGCGCTTCACGACATGATGGACGTGGAACGGGCGGTTCAGCTGGTGGAGCAAGGGACCGTGGAGGTGGCCCCGCTGGCCTTCATGCGCGGCCGGACCCTCAACGATGCCTTCGTCATCCTCGACGAAGCGCAGAACACCACCGTCGAGCAGATGAAGATGTTTCTCACCCGGCTGGGCTTCCACAGCAAAGCGGTGGTCACCGGTGACGTCACCCAGGTGGACCTGCCCACCGGACGGCTCTCCGGCCTCTCCCATGCCCGGCGCATTCTCGAAGGAGTGGAGGGCATCGCCTTCTGCGATTTCAGCGAGCTGGACGTGGTCCGCCACCCCCTGGTCCAGGAGGTGATTCGCGCCTACGACCGGGCCGAGAGCGAGGCCCGCCAGGCCGAAGAGATCGCCGCCGCTCCGGCGGCCGGCGGCGGGGCGGCCGAGCCCGCTTCGAGCTGACCCCGGTTCACCGCTGTACTCCCAGCGAGCCATCGGCTGACCTCGGCTTGAGGTCGGGGCTGGCCGGGGCCTAGCCTGGCCAGCCTTCGCAAATGGGCGAGGACTCCCAATCGGTGGCGGTGTCGGCCGGGGCACCCAACTGGCGGCAGCGCCTGCGCGGCGCCGTCCCCGCGCTCGGACTGCTCACGGGCGTTTCCGTCTTCGCTGGACTTCTGATGGCGCCCGGTTTCGGCGTCCAGACCCTGCCCCAGCTTCGCCCGGAGGACGTCGGCCGTCCTTTCGAGAGCGCCTCGGCCGCCGGTTTCAAGGCCACCCGCGATTACGAACTCCCCGACGAGGCCCAGACCGACCGCCGGCGCCAGGAGGCACGGGCCGCCGTCCGACCGGTCTTTGATTTCAATCCCTCGGTGGTTCCGGAGCAGCGCACCGCCATCCACGAGGCGATGGGGGAGCTGCGGAGCGGTCTGGGACGGCTGGAGACCGAAGCGCGGTCGGGGCCCCGGAAGCGCTCCGAGCTGCCGCCCGATGCCGCGGCCCTTGGGGAGGCGCGGCTGGCGTTCGAACAACGGCTCTTCCCCCTCGAGGACGAGGACTGGAAGGCGCTCGCGCAGGGCCGGGCCAGCACCGAGATCGAGCAGGCCACCGTGACCCTGGTCGAGCGGGGGTACCTGGCCCCGGTCGTCGGCGCCCGCGAGGATCTGGGGCCGGTGGGGACTTCCA
>JBKOYI010000118.1:0-15840 GCA_046725335.1 Myxococcota bacterium | reverse complement strand
GGAGTTTCCCAGGATGACCGAGTTCGGAATGACGCCCATGGCCGCGATCCAGGCAGCCACCTCCAAGGCTGCCCAGATGCTGGGGATGGCCGGGGAGCTCGGGGTCGTTGCCTCCGGCGCCTACGCGGACATCGTGGCGGTATCAGGGGATCCGCTGAAGGACATCAAGGTCCTGGAGCGCGTGGCCTTCGTCATGAAGGACGGAAAGGTCTACAAGGACACGACCCAGCAGGCCTCGGGCCCGATCGGCCCGCCCACTCGAAGCCAGCCCTAAGGGACCAGCACCACTTTTCCGAGGCTGGTCCGGCCTTCGAGCGCCCGATGCGCCCGGGCGGCTTGCTCCAGGGGCTGCCGGCCGTCGATCCGGACCCGGAGCTCACCTCGCACGGCCAGGTCGAACAGCTCGGCCAGGCTGCCCCGGACCGCCTCGAACGATCAGCCCAGCCCTTTCTGGTGCGGATAGGTCTTGAGCAGATTCTGCCCGAGCTCGTGCTCCGAAGGCCCGATGCCGCCGATCCGGTGGATCTGCCCCGCGATCTTCTCCTGCAGCAGGATCAACCCGTCCAGCACCTGCTCCGGCCGGGGCGGGCAGCCGGGGATGTACACGTCCACCGGGAGGATGCGGTCGATGCCCTGGCTCACGGCGTAGTTGTCGTAGAAGCCGCCTGAGGAGGCGCAGACCCCGAAGGCCACCACCCACTTCGGCTCGGCCATCTGCTCATAGACTCGCTTCAGAATTGGCGCCTGCTTGAGGTTGATCGTCCCCACCACCAGGAGCATGTCCGCCTGCCGGGGGGAGAAACGCGGAAACTCGGCGCCGAACCGGGCGATGTCGTAGCGGGCGGCGGCGACCGACATGTACTCCATGCCGCAGCAGGCGGTGGCGTAGGGGTAGACGAAGAGCGAGTACTTCCGTGCCCAGCCCAGGCCCTTGCTGACCAGACGCTGCAGAAACCCCATCGTCTCCTCGCGACGCGTGGCGATGACGGGGGTGATGTCAACGTCGCTCATGGCTCCTCAGCTCTCCCAATCCAGTGCGCCCTTCTTCCAGACGTAACCCAGTCCGATGGCCAGCGTCGCGGCGAAGACGAACATCTCCACGTACCCGAACCAGCCCAGCCCCTTGAAGTTCACTGCCCAGGGGTAGAGGAACACCGTCTCCACGTCGAACACGATGAACAGCAGCGCCACCACATAGAACTTCACCGCGAAGCGCTGGCGGGCGGTGCCGGGTGAGGGCTCGCTGCCGGCCTCGAAGATGGTGGACTTGATCTCCGACGGCCGCCTCGGCCCCAGCAGCGCCGACATGAAGCTGACCAGTGTGCCCATGCCGCCGGCCACGAGCAGCACCACCAGCAGCGGGAGGTAGGGAGCGTAGGGGTCGGTGGTCATCGGGACGGGCCGGACAATAACGACGGGCTCGGCAGAAGTGTCAACGGCGTTGCGACGCCCGCGCTTCCAGTTTCGAGAAGTAGGCCGGGTCCAGGGAGACCATTCCCAGCTGGCGCCCGGGGGAGACGCGTGGACCGTGGTAGTCGCTGCCGGCCGTGGGGACGAGCCCCAGTGCCTCGGCGGTCCGGAGGAGAGTCTCGCGCTGGCTCGGCACGTGGTCGGGGTGGAAGACTTCGAGCCCGTCCAGCCCAGCGCGCGCCAGCCGCTCCAGGGTGTGCGGAGTCACCTGGCTCGAGCCGGGGTGGGCCACGGTCGCGGTTCCGCCGGCGCCGTGGAGAAGCCGGATGGCGTCCTCGGTCTCGATGCGGACCCGCTCGACGTAGGCCGGCTTGCCGTCACCGAGGAAGCGGTCGAAGGCTTCCTTCGTGGAGGTGACGTAACCGCGCTCGACCAGGGCCAGGGCCAGATGCGGTCGGCCCAGGTGGGCGCCGGCGGCGATGCGCTCCACCTCCTCCAGCGTGACCGGGAAACCGAGGGTGCGCAGCTTGTCCACCAGGCGACCCATGCGCTCGGCCCGCTCCGTGCGTAGCCGGTCGGAAAAGGCGGCCAGCGTGGGCTCGGTCCTGTCCACGAAGTGCCCCAGGAGGTGGATCTCCCGGCCGTCGGTCTCCGTCGAAACCTCGATTCCCGGGACGAGGCGAATGCCCGCTTCGCGAGCGGCCTCCTCAGCCCGCTCGAGCCCGCCGACCGTGTCGTGGTCAGTGACAGCGAGGGTGGTGACCCCGGCCGCCCGGGCCAGGGCCAGCAGCTCCCGGGGCGGGTGCTCGCCGTCGCTGGCGGTGGTGTGGGAGTGCAGGTCGATCATCGAGGGGCGGGCAGACGAGGTGTTTGACACCTCGTCTGGGATACCTCGTCGCGTTGAAATATGGACCGCGGACCCCTATAATTCAGGCAAGTTCCTGAATTCTCAAGCGGAATCGGATGCAACACCCTCTGCAGATCTCCCGGCGGATCGAGTATGGCCTCCGGGCCATGGTGTGCCTGGCGGCCCAGCCGGAGGGCACCGTCATGCCCTTCCGAGAGATCGCCCGCCGGATGAACGTGCCAGAGGATTTCCTGGCCAAGATCCTGAAGACTCTGGTGACCCGGAAGCTGGTGGCCAGCATGCGCGGGGCCCGGGGAGGCTACCGGCTAGGCCGCCCGGCACGAGAGATCACCTTCCTGGAGGTCATCGAGGCGGTGGAGGGGCCGGTGGTCGTCAACCTCTGCCAGGAGGGGCATGACGCCTGCCGCCTGTCGCGGGCCTGTACCCTGTACGGGGTGTGGAAGCTGGGACAGCAGCGGATGCTCGACGTCTACCGGTCGGCGACGCTCGACCAGCTGGCCATGTCCGAGCTGCGCCCCATGGAGGGCCCTGCGGAGGCCCCCGCCGTGGCGGCGGTTGCCGCTGCGGGCGTCTGACATGGCCATCCTCGATCCGATGGAAGCCCTGCAGAGGGACCTGCAGGCCGAGCGCGCCTCGGCCCTGGGGCGGATCTCCGAGCGGTTCGAGAAGGCGCTGGCTTCCTGGAAGGCCCTGGAGAGCGGAGAAGTCGCCCCTCTGCCGACGCCGCAAGCAGAAACCGCCCGGCGTACGGAGCTCCGGGACTTCACCGCCGAGTGGCTGTGGATGCTCCTGGTCCAGCGCGAGAGCGTGGGGCTCCGTGACCACCGGGAGTTATTGCAGCGCGTCCCCCGGGAGATCCGGCTGCGGATGGGCCTGCGCCGACGCTTCAGCTCCCGCGCCTGAGCGGCAGCTCGGACTCGATGAATCGCTTTGCATCCGGGGCGCCGCCGAGCTCCAGCGACAGCTGTCCTCCGTGCGGCGCGGCCTCCAGCCGGACGCGAAAGAACGGACAGCAGCGACGCTCCAGGCGAGCCCAGTCCGCGAGGGACGCCCAGTCCAGCGCCGCTTGGTCCACCGTGAAGGCATAGCCGTCGGCGATCTCCTGCCCTCCCCGGATTGCGGCAACCAGCCGGCGGGTCAGCTCGCCATGAAGTCGGCGTTCCTCCGGCGAAAGCGCCCTCAGCTCGCAGGCAAAGGTCTCCTCTCCACGGGCTCGCCCCATTCTCAGCAGCCCGACCGAGGCAGACAGTAGGGTCCCCAGCGCTCGCAGCATCCCGGTCACCTCCGGTTGCAGTGAAGGGCGAACTGTTGCTACTTCGAGTGCACTCGAAGTCAAGTGGGAGCTGGAGATGCGAATCGGTGAGCTGTCGAGCCGCACCGGAGTCCCGGCGACGGCGCTGCGCTACTGGGAGCAGGTGGGCCTGATGCCTCGGGCGGTTCGTGTCTCCGGACGCCGTGACTACGGAGAGGAAGCACTCGATCGAATCGGGCTGTTGCGGCTGGCACGCGCCTGCGGCTTCACGCTCCGGGAGACGCGACGGCTGTTCTCTCCTCAACTCGACGGCAAGCCGCCGCCGGCCCGCTGGGAGATGCTGGCCAGCGTCAAGCTGGCGGAAATCGACCGCGTGGAGCGACTCCTGGCCCAGATGCGGGCTGCCCTGGAAACCGTACGCCAGTGCCGCTGTGTCGACCTCGCTGCCTGCGGTGCACTCGCTCGACGTGAGCTTCCGCAGTCCAGCCCGCCCCGACCCCGCGTCACGAGGAGGTGACGGAGGCCTGGCCCGTCTGGCGCGCCCTGGCGCTCCCTGCTAGGTCGCCCCTCCCATGGCCAAGCCGAGTCAGCGCCGCGGTCTGCGCGCCGCGTACGAGAAGTCCCGCAGCGTCGATCCCCGTCCCATCACCGGCCGCGAGAGACCGGTGGATCTCCTGGCCCACGCCTTCGGCGCTTACGTGGGACGTCAGGAGCGGACAGCGTTCGAGTTGATGCAGCGGAGCGTTGCCGAGGACTGCAGCATCTTTCTCACCCTCTCCGGGGCGATGACCCCAGCCGGGCTGCACCAGAGCTGCCTCATCCCGCTCATCGAGCGGGGGATCGTCAGCGCCCTCACCACGACGGGCGCCAACCTGTACCACGATGCCCACCGCATCATCGGCCACGCCATCCGCGAGGTGAATCCCAACGCCGGCGATCTCCAGATGCGACTGGCCCGGATCATCCGCATCTACGACCTCGGCTTCTGGGAGGAGGCGCTGCTCGACACCGACCGACTCTTCAGCGCGATCATCCGCGGGCCCGAGTTCCAGCGGAAGATGACCACCCCCGAATTCCACTTCCTGCTCGGCAAGGCCGTCCACGGCATCGAGCGCTCGCTGGGAGTCAAGAAACCCTCGCTGCTCTCCACCGCCTACAAACACGCCGTGCCCATCTGGGTGGGCGCGGTACAGGACGGAAGCATCTTCCTCAACGTCGTCAAGCTGAAGCGGCTGCTGGGGCCGGAGTTCAAGTTCGAGCTGGACATCAACGACGACGTCTACTCGATGGCGGCGATGCAGCATTTCTGTCGGCACCGCGGCAGCAAGCGGCTGGCGATCTGGATCCTCGGGGGCGGGGTGCCCAAGAACTACACCCTCCAGGGCGAGCCGCTGCTGGATCAAATCTTCAACGTTCCGACCCATGGCTTCGACATCGACCTCCAGTTCTGCGTCGATCCGGTGGACAACGGGGCGCTCTCGAGCTGCCCGGCAGGGGAGGGGCACACCTGGGGCAAGGTCTCGGTCGAGGCGGTGGAGACCGGCTCGGTCTACGTGCATACCGACGTGACGGCGGTCTTCCCCTGGCTCACCCACGCCCTCTTTTCCGCTGGCGCCAAGCGGACCCCGATGCGGCTCATGGAGCATCTGGACGAGGCCATCGCCTTTCTGGATCGCGACGTGGCCCGGCGGCGGAAAACCCTGATGGTTACTCTGAACTGGAGCGCGGACAGCGAGCCTCCCACCAAAGGGCAGCACGAGATGGTGGTGCGCTGACGCGGCGCACCGCCGACGAAGGAGTGCACATGGCCGAGCAACCGCATTTCGTGGAGATGACCGCCGAAGGGGTGGGCGGGCTGCATTTCCGGGTGACCCACGGCCCCAGCGGGTCGAACTTCGTGACCGATGCCCCGCGGGACAACGGAGGCGAGGGCTCCGGCTTTTCGCCGACGGACCTGGTGGCCACCGGACTGCTGGACTGCATGCTCACCACCATGGCCATCGTCGCCACGCGGGAGGGGATCCCCTGGGGGAAAGCGCGCGGACGGGTGGAGAAGCACATGGCCGAGAACCCTCGGCGGATCGGGACGCTGGTGGTGGACCTGTGGTTCCCGCCGGAGCTTCCGGCCAGCCAGCGAGAGCGAATGCAGCACGTGGCGCTCCATTGCCCGGTTCACCGGAGCCTGCATCCGGACGTGAAGATCGACACCCGCTTCCATTTCTGAGCAAGGCCCTACCGATGGACGTTCCTGCCACCATCAATCCGCTTGCGGAGGCGGGCCGACTTGAAGAGCTGTGGTCCCCGCGCATCCTGGCCCGGGTGAATGACCAGTACGTCAAGGTGGCCAGGGTGAAAGGCACGCTGACCTGGCACACCCATGCCAACGAGGACGAATTGTTCTACGTGCTCCAGGGACGGCTACGCCTCGAGTTGGAGGGAGACCGGGCAGTGGAGCTGAAGCCCGGCGAATTCTACGTGGTGCCCAAGGGCGTACGGCACAACCCGGTGGCCGAGGAGGAGTGTCTGGTTCTCTTGGTGGAAACGGTTACCACCGAGCACACCGGGGACGTCGTGATGGAGAAGACCCGCTCGATCGCCGAGCAGCTCAGCTCCTTTTCGGACGGAAGAAGCTGAACGGCCGCCTTGGACCAGACGCTTTACTGGATGAGCCGTTTCGCCCGCTTGAGTACCTCGGCCGGGATGGTGACGCCGATCTCCCGCGCCGTCTTCAGGTTCACGATGAGCTCGTAGGGCGCGACTCTCTCCACCGGGAGCTCGCCCGCTTTGGCCCCCTTGAGGATCTTGTCGACGTACGCTGCCATGCGGCGGATGGAGGCGAGCTGGCTCGTTCCATAGGCGATGAGACCCCCCGCATCAACGCGCGACGGCGCAAACATGGTGGGGAGCCGCTCCTTGGTGGCCAGCTCGGCGATCCTCTTTGCATGAACCCCGACAACCGGCTCTTCCAGTACCAGCAAGGCCTCGGAGTGCTCCCGCTTGAGCGAGGCGAATGCTCCTTCCAGATCCGGAGTCGGCGCCAACACCCTCAGCCTCAGGGCCTGGAGGCCCATGGCTTGGGCCTGCGCTTCGCTGGCGTTCATCAGGGCCTCGGAGACGCCCTGATCGCCCAACAGCGCCACTCGCCTGACCCCAGGAATCGCCTCCTTCAACAATTCAAGCTGCTTCTTCGCTTGTTGTGGGTCGAAGCTCGTAGTTCCGGTGATGTTGCCACCGGGTCGCTCCATCTTCGGGACGACCCCGTCTGCCACTGGATCGACCACGACCGCGAAGACGATGGGGATGCCCGTGACCGCCTTCTTGGCGGCTCGCGCCGTCACTGCCCCCGTCACGGCGATGACATCGACCTTTGAGGCGAGCAACTCGGCGAGAAGACCGGGGAATCGATCGTACTGCCCCTCGGCGAATCTTGCCTCAATTGCGATGTTGCGGCCCTCGACATAGCCCAAGTCGGCCAGTCCTTGTCTGAATGCCTCGAAGTGCGGGGCGGAGCGGTCCAAAGGGTTGAGAAACCCAACCCGTGGAATCTTGGCAGCCTGATCGGCGTGGGCGAACGAAGCGGCTGCAGTCAGAGACAGGATCGCGACGCTGAGCGTGCTTGTCCGCTGCATGAGAAAGCCCCTCTTGCGCTGCCGGTTGAAGGACACCGGGTTGATACCATTCAGGCAGCCTTCGCCGCAGGTTGGCTCACCCAATTCCGAGATCGGCTCTTGCCAGTCGCCTCATCGTTGCGTCTGGGCGAGGGACGTCCGGCCCTGAGCGCACACGCGAGGGGAAAGGAACGGTCGAACCGGATCATCCTGAAAACGTACGAGCTCGAGGTCAAGTTCCTCGATGCGCAGCGGGCATCACACCGCGGCAAGGTCGAATTCACGTCGCTCCTCATCGGTGTAGACCCGCAGGTGTCGCCGGAGGTTCGAATCCGAAGGATCCGAGCCACTTCGTGCTCTCCTGGGCCGTCCACACGGCCGCCGGGCGGTGCCTTCAGGCCGCGGCGGGCTGATGGAGCTGGATGAGATTGCCGCAGGTATCCTCGAAGACGGCGATCATCACCGGGCCTGCCTTCGTGGGCGGCTTGCGAAAGTCCACGCCGCGCTTGGTCAATCGCTCGTATTCCTTCTGGATGTCGGTCGACTCGAATGAGGTCGCGGGGATCCCGTCGGCGAAGATCGCCTTCTGGAAGGTCTTGGCCGCCGGATGGGTGCAGGGCTCGAGGAGCAGCTCGACATCGGCCGACCCTTCGGGCGAGACGACCGTCAAGAATCGATACTCGCCCGCCGGCAGGTCGGTCTTCTTCAGGAAGCCCAGGACCTCCGTGTAGAACGTCAGCGCCTTGGCCTGGTCGTCCACCAGTACGCTGCTCAGCGTGATTTTCATCGGGACCTCCCGCAGCTAGTTGAATCTGCGCCGGCGAAGGTAGGCGCGTAGCTTGTCGAGGGCCACCGGCATGTTCTCCCGTCCGAAGCCCAGGCGGATGTGCCGGGGCTCGTCGTACACGGTGCCTGGCAGGAGCAGGACGCCGGTGGCGGCGACGACTTCCTCGCAGAAGGACTGCGTGTCGACCTCCGGCCGGAGTCGTGGAAAGCCGATTGGGCTGGCGGTGGGGAGAATCCACTCGAACAGGTCTCCCCGCTCCTCGAGGAATCCGGCCAGGAGCGGCAGGTTCCGGCGCACGATGCCCAGGTTCCGGTCGAGCAACTGCCGCCGATTGCGAAGCGCGAGCGCGGTCAGGAACTCGCTCGGCCCGCTGGAGCAGATGGTGGTGTAGTACTTGAGGTCGAGCACGGCCTCCAGCAGCGCGCGATGGCGGGTGGCCAGCCAGCCGATCCGGAGGCCAGGGAGGCCATAGCTCTTGGAAACGGTGCCGAGAGAGAGGCCGCGCTCGTGCACCTCGCAGGCACCGGGAAGCCGGGTCGCCGGGTCGTGCTCCAGCTCGCGGTAGACCTCGTCGGAGAAGAGGATCAAGCCGCGCTTGCGGGCAAGCTCCACGACTCGGTCGAACACCGCCCGGGACATATGCGTCCCGGTCGGGTTGTGCGGCGTGTTGATGTAGAGGAGCTTGGTGTTCGGTCGGAGAAGGGCCTCCAGCCCGTCCAGGTCGTGCATCCACCCGTCGTCGAAGCGCCGGCTCCAGCAACTCACCTCGGCCCCCGTGCTCCGAGCCACTTCGAGCGCGGATTCGTAGCAAGGCGTTTCGACGATGGCGTGGTCTCCCGGCCGGAGCAGGGCGTGGTAAGCGACGAAGATTGCCTCCTCGGCACTGGAAGCCACGAGCACGTCGTCGGGCTCGAGGCCCGGATAGCCCGCCGCAATCGCCTGACGCAGATACGGAGCTCCGGGCGATTCGGTGTAACCGCATCGCTCGGCGAGCAGCCGCTCCCGGGCATCGGGCTCGAGCGCAAGCAGCTCGCCAATGGCCCGGGACTCACAATCACTGCTGGAGAGCATGTACGGGGCGGTGAACTCGTGCTTGGCGTAGTACTGCTCGATTCGGAACGGCTTGAGTTGCATGGCTCCAAATTACCCGGGTCACCGGGATGGCGCCGCAACAGCTCTCCAGGGCCGGAGCCCCCACAGTGGGCCCAGCGCCGCTGGCTACGGCGAACCTGGGGGTGATGAGCCCGGCGCCTGGGTCGAGAATCGACGGCGATAGGCAGTGGGCGTCGTGCTCAGCGCTTGGCGGAAATGCAGGCGCAGGGTGGCGGCCGTCTGCAGGCCCACTGCCTCGGCGATCGTGTCGATGGGCTCCCGCGTCGTTTCCAGACGGCGCTGGGCGGCCATGACTCGCTGATGGGTGAGCCACCGATGCGGCGTCGTGCCGGTCTCTTCCCGGAATCGGCGGGCGAACGTCCGCCCGGACATCCTCGCGCGCTGGGCGAGCCAGTCCACCGTCAGTGGCTCGTGCAACCTGCGCTGCGCCCACTCCAGGAGCTCGGCCAGACCGTTGGCCGACGTGCTTGGGACGGGTGAGGGGATGTACTGGGCTTGGCCGCCGTCGCGCTGGGGCGGCACCACCAGTCTGCGGGCGACCTGGTTGGCGATCTCCGCGCCGAAATCCCGGCGAACGATGTGCAGACAGAGGTCGATTCCGGCTGCGCTGCCCGCCGAGGTGAGGATGTCGCCTTCGTCCACGAAGAGGACGTCCGGCTCGACCCGCACCGCGGGGAAGCGCGACTGCAGCAGCGCGGTATCTCGCCAGTGGGTCGTGGCTCGCTTTCCATCGAGCAGCCCGGCGGCAGCGAGGACGAAGGCGCCCTTGCAGATGGTCACCAGCCGAGCACCGCGGGTGTGGGCAGCCCGCACCGCTCGAAGCAAGGCCTCGGGCGGGCGTTCATTGGCATCCCTCCAGCCGGGAATCACGATGGTGCCGGCGTCCCGGAGCGCGCTCAGCCCTGCGCGAGGCTGGATGGTCACTCCGCCGGTGGCTCGTAGTGGCCCCCGATCCAGCGAGCACACCCGGAACTGGTACCAATCCACCTCCAGCTCGGGTCGAGGAAGCCCGAAGATCTCCACCACCACCCCGAATTCGAAGGTGCACAGACGGTCGAAGGCCAGAGCAACGACTCGACGATTGATCGGAAGCCCCATGGCAGATTCCTAACGTCGATTGTCATTTCTGCCCATCGACGCGCGCCGGCTCCGTCGGCACAAGTGGTGGATGAAATTCGAGACGCTCGCAGTCCGTGCCGGAGGCGAACGAGATGCCACCGGGGCCATCGCCCCGCCGCTGCATTTCTCGACCAACTACGAGCACGGCCCGGCCGGAGAGCAGCTCCACGACTACCTCTACATCCGGATCGACAACCCCACGCAACGGAGGCTGGAGAGTGCTCTGGCGGCAGTCGAGGGTGGGCAAGCCGCCCTGGTCTTCGCCTCCGGCGTGGCGGCGGGAGCCGCCTACCTCCAGTCCCTTCCGGCCGGAAGCCACGTCCTCTTTGCCGATGACCTGTTCTACGGATTCCGGGCGATGGTCCCCAAGTTCCTGCCGCGCTGGGGAATCCACTGGTCCGAGGTCGACATGACCGATCCCGCAGCGGTTCGGGCGGCGATCCGGCCGGAGACCCGTCTGCTCTGGACCGAGACGCCTTCGAATCCTCTGATGAAGATCACCGACATCGGGAGCCTGGCCCAGCTCGCTCATGCTGCAGGCGCCATGCTTCTGGTGGACAGCACCTTTCCCACACCGGCGCTGCTGCGACCACTGGCCCTCGGCGCCGATGCCGCACTCCACTCCACGACGAAATATCTGGGCGGTCACAGCGACGTTCAGGGCGGTGCACTTGTCTTTGCGCGCAGCGACGGGGCGCTGCCTCGGATCGCTGAGATCCGAAAGCTGCTCGGCGGCGTGGCTTCGCCCTTCAACTCCTGGCTGGTGCACCGTGGGTTGCGCACGCTGGCCGCGCGGATGGCCGCGCACTCGGCCAATGCGGGGGTGGTGGCCCGGGCGCTCGAGGCCCACTCAGGAGTGGCGAGGGTGCTCTACCCAGGACTCCCCTCGCACCCGGGACAGGCAATCGCCCAGAAGGAGATGGATGGCTTTGGGGGGATGCTGGCCTTCCGGGTCAAGGGTGGCCGGGCCCGTGCAATCGAGGTGGCCTCCCGGGTGCGCCTCTTCATCAACGCTGGCAGCCTGGGAGGGCCGGAGAGCCTCATCCAGCACGCTGCCTCGGCGATGCACCCGGCCGATCGGATTCCCGACGACCTCCTGCGGCTTTCAATTGGCCTCGAGCACCCAGAGGACCTGGTGGCCGATCTCGAGCAGGCACTCGGATAGACCCAGCCCTACTGAGCGGTTTTGGCCGGCCAGCTCTAGGTCCCGGTGCCCCGGCCCGGCTCGACCTTCTCCACCAGCCGGAGCTGGGCCGCCGCAGCGATCGACGGCGCGTCGACCTCCCGCTCCAGGTAGGTGTACCCGGAAAGTCCATCCTCGTAGGCCCGGAGCAGCTGGCGCGACTGGTCCAGGGTCATGCTCCCCTTGCGCAGCGCGGCCTCGGCGAAGTGACGGACCCGGGCCACCAGGTCATCCTTGGAGTAGCTGACGTAGTTCAGCACCTCGGTCACCGTGTCCCCGCCCACGACGTGATCGATGAGGTAGCCGCCACTCGGCCCGAGGGACACCTGGACCGCGTTGGTGTCGCCGAACAGGTTGTGCAGATCGCCGAGGATCTCCTGGTAGGCGCCCACCAGGAAGATGCCGATGTAATAGTCGTCCTGGTTGATGGGGTGCAGCTCCAGCACGTCCTTGACGTCGCGCCGGTCGATGAAGTGCTCGATCTTCCCGTCCGAGTCGCAGGTGATGTCGGCCAGCACCGCCCGACGGGTGGGCCGCTCGTTGAGGCGATGGATGGGCATCACCGGGAAGAGCTGGTCGATGGCCCAGCTGTCGGGGAGCGACTGGAACACCGAGAAGTTGCAGAAGTAGGTGTCGGCCAGCTGGCGATCCAGCGTCTCCAGCTCCTCCGGCATCTCGTCCAGCTCGCGGGCGATGCGGAGAATCCTCTGACACACCGCCCAGAAGAGATTCTCGGCGGCCACTCGATCCGCCAGGGTAAGGTGCCCCAGGGAGAAGAGGGTGAGGCACTCCTCCTTGTACTCGGTGGCGTCGTGGTAGGCCTCGAGCACGTTCTTCCGGGTCAACTCCCGGAAGGTGGCCCACAGCTTGCGCACCACCGGCGAAGCGTCCTCCGAAAGAGCCTCCGGCACTCCCTGGGCGTCGAACTCGCTCACTCCCAGGACCTCGGTCACCAGCACGGCGTGATGGGCCACCACCGCCCGGCCGGACTCGGAGACCAGGGTGGGATGCTCCACTCCCGTCTCGTTGCAGGCCTCGAGCACGCTGAACACCACGTCGTTGGCGTACTCCTGGGTAGTGTAGTTCATTGAGGAGGTGAAGTTGGTCTGGCTCCCGTCGTAGTCGACGCCCAGCCCGCCCCCCACGTCGAGGTACTTGAGGGGTGCGCCGGCCTGGGCCACCTCCACGTAGAACCGGCTCGCCTCCCGCAGGGCATTCTTGAAGTTGCGGATGTTGGAGACCTGGCTGCCGAGGTGAAAATGCAGGAGCTCGAAACAGTCGAGGATCCCGGCCTGCCGCATGAAGTTCATCGAGTCGACCAGCTCGCTCGATGAGAGGCCGAATTTGCTGCGATCGCCCCCGGAGGCCTCCCACTTCCCGGCGCCTCTCGTCGAGAGCTTCACCCGGATTCCGATGCGCGGCCGAATGCCGATCCGGCGGGCGACCTCGGCAATCAGCGGGATCTCGCTGGGCTTCTCCACCACCAGGACGACATGCCGTCCCAGTCGGGAGGCGAAGAGCGCGGTCTCGATGTACTCCTCGTCCTTGTAGCCGTTGCAGACGATGAGCGCCTCTTCGCTGTCCAGCAGCGCCATCACCGCCAGCAGCTCGGGCTTGCTCCCCGCTTCCAGTCCGTAGTCGTAGGGCTTGCCCGCATCGACGATGGTTTCCACCACGTAGCGGTGCTGGTTGACCTTGATCGGGTAGACGCCCTTGTAGAGGCCCTTGTAATTGTGCTCGGCGATGGCCCGGCGGAACGACTCGTTGAGGTGCACCACCCGGTTGCGGAGTACGTCGGTGAATCGAATGAGGAGCGGAAGGCTGATGCCCCGGCGGCGGACCTCATCCACCAGCTCCTTGAGGTCCATCGAATAGCCGTTGCCCTCGGCGTGGACGGTGACGTTGCCCTTTTCGCCGATGCCGAAGTAGCCAGCCCCCCAGCTGCGCACGCCGTAGGTCTCGAAGGCGTCGGCCAGGTTCCAGGGCTGCAAGGGTGGGGGTGGCATCGGGGTTTCAGGACCTCCGGGCCGACTTCCAGGCGAAGCCGGGCGCGCACAATAGAGAAAAGACTGCCACGGTCAACCCGGGGAGCCCTTTCCCGTCACCAGCTTGCCACGTGCGGCCGGGGTTGGTCACAGCTCGGCGAGGGCCTTCCGAACCTCGTCCACGTGGCCGTCGACTTTCACCTTGGGCCAAACGCGCGCCACTTTTCCATCCTTCCCGATGAGGAAGGTGCTGCGGGTGATGCCCATGAACTTCCGCCCGTACAGCGACTTCTCGCCCCAGGCGCCGTACTTCTCGGACACCGTGTGATCGGTGTCGGCCAGGAGAGGGAAGGGGAGCTTGAACTTTCCGGCGAACTTCTGGTGGCTGGCGGTGCTGTCGGGACTCACACCCAGCACCACCGCCCCGGCCTTCACCAGCGCCGAGTGCTCGTCCCGGAAGGAACAGGCCTCCCTGGTGCAACCTGGAGTGTCGTCCTTTGGGTAGAAGTAAAGGACCACCGCCTTCCCTTTGAAGTCGGACAGCTTCACCGGTTCGCCGCTCTGGTCGGGAAGGGTGAAGGCAGGAGCTCGGTCTCCCACTTCAGGCATGGGCATGGGGCGACACCTAATCCCTGGCCACGGAGGTGCAAGTCATTTCTGCACCGGTTTGTCGGAGCGCTCCAGCGCCGAGCGAAGGGCCGCCAGCTGCGTCAGGGTGTCCGGATCCTGGAGCAGCTTGTGGACGCTGTTGCACTTGAGCAGGGCCACCGCGTCGCCCTTGTCCAGGGCTTTCTTGGCTTCGGGGTCGGACAACAGAGCGCGGAAGTGGGCGTTCTTCTGCAGGGCCGCCACCGACGGGTCGCCGGCGACGCGCTGGAAGACCTCCGGAGAGCGGAAAGCCTCCTGCGCCTTCATCAGATCCCGCGCCGGTGAGAATCCCGGAGCTGCGAAGAGGTTCCATTTCCGGGCGATCCCAAAGGCGATCGAGTCCTCGGGCGACAGTCCCAGGCCCTTACCGGAGACCCGGACGTTGTCCTCGACGAAGGACAGCGCCGAGAGGGCCACCCAGACCACCGCCATGATCTTGGCGGCGCCGAGCGCGAATCCGAGGGCCTTGTCCGTCCCCCGGTCCTGCTCGTCACGGGCGCCCAGCACGCCCCCCAGAACGGTGTTTCCAACCGCCCGAACCAGCACCGCGACCACCACGAAGGTGGCGAACCCCGCCGCCACTTCACCCAGCGACTCCGAGGTGTGGAGCGCTCGGGCGAAAGCCGGCCCGAACAGGTGGCCGCCGGGACGAGCGAGCAGTGCGGCTGCCAGGAGAGCCCCCCAGTTGGCGAGCTGCGCCGCCGCACCGGCGCGAGCGCCGAAGATTCCTCCAGCAATCACCAACGCCAGCACGATGAGATCGAGGGTCATGTGATCTTGAAGGCCTTCCCCCCGCGGCGAAACTCCTCGTGAATCTTCTCCTGCACCTGGGACAGCTTGTCCTTGTAGAGCGGGTTCTGAGGCTCGTAAGTGAGCGCCAACTTCAAGTTTCGCTCGGCGGCGGCGAGCTGGCCGCGGGCCAGCTCGGCCATCCCGATCTGGAAGCACTGACGGCCTTTGGGGTGGACGCCGATCTGCTCCTCCACCTCACGCTTGACGGCGGCTTTGGTCTCCTGTTCCGCCATCTCGTCGAAGCGGAGCTTCCTGGCCCGCTCGGGTCCGGTGACGTCGGCCAGGTATTTCCGTCGCTTGATGTCGTCACGGAGAACGAAATAGGCCTCGGTGATGCGCTTGTAGACCTCGTGGACCTGCGCCTTGAAGGTGGCGTCGGTGAGATGGAAGAACCGGTCCGGGTGGTAGGCGCGGCTCTCGGCATGGAAGGCGCGCTTCACCTCGGCAGCCGAAGCGGTGGTCGGCACTCCGAGCAACTGGAAGTAGTCGAGCGTGTTGAGGGTCTCGGCTCGTCGGCGAACATCGGTGGACGGATCGCCGGAGACAATCGGTCGAACGGTGACCGGAGCGACGAGTGGGGCCACGGGGGGAATCTGGACGCCCAGGGGGGGAAGCGGGGTCGCCCCCGAGGGTGCCCCGGGGGTCTGGGAGCCCTGCGGCGGCAAGCCGGAGCCGGGCTGCCGGGCTGTGGCCGCGGTCGCCACACCGGGCGGGGTGGGGTAACGCGGAATGGGCATCCCAGGAGAGGTCAGCGGCGTGCGCTCCGCTCTTCTCTGCGGAGGCCGAGGTAGCGCCTGCAAGGGCGCGATGGTGGGCGGGGCGAACCCGTCCAATGCGCCTGCGGTGCCCGGGGAAGGCTCCGTTGCGCCCGAGGGGTGCCCGGGAGGGAGAGAACTCGTCCGGAAAGTGCCGGTGGTTGGGCCCGAAGGGCGCGCGGTCGGTGCCGCGGGAGTCGCCGCGGCGGGGCGCTGTGGCGGCAGGGGACTCGTCCGGAAGGTGCCGGGGGCCGGGCCCGCGGGGCGGGGGGCGGGTGCGACGGGAGTCGCTGCTGCGGGGTGCTGAGGCGGCAGGGGAC
>JBKOYI010000099.1:0-10424 GCA_046725335.1 Myxococcota bacterium | reverse complement strand
GGTGTTCGCCGGCAGTCCGATCCAGATCAACCCCAACCATGCCGGCCACGCCAAGGCCGGCCTGGAGTGTCTCACCTGCCACGAGCCCATCTTCGACGTGACGGCGCTGGGGCAGCCTGGAGTTCTGCCCAAGGAGAAGGTCTGCCTCGGCTGCCACAAGAAGGAGAAGGAAGAGGGCAAGTGCGGGATGTGCCACATCCGCGCGGACAAGCCGGGCACCTACGTCAAGAAGGAGCCTTACCTCATCTTCAACCACGCCAAGCATCTGGAGAAGAACGACAAGTGCGAGGTCTGCCACCTCACGCTTCCCGCGAAGGGCCAGCTGGACAAGCCGGTGCCTCCCATGAAGACGTGCCTGGGGTGCCACCCCCACGATCAGCAGTTTGCCAACGGCCAGTGCTACGCCTGCCACCTGGATCTGACCCACTTCCCGCTCAAGCCCACCACCGCCTTCAGCCACCAGGGAAACTTCACCCGCGCCCACCCGCCCAATGCCCGATCGGTCTCCGCGTCCAGTGTCGCGTGCCACGAGCAACTCTTCTGCGCGGACTGCCACGCCGCGAGGACGCGTCCGATGAAGCCGGAGGAGCTCCATCCGGAGCGCGTGGACCGGAACTTCATTCACTGGGGCGACTTCCTCACCCGTCACTCGATCGAGGCGCGGGGGAACGAGGCGGCCTGCCAGAAGTGCCACACGGTCAGCTTCTGCTCCGACTGCCACCGCAAGCAGAGGCTGACGCCCGACTCGAGCAACCCGCTGAACCCGCACCCTGCCGGCTGGCTCACGCCGGGCAGCCCGAGTTTCCACGGCACGGCCGCGCGGCACGACATCGTGAGCTGCGCCGGCTGCCATGACCAGGGGGCAGCTTCCAACTGCGTGTCCTGCCATCGCGTCGGCGGACCGGGCGGCAATCCGCACCCATCGGGCTTCACCTCGAAGCACCCACCTTCGGAAATCAACAAGAACTCCATGTGCCTGTCATGTCATCCATAGACGGCTCTGCGCGAAGGCGGGTGGCGCTGTTCGGGGCGTTCCTGGCGCTGACAGCGTGCGAGGAGCGTCCCCAGAACCTGGGGCAGGCCCGGTGCAATGACAGCTATGCGCAGGGTGTGGGGCCGGTGCTTCAGTCGCGCTGCGCCTCCTGCCATTCCGCTGCCCTGGCCGAGGGTGACTACCGAGTGGACAGCTACCAGGCCGCCATCGCCCGGCGCCCGGACGGGACGCCGCGGGTCCGGTCCGGGGACAACAACTCGCCCTTGCTCCAGGCGGCGCGAGGGACGCTGCCCGGCGGCCACATGGCCATCCCGCAGAACGAGATCTCCGAGCTCCAGACGTGGGTGGTCGAGTGCGCGCTCAAGCCCAAGCCCTACACCGTGCACATCAACGGCTGGATGGACCCCGGAAACACGGATCAGTTCCACGGACGCGTGCTGCGACAGGCCGTCTACAACCTCACCGGCTGCCAGGACTGCCATGGGCAGGATCTGAGCGGCGGGATCGCCAACGTCGCCTGCCAGAGCTGCCATCCCTCCGGGGTGATGGCGTGCAACACCTGCCATGGCAGCGCGGCAAACGCGGCCCCTCCCCGGAACCTGGATTACCTCTCCGCCACGTCGCTGGTGACGGTGGGCGCGCACCAGTCACATGCCGGGGATGCGGGGACGATGCATGCGCCCTTCCCCTGCCAGGCCTGCCATCCCAACGTGCCCACCCAGCCGGGTGACGAGGGCCACTACCAGAAGGGGGGCAAGCTCCTCACGGGCCCTGCGCCCGTCGTCGTGGACGGCGGCTACGCCGGTCAATTCTCCTGGGATCGGACCGCCGCGACCTGCACCAACAGCTACTGCCACGCGCCGTTCCCTGACACCAACGCTGCGCAGATCAGCCCGGTGTGGACCAAGGTCGGGCAGGGCCAGGCCGACTGCGGCAGCTGCCACGGATTCCCACCGGCCGGTCACGGGCCAGACCTCCGGTGCCAGACCTGCCACCGCCCATCGTTCATCGGGGATCAGCCGCGCTCTCCTCTCCATGCCAACGGTCAGCTGAATCTGGCGGCACCGCCGGGAAGCTGCGTGGGCTGCCACGGCAGCGGCGACAACCCGGCGCCTCCCGTCGACGTGTTCGGCCGTTCGGATCCAAGCCTGCAGACGGTGGGGGCGCACCGCGAGCACGTGAGCGCGCTGCACAAGGTCTCGGCGCCCGTGGCCTGCAGCGAGTGCCACCTCGTCCCGACGCAGATCCACAGCCCAGGCCACATCGACCACCTCCCGCCCGCGGTGGTCTTCCCCCCGGACGCGGGAACGCTGGCTCGGGCCGACGGCGCCACGCCGTCCTACAACCCGAGCACCGCCACCTGCACCTCGTACTGCCACGGATCGGGCGCGAAGCTGTCGCAGGACACCTCGGCCAGCGTGAATCGCACCCCGAGGTTCAACGGAGGCCCGGGAGAGGCGGCCTGCGGCAGCTGCCACGGGATTCCGCCGCAGGTGCCTGGCCACCCGGCCGCGACCCTCAGCCAGTGCGCCAACTGCCACTCGAAGACCGTCACCCCGGCCGGGAACATCATCGTGGGCGCCGACGGCGGCTCCACGCACCTGGACGGGGTGGTCTCGTTCTAGTGGCCGTGAGCCACTCGGATGCATGGTGCTGCTGCCGTGGTGACTGAGATCACCAGCCTTCCGGCAATTCCCCTCGACGAGTGCACTGCGTGCGAACCCCTTATTCTCGCCAAAGTGGCGGGTCGATGCCGGCGCACTTCAGCAAGTCACCGCGCTCGCCGCGGCACGTTTCCCATGGCCTCGGCGAGCCGACCTTCAGCCAGCGTCGCGCCGTCGACCACGCCCCGCTCGGTTACCAGGGAGGTCACGAGCGCCGCCGGGGTCACGTCGAAGGCCGGGTTGAAGACCCGGGCGTCGGCGGGAGCCCAGCGGAGACCCCGCGCGCCAAGGACCTCGTCGCTCGCCCGCTCCTCGATGGGAATGGCCCCCCCGGAAGGGCAGGCGAGGTCCACCGTCGACGACGGCGCGACGGGATGGAATGGAACGTCATGCGCCCGTGCGAGCACGGCCAGCGCATACGTTCCGATCTTGTTCGCGAAGTCGCCGTTCCGGGCCACCCGGTCCGCGCCGACGAAGACGCGGCTCACCTTGCCGGCGCGGAAGAGCGTCCCGGCCATGCTGTCGGTGACCAGCGTGTAAGGGATGCCGAGCCGGCCCAGCTCCCAGGCCGTGAGCCTCGCGCCCTGCAGGAGCGGCCGCGTCTCGTCAACCCAGACCTGGACGTCGAGTCCACGAGCGTGCGCTCGGTGGATGGCGCCGAGCGCGGTGCCGATGCCCGCAGCGCACAGCGCGCCGGTGTTGCAGTGGGTGAGCAAACGCTCTCCGTGCTTCACCAGATCTGCACCGAGCTCACCCATTCGCGCGCAGACGGCGACATCCTCGTCGTGAATGGCTTCCGCCGTGCGGACCAGCTCCGCGGCGCTCCCGCCCGAGTCGAGCACGGCGCACATCCGGTCCATCGCCCAGGCAAGGTTCACCGCCGTGGGACGGGCCTCGCGGAGGCGGGCCGCAGCGCTGCGGAGTGCCGCCTCGTCCGCGCCACTTTCGGCCGCCGCTGCGAGGCTCAGCGCCGCGGCCACCCCGATGAGTGGCGCGCCACGTACAGAGAGTCGCCGGATGTGCGCGACCATCTCTTCGGGGTCGGTCGCGTCGAGCCAGACCTCCGCGTCGGGAAGTCGCGTCTGGTCGAGTACCTCGAACCGCCTGCCCTCGGCCCGCAGCGCCAGCCCATCGATGCGCTTCACAGGAGCCTCGATCCGATGCGGACCCGCAGCGCGCGAAGCGCTTCGAGCTCGGACGACGGAAGAGGGGAAGCTCCGCCGAGCTCGAGTGCCGCCTTGAGGATGAGGGCACTGTGCTCAACCCGCTCGATGCCGTTCACCGCCTCCTCCATCGACTCGCCCCAGGCGAGCGCCCCGTGCCGGGCGAGCAGGAGGAGCCGGTGCGCAGGCAAGAAGGGGAGCAGTGCGGTGGCCATGTCCTCGGTCCCCGGACGGGCATAGGGGACGATCGGGACCCGGCCAGCGGCGAGGAGCAGCTCGGGAAGCGCGTCTGTCGGCAGCTCGGACATCTCCGGCCGTGCCAGCGTCCAGGCGATGGCCGTCGGCGGGTGCGCGTGCACGACCGCCCGGGCCTCCGGGCAGTTTCGGTAGACGGCGAGGTGCATGGCCCTCTCGGTGGAAGGGCTACCCTCGAGGATCCGCCCATCGAGCGCGACCCGCGCCAGCGAGCCCTGGCGCAGCCGCGCCTTGTTCACCCCGGCCGGGGTGATTGCGATGGTCTCGTCCGAAATCCGCACGCTGACGTTCCCGTCGGCCGCGGCGAGCATCCCGCGCGCATGCAGATGCGAGCACGCGTCCCGGATCTCCTCGAAGAAGCGCGGCGAGTCATCCATACCGGGCCCCTTGCTAGCACTTCTTCTGGCGACGAGTTGGCCTGGAGCCCTTTCAGGCAATCCTCCGGGAGCCGTGAGTCACTCAGATGCTGGTGCATCGCCGCGCACGCCGCCAAGGGTTGGGGGCGGCGCTGGTACGAGCGGCTGAGGCGATGGCGCTCGACTGCGGCAAGACGCTGCTGGTGCTCGACGCCGTCACCAACGGCGATGCCGAACGCCTGTACCAGCGCCTCGGGTGGGTACGTGTTGGTGTCATCCCCGGCTATGCCCTGATGCCGCGGGGCGGGCTCTGCAGCACGACGGTGTTCTACCGGAGCCTCGGGGCTTAGCAGGGGGACATCAGCTCGTCGGCGCTGGTTTCCTCGCGTGGAGAAGGCAGAACGCGCGCAACGTCGCAGGCTCGATCCGGATCCCTTCGAAGCCTGCGGCGCCAACGAGCGAGCGGAGGTGCTCGGCATGCTCGGAGCCGCGGCGGAGGCCGAGCACGCACAGGAGATGGCCAATTCCGTGACCGGGTGTCGCGCTGAAGTCGGCGATGACGAAGCGGCCCTTCGGCTTGAGAACGCGGAGCACTTCACCAACGCCCCGGTGCTGGAGCTCCGGAGGGAGGTGATGGAGCATGAGACTTGCCAGCACGGCGTCGAAATGGTCGTCAGGTGCCGGAATCGCCTCGACGGCTGCGATGCGGAATTGCGCCGGGCTGCCGCTGCGGGTGGCCTTCTGCGTGGCCAGCTCGATCATTTCGGGGGAGGGATCGATGCCCAGGGTCTCTCCAGACGGTCCAGCCGCCAGCGCTGCTGCAAGTGTCAGGCGGCCCGGTCCACATCCAACGTCCAGGACGCGGTCGCCTGGGGCGATCGCCGCCAGCTCGAGAAGACTGTGGTGCAACGAGCGAACACGACCGCCGAACAGATCGGTGCCCAGATCATAGAGGCGCGCCCAGTGGATGGTCCGACCCTGGGTCATCGCTTTCGTGGTCATCGTCGGAGCGGCTCCGCGCGTCGCGTCCTCTGCTGTACCACGAGTGGTGTCGCGGCCGCGCAGGCTCCCCATGGCCGAGCGGGGGCCGGTTCCTTCGCTCGTTTGCTGTCGGCTCTGGTCTCGTGGCCGTCTCCTGCGCAGAGCGGCCCCTCCGCATATGTTGCATGCCACCCCGGAGGTGGCCACATGGGTCGGAAGACCCCAGCCGATTTCGATCAAGAGCTCCTCAACCTCTTCGACAAGTACGTGCACGGGGACGTCGATCGCCGCGGTTTCCTCGAGCAGGCGACCAAGTTCGCGGTCGGCGGAATGACCGCCGCGATGCTCCTCGAGGCGCTGAGCCCGCGCTTCGCCGAGGCCCAGCAGATCCCGAGCGACGATGGCCGCCTCAAGGCGAGCACTGTCGAGTACCAGTCGCCCCAGGGCCAGGGGAAGATGCGTGGCTACCTGGTGCGACCGGCCGGCGGCTCCGGCAAGCTTCCCGGGGTTCTCGTCGTCCACGAGAACCGCGGGTTGAATCCGCACATCCAGGATATCGCCCGCAGGATCGCCCTCGAACATTTCATGGCGTTTGCGCCCGACGCGCTGGCACCGCTCGGTGGCTATCCCGGCGACGAGGACAAGGCGCGCGAGCTGTTCGCCAAGCTCGACCAGGAAAAGGTCCGCGAGGACTTCGTCGCCGCCGCCCGCTACCTCAAGGGTCGGCCGGACTGCACCGGCAAGATCGGCGTGGTCGGGTTCTGCTTTGGCGGCGGGATCGCCAACATGCTGGCGACGCGCCTGCCCGATCTGGCGGCAGCCGTGCCCTTCTACGGCAGCCAGCCAAAGGCCGAGGACGTCCCACACATCAAGGCGCCGCTCCTCATCCACTACGCGGAGCACGACGAGCGGATCAACGCCGGTGCCGCCGCGTACGAGGCCGCGCTCAAGGCGAACCAGGTGAAGTACCAGATGTTCACCTATCCCGGCACTCAGCACGGCTTCAACAACGACACGACACCTCGTTACGACAAGGCAGCGGCCGGGCTGGCGTGGCAGCGCACGATCGATTTTCTCAAGAAGAACCTCGCCTAAGACAGCTCGAACTTGACAAATAAGTTAAGATCGTGATGTCTCACCTGCCATGCCGCTCTCCGAGCGTCAGGCCGTCGAGCTGTTTCACCTCCATGTCCTCCGGATCCTCGCGACCGGCCCGGACAAGAAGCGTCTTGCCCTCAAGGGCGGAGCCAATCTGCGGTTCTTCTTCGGAAGCAGTCGCTATTCCGAGGACATGGACCTCGACGCCTTCGGCATCTCCGCCCACGTCCTGAAGTCGAAGATCGATCGAATCCTCGAGGGAGCGCCGCTCCGGCTCGGACTTCGCAGCAGGGGAGTCGAGCTGACGGCCTTGAGTGCCCCGAAGCAGACCGAGACCACGCAGCGGTGGAAGATCCAGCTAACCGCCGAGGGTCGAACCCTTCCTCTTCACACCAAGCTGGAGTTTTCTCGTCGACGAAGCGCAGGAAAGGCGCCCGTGGAGGCGGTTAACCGGGAGCTTCTGGCTGAGTACCAGTTGATGCCACTGCTAGCCCCGCACTACGCACGGGCCGAGGCCATCCAGCAAAAGATCGGTGCTCTGATCGGTCGCTCCGCCGTTCAGGCGCGCGACCTCTTCGACCTGGCAGTCCTCTTCTCCAAGGGCGGGGACCTCGTCCCGATTTTGAAGCCGGTTCGGGCGGAGATCCCGAAGGCGATCGAGCGAGCGATGGAGATCTCCCATGCCGACTTCACTTCCCAGGTCGTCGCCTTCCTCACGCCTTCGGCCCTCGACGAGTACCGCGGCAGCGAAGCCTGGGGGGCGCTGCAGGCGTCTGTGGTGTCGAGCCTCGAGCAGGGGCTGCGATGAACGCCGCCGAGGCCCTGGGTCGACTGCGAAAGCTCGGCGTGCCGGTCGTCACCACTGCCGACGCCGCGGCGGTCCTGACGCTGTCCACCGCGGCGGCCAGTCAGACCCTGCGTCGCCTCGCTCGAGCTGGGCTGGTGGTCCCGGTCCGCAAAGGACTCTGGGTGCTCGATCGCGAGTTCGACCCTCTCCTCTTGCCCGAGTACCTGACGGCGCCGTACCCCAGTTACGTTTCGCTCCAGACGGCGCTCTACCACCACGGGATGATCTCGCAGATTCCGTCGGTCACCTATGCGGTGACCCTCGCGCGGGACCGACGGATCGACACGCCCTTCGGGAGCTACAGCTTCCACCACCTCCCCCCGGAGCTGTTCGGCGGTTGGGCCGTACCGCCGCGGTCCGGGTTGAAGCTGGCCACGCCCGAGAAGGCGCTGGCGGACTTTCTCTACCTGACGCCCACACGCACCCGACTGTTCGCCGCGTTGCCCGAGCTCGAGCTACCGGCGGGTTTTCGCTCCGCAGAGACGCGCGCCTGGCTCCGACGCATTCGGTCCCAACGGCTGAGGACCATCGCCGAGAACCGGCTCGTGGAGATTCTCACCGAGTCGGCCGGACGCACCCCGAGCACCACCGCCCGGGGGCACACGGGCAAGGGGGTTCACGCTCACGCAAGACTCGGGGCACCACGCGGTTCCTCGCCTCGGAGGGGACGCGGTGCTGGGTCCACTGCAGCGCCCCGCGGCCGGCGCGGATGATGGCGCCCTTGGCTGGCATCGCAGGCGGGATATACATGGCGGAGCCAGGAGGTCCACGATGACCGCGTACGCCGTCGCCGGGGCGAACGGGCACACCGGATCGGTGGTCGCCCAGACGTTGCTGGAGCAGGGCCGGAAGGTCCGTGTCCTGGTCCGGGATCCGCACAAGGCCGAGCGCTGGCGGAAACGCGGTGCGGACGTGTTGGTGATGGACCTGGGCAACGCCCACGATGTGGCCGCTGGGCTCCGGGGAGTCGAGGCGGCGTACCTCCTGCTCCCTCCGTTCCCGCCGGCGACCATCGGAGTCCGGGGCCGGGCCAAGCGCATGCTCGACGCCATGGTGCAGGCCATCGGGGGCTCGGATCTCAAGCACCTGGTCTTCCTCTCGTGGCAAGGCGCCCAGCACGCGAACGGAACGGGGCTGGTGGCGCTGCTCCACGACGCCGAGCAGGAGCTGCGGACGCTGAAGACCCCGGTCACCTTCCTCCGCTCGACCTACTTCATCGAGAACTGGATCCCGGCGATCCCCGATGCGAAGGAGGGACTCCTCAACACCTTTCTTCCGGCCGAGCTGCGCTGGGGCCACCTCTCCACCCACGACGTGGGGCACACCGCCGCCCAGCTCCTACTCGAGCATCCCAAGGCCCACCGGGTGGTGGAGCTGGATGGACCCGAGGTCGCCGGTTCGGAGGACGTGGCCCGGGTTCTGGCCAAGCTGCTCTCCACCGAGGTCGAGCCGCTGGTCGAGCCGCTGGACCAGATGGCCGAGGCGCTCACCGGGATGGGCTTCTCGCCCGAGCACGCCGCGATGATCCAGGCCACCCATCAGGCCATCGCCTCCGGCCTGATGCGCTGGGAGCATCCCGAGTCGGTGCGCCGGGGCAAGGAGACCCTGGAGCAGGCGCTCGCGGCGATCCTCTCCCGTCTCTAGCTGCCCTCGATACCTCACGCTTCTCGCCTCGAAGGAACCACATCGATGCGGCCGACGAAGCGGGACGCGTGGGTCAAGGCCTGCTCGATCGCCCGAACGAGGGCCTTGACGCCAGAGCCGTCGAGGTCGTCGTCGATGTCGATGCGGGCGATGACCCAGAGGCGGCGCGGCCCGAGAAAGGTCACGAGCAGCTCCGTCACCGCCCGGACGCCGGGCTGGCTCGCAATGACCTTCTGGATCCTCTCGTGAATGTTCGTTGAAGCCCGACGACCGACGAGGAAGTCCCCGTTGCGCCGGGCGAGCTGCACCGCCACATACCCGAGGATCAAGCCGATGCCGATCGCCGCGATGCCGTCGGGGACTGACGAGCCGGTGATCTGGTGGAGGGCGATGCCGACCACTGCGACCACGTTGCCCACGACCGCAGCGCCATCCTCGGCAAAGATGGCGCGGGCGATGGGATCGGAGCTGAGCTCGAAGTGCTCGATGAACCCACGGCTCAAGGCACTGGCCTCTTCACGGAGCTGGCGATAGGCCCGCCGCATCGACAGGCTCTCGAGGACCAGCGAGATGAGGAGGACGGCATAGGTCAGGCCGAACGACGTCGCCTTCGTTTCGTGCAGCAGCTCCTCGATGCCTTCGCGCACCGAGAGCAAAGCACCGGTGACGAACACCACCAGCGAGGCGATCAGCGCCCAGAAGTACGCTTCTCGTCCGTGCCCGAGGGGGTGTGCCTCGTCGGCCGGGCGCTCGCTCCGCCTCTGCGCGACCAGCAGCAAGACCTCGTTGCCCGAGTCGGCCAGGGCATGAAAGGCCTCCGCGAACATGGCGCTCGACCGAGAAATCAGGGCGGCCGCCAGCTTCGCCAGCGCGACTCCGAGATTCGCGGCCAGGGCAACCGCCACGGTCACCACGCTCTCGGAACCTGCTGACCTCGGCCGCGCCTCGTGCATCTGGCCCTTTCGTCGCCGCATGGCTTCAGCGCCGGAGCGTCCTGCGCCGCCCACGTCGGCACAGGCCCGCCGGGTCGATCCCGGGCCGGCCCCTCCCCTACGACTTCAGCTGCTCCTGGCGCAACATGCCCTCACCGAGAACCTTGGGGCCGGGCCATGTTCGAGCTTCGAACTCTCGGAACCGTGCAGCTTCGGGGGGGCGATGGCCGGCTCCTCGAGGCTTTCCAGGGCCGTTCCAAGCGGTTGGCGCTGGGGAGGAAGGCCGTGGGTGTGCGACGCGCTGGCTGGCGCTCGCTGATGCCTGCCCTGCCGAAGAGGCAACTCGTCACGGCATCCCCGTCGAGATCGTAAGGCTTTGGAGTTTCCGGGACTCCGGGGAGTAGGTTCCCCACCGTGCGCCTGACTCGCGGCAGCCGGCTGGGTCCGTACGAGGTGCTCTCCACCCTCGGCACTGGGGGAATGGCCGAGG
>JBKOYI010000034.1:0-18943 GCA_046725335.1 Myxococcota bacterium | reverse complement strand
GATGACCGCGGCGATGCTCCGCCCGCGCTGCTGGAAGAGAGCCCGGGCCTCCGCCAGGTCGTTGAAGGGAAGCGTCAAGGTCTGACCGGCGACGGCTGGAGGGACACCGGGGGAGTCGGGGAGGGCCAGCGTTTCCACCCCACTCCCCGCCTTGACCAGGAAGGGATCGCCCGCGCCGTGGTAGCAGCCTTCGAATTTCACCAGCAGCTCCCGCCCCGTGTAAGCCCGCGCCACCCGCAGCGCGGCCAAGGTGGCCTCGGTCCCCGAGGAGGTGAGCCGCACCTCCTCCACCGCTGGCATCCGCTGGCAGATCAACTCGGCCAACTCCACCTCCCCGGCATGGGGAGCACCGAAGGAAGTGCCCGACTGGGCCGCGGCGGTGACCGCCTCGATGACCTCGGGAGCAGCATGCCCGAGGATGAGCGGCCCCCAGCTTCCGACGTGGTCGACATAGCGGTGGCCATCCACGTCCACCAGCCAGGCACCTCGCCCCTCCCGAAAGAAGACCGGGTTGCCCCCCACGGCGCGAAAGGCGCGCACCGGCGAGTTGACTCCCCCGGGAATGACCCGGCGGGCCCGCTCGAACAGTCGGTCACTCCCGGAGCGGTCCATGACTTCAGAGCTCCAGAGTCTGGTGAAGCTGCAACGGCTGGTAATGAGAGAGCAGCCCGCGGGCCTGGAGCGCCGCTGCAAAGGCAGCAGGGGTCCCAGTGAGGGTCGGAAACGTGCCGTAGTGCATGGGCGCCACCCGGGCCGGCTGTACCAGAGTCACCGCCTCCGCAGCCCTCTCCGGGCCCATGGTGTAGCGGTCTCCGATGCAGGCCAGCATCAGCGTCACCTTGGCGGCGCGGAGCATCTGCATGTCCCCGAACGCGTCGGTGTCACCGGTGTGGTAGAGCGTCGGCCCGTTGCGGATGGCGATGAGGAAGCCCACCGGATTGCCGGCCGGATAGGACATCGCTCGGCCCCCCTCCTTGGCGTCGACCGTCGAGCCGTGCACCGCGGGGACGAGGGTGATCTTCACTTCGCCATCGAAGAACTCGAGCGTGCCTCCGACGTTGCCCAGCGTCTCCGGGCTCATCTCCTTGGGAAACGCCAGATATCGGGAGTAGGCGGCTGCCTGGTCGTAGGAAGTGACGAGGCGAGCGCGGCTCTGCTTGGCGATGGCCACCATGTCCCCCACATGGTCGGAGTGGCCGTGGCTCACCAGGATCAAGTCGACCTTGCCCAGGGCGGCCAGATCCTCCTTGGCCTGAAGATTGAGCGGATTGCTGATCCAGGGGTCGATCAGCAGCACATGCCCAGCCGGGGTGACGAGACGAAAGGCCGCGTGCCCGTACCAAGTGAGCTTGGTGTTGCCAGGGCCTGCCTCCGGAGGCTGAGCCAGCGCCAAGCCGGTGGAGGACACGAGAATGACCAACGCTCGGACGAACAGGCGATTCACGGGATGAGCTCTCCTCTTGTGGGCGCCGGGCTCTGACGCGGTTGTTCGCATAGCAGAGCGCGGCACCGTGCGGGACGGGGGCCCCCTGGCATCGTTGGGCATCCGTCGGTGGTTTCCGCCATCAGTCACCGTGCTCCCGCGCCGCCTGCTCCGCCGTGCCTCCGGCCGCCTCGAGCGAGGTCCGGGCCTGGACCACCCGGCGTTGTTCGGACCGCTGGAATGCTTCACGCTGACCCGTCGCCCGAGGCGTCGTCGCGGCGATGCGCTGGCGCGTCCGAGCGATCGCCGCCTGGACCACGCCGGGATCCGGATGGCGAGCCAGGGCCTGCACCCAGACCTGGATGGCCCCGGCATCATCCCCGGTTTCACTTTTGAGCTTGCCCAATTCGAACAGCGCGTGCGGAACGAGCTCCGACTGCGGGAACCGGTTCACCAGGGTGGAGAAGGCCTTCATCGCCTCGACTTGCATCCCCTCGCGCATGGAAAGGGACTGCCCAGTGAGCATCCAGGCGTCGGGAGCGTGCGGGGAGTCGGCGAATTTTTCGGCCAGCGGCCGGGCTTCCAATTCGGCCTGCTGATAGTCGCCCAGCTCGAAGTAGAGCTTGGCCACCTGGTAACGCAGGTCGAGGGCCTGGGGCGGATTGCGGGCCAGGGCCGCGGTCAGCTCGCCGATGGCTCCCCGCAGGTCGCGGTAATGGGTCTGGAGGATGCCGGCCAGGATGACGTGGGCCTCCGCCGTCTCCGGCGCGTCGGAGGCCTGGGCGATCAGCTCGCGGTAGACACTCACCGCCTTGGGCACGTCCCGCAGCTCCAGCCAGTACACGTCGGCCGCACCGCGCAAGGCCGTGGCTCGCACCGCGGCCGCTTCTGGGGAGTGGTCCTTTTCGAGCACGTCGAGGGCCAGCCGGTACTCGCGGAGAGCGGCCTGGGGCTTGCGGGCGTAGACGAAGTCCCGGGCCTGGACCAGATGCTCATTGGCCGAGCGGCTGCAGCCGGCCAGCAGCAGCGCTGCGCAGCTCAGCCGGAGCAGGCGTAGAGCCAGCACAGCGTTGCCTCGCACCGCACGCAGGACTGCGTGGGCAGGTTCGGTTCGCCAGTCTCGGTGCAGATGGCGGCGTTGCTGCTCCGCGGACAGTTCTCCGCCCGGTCGCACTGCACCTGGCCGGCATCCAGCCCGAGGATCGCGGAGCGGATGGCCGGACAGGCGCCGCCGGCGCAGCCCAGAAGTCCGGCCAGCAGGCACGACGATAGGACCCAGGCGGCCCATCTCACGGCGGCGGACTTGAGCATGGAAGCGCCGACTGGCTCCACTTTCTGTTCGGACCCACTCGACTCAACGCCGGCCGTTGTCGGTTCCGCGCCTACCTCACATGGCGCAGATCATCCGGGGTTGGTCTGCGCCGTCAGCGCAGTGCTCGCCTCGGGAGGGCGACCAAGGGCCCTCCCATTCCCGAGGGCCGGTCGACCGCATCCGACCAGCCGCGCTGCCGCCGGAGTCCTCGCCCCTTCTCCGCCGCCTCCTCGAACAAGCGTGCCATGTCCTGGAAGTGGGCATCGCCGACGCGGCAGGCGACCTCAGTGGCCTGGTTGCTCCGCGCCGCCAGCTCGGACCACACCGCCAGGCGGACCTCACCGGACAGGAGCCGCGCTTCCACGGCATCGGCCGCCCGCTCCAGCGCCCGACCTTCGGCTTCCAGCGCCTCACGGCGCGCCCGGGCCTCCGACGGCGAGATGCCGCAGGCGACGGTGGAGCCGACCAGGGCGAGCAGGAGGTGTCGCATCTGGTAGGCAAGCTAGGAAGCGCCCTGGCCTGTGCGCACGTCTACCTACAGAACAGGCGGGCGATCCGTCGAGTGCTGAACGTGCTCTACGGGCCTGGGGTCTTTGGGACTGCACGTAACACCGCTCGGCCGTCCTTGACGAAGACCCGGTATTCCACGTCCCTCGCCCCGTGCTTCTGGAGCAGGCCGGGTACCTGTTTCCGCAGACTTTCCGCGACCGAGTTGAAGCTCAGGCGGGTGGTGTCCTCGTTGCAACGTTTCTTGGCCTCGACATAGGCCTGGTAGACGGTGCGAAGGCGGGGCTCGGAGAGCGGGTCGGGGTGCGCCTTGCTCGGGGTTCCCGCGATGTGAAGGACGGGTTCGGACGGGGCCGGCTGAGGGCTGGCCGGGGAGGGCATGGGCACCGGCGTCGAGCTGGCCGCGGTCTCGGGCGAAGAATTGCGGCGGCGCATCCGGGCCTTGAACAGGTCCCGCCGATAGGTGCCGTTTTCCATCTCCTGAAGCGTGCGGGACCACAGCCGCTCGTAGGTCGCCACCCGCTGCTGCAAGGCGCGGATGCGAAAGCCCAGCACTGCATTCTTCACCAGCGGGGTCCGCAGCGGCTCGAGCCGGGCCCGAAGCTGGGAGTGCTGCTGGGCCGGAGCGCGCTTCTCTATCCCCAGGAAGTACTGCTCGTAGTGGGTCCGGAGCGCCTGGAGTGCCAATTCCAGCGCCTCGACTTCCTCGGCCAGCACGTCCGCCTCGAGCATGTCGGGGTCGGCCGCCCTCTTGGCTTTCGGATCCGGCCGGGGGGGTGCCATCGCAGATCGAGGATTTCAGGGTGGGCGCGGGCTGCGCAAGCCGGGGGGCGCCGGCACCCACCGGTGCGGACGCCCACCTAGGCCAGCTGCGCGTCCGGAGGTGCGGGGAGCGGCTGCACCTGCGCCGAGCGACGCACCAGCAGCACCACCCCCAGCGCAAACATCAGCACCGAGATGAACTGACTGGTGGAGATGTTCCACCAGGCCTCCGCTGGCACGAGGGCGGCCAGCGCCTCGGCCCCCAGAGCCCGAAGGAGGGTATTGAGGGAGCCTCGCTCCGCATCGCCCCGGAACAGCTCCACCGTCGTCCGGATGATGGAGTAGCCCACCAGGTACAGTCCGAAGATCTGCCCGTGAAACCGCTTGTAGCGCCGCGCCACCATCAACCCGCCGAAGAGCAGCAGTTGCGCCAGCGATTCGTAGAGCTGGGCGGGGTGGAGGGGCAGCGTCGTCCCATGCTGGGCCACCCAATCGCTCACCCGAATCGCGCCCGGAACGGCATGGTGGAACACCTGCCCGGTCGATTCGATGACCCACCGTTCCGTATCTTGAACCTGGCTGGAGTAGGCCAGGGCTGCTGCGTGCGAGGGGCGGCCGAACAGGTCGCGGGCCAGCGCCTCCCCGGGGAAACGCACGGCCCAGTGCACGTGCTCGCTGGCCGGGCGACCCCAGCAACAGCCGGCGGCGAAGCAGCCCAGCCGTCCGAAGGCCTGACCGAGGGCCACCGTCGGGGCCATGACGTCGGCCAGGCGGAGGAAGGGCAGCGCGTTCCTTCGGCAGTACAGCCATACCCCCGCGGTGGCGCCGATGAGCCCGCCATAGAAGACCAGACCGCCACCCAAAAGGCCCAGGAACTTCCAGGGAAAGTCCTCGAAGAGGCTGCCCCAGTTCCCGCTGAACTGCCGCAAGTTGACGAGGATGAAGAGCAGCTTGGCCCCCCCGACGCCGCCAAAGAACGCCCACACCGCGATGTCCAGGAGCTGGCTGCGGCGCTTGGCGCCTTCGCTTCCTCCACCCCAATCGCGTTCTGCCAGCCGCCCGGAGACGGCAACGGCGCACAGAAAGCCGGTCATCAAGAGCAGCCCGTAGGAATGGAGCGGGAAGCCCTCGCCCTTGTGCCCCAGGAACACCCCAGCCGGGAGCGCGTAGTAGAAGCCCACCCGCGCCACCGCAGCGAAGATCACCGCGTAGAGCAGCGCCCGCTGGATCCGCTGCTCACGGCTGGGCGGCTGCTCCCGCTTGGTCTTGGGATTCAGCGCTCCAGGGGCATTCCGCCAGCCCGCCCAGGACCCGTAAGCGATGATCAGCGCGCCCAGCGCGTAGAGAAGAGCCTGGGCCAGCGGGGTGTCGAACCTGAACTCGATGAGCGTCTGGAGCACGAGGCGGTCCTCTAACACACCCGGGCGGTGAGGCTGTTCCCATGGCGAAGACCACCGATCTGCGCCATCGGCCACCGACTCAGGAGGCCACCGAAGCAGGCTTCCGCTCGCGGCGGACGAAGCCGTCGACCACCAGCAGACCCACCCCCACCACGATGGCGGTGTCGGCCACGTTGAACGATGGCCAGGTGTAGCGGTCCAGCCAATGCGCCTCGATGAAGTCGATGACGTAGCCCCGGGCCAGTCGATCCACCCAGTTGCCCAGCGCCCCTCCCAGCACCAGCGGGAGGCCAGCCAGCGCCCAGCGTTCCTCGGGGATGCCCGAGAGCCGCAGGTAATACAGGGTGATGAGCACCACCGCCCCCATCGAAACCAGATGGAAGAGCGGGCCCCGGGCCTCGGGCGGCAGGCGACGGAAGAGACCGAAGGCAGCTCCCGGGTTCTCGGCGTAGCGCAGCATCAGGAAGCGCTCGCTGAAGACGATGGTCCGCTTGGGCCGGAAGTGGAGCCCGTCCCACCCAGGGGCCGGCGCCGGACCATAGAGCGCCTGGAGCCGCTTCCCCAGCGTGGGCAGGGCGTCGAAGCGCGTGGTCAGCGTCTCCACCATCTCGTACTTGACCACCTGGTCGAAGACGAGGAGGGCCAAAGCCAGGCCGTACAGGACCGCCAGCTTGTGCAGTTGGGCCCGATTCACTTGAGGGCCGCCTGGCACTTGGGACAGACCTCGGCGCCGGCCGCCACCTCCGGCGCGTAGGTCCAGCAGCGGGGGCACTTGGCTCCCTCGGCCGGGCGCACCTCGACACCCAGGTGACTGGCCCCAGGCAGGCTCGCCTCCACGCGGCTCATCCGCTCGGTGGGCTCGGCAACCAGCTGCACCTGGCTCACGATGAGCAGCGCCGGCAGCTCGGGCAGGTGTCGGGCGAGGAAGGCCCGGGCCTCGCCATCGGCATGAAGCACCACCTTGGCCTCCAGCGAGCTGCCGATGACCTTGTCGCGGCGGGCTGCCTCCAGCTGCCGCTGCACGGCCGTGCGAACCGCAAAGAGCGTCTCGAAGGTCTTCATCAAATCGAGATCGACCTGACCGGTCGCCTCGGGCCAGCCCCCGAGGAAGACGGAGGCTGGGCGGGACCCGGGCAACTGTTCCCAGACCTCCTCAGCGGTGAAGGACGTCAGCGGGGCCAGCAGCCGGCTGACATCCAGCAGGATGCGGTGGAGCACGGTCTGAGCACTCCGTCGGGCGTGGCCGGCCGCCTTCCAGGTGTAGAGGCGATCCTTGGAGATGTCGAAGTGAACCGCGCTCAGGTCGTTCCCGCAGAAGTCGACCACCGCGTGGTAGACGAGGTGGAACTCGTACTCTTCGTAGGCGCGCCGGACGCGGGCCACCAGATCATCCAGCCGGGCCAGGGCCCACCGATCGAGGGGAAGCAGCTGCTCGGTGGGGACCGCATCACGAGATGGCTCGAAATCGTAGAGATTGCTCAGCGCGTACCGGAGGGTGTTGCGGATCTTCCGGTACCCTTCGGCGAGATTCTTGAGGATGGTCTCGGAGAGCCGGACGTCGTCACGGTAGTCGGACGCGGCCACCCAGAGCCGGACCAGCTCGGCCCCGGATTGCTGGATGAGCTTCTCCGGCTTGACGGTGTTGCCCACCGACTTGGACATCTTCCGGCCTTCGCCGTCCACCACGAAACCAGCGGTGAGAACCGAGCGATAAGGCGCTTCGCTCCGACCGGCCACCGACACCAGCAGGCTGGACTGGAACCAGCCCCGGTGCTGGTCCGATCCCTCCAGGTACAGGTCTCCGGGAAGCCCCATGTCCGGGGTGCGCTCACTCACCGCGGCAAAGGCGCAGGCCGAGTCGAACCAGACGTCGAGAATGTCCGTCTCCTTGCGCAGCCGAGTGCCGCCACAGGCCTGGCAATGGAGGCCGGCCGGCGCAAAGCGGGCCAGCTCGGCCGAGTACCAGACCCCGGTTCCCTCCTCTTCCACCGCCTCGGCCACCCGGTCCATCAGCTCGGGACTGACCACCGACTCACCACAGCCCTCGCAGAGCAGCACCGGGATGGGGACTCCCCAGGTCCGTTGCCGGCTCACGCACCAGTCGGGGCGATTCTCCACCATGCCGCGGATGCGTGAGCGGCCCCACTCGGGGACCCAGCGGACCCGACGGTCGATCTCTTCCAGGGCCCGGCCGCGGAGGGTGGCATCCAGACCCGCGCTGGCATCGAGCGGGGCGTCCAGAGCGATGAACCACTGCAGGGTGGCCCGGAAGATGATGGGGTTGTGGCAGCGCCAGCAGTGCGGGTAGCTGTGTTGAACCTGGTCCGTGGGGGAGTTCAGGAGCACCCCCCGCTCGGCCAGCAGCTGGACGATGCGCGGGTTGGCGTCGAACACCCGCGTGCCGCGGAGCTCGGGGGGCTCCACGGTGTCGTCGTAGCGGCCGTCGGCCAGCACGGGATTGTAGATGTCGAATCCGTACTGCACGCCGACCTGGTAGTCGTCCTGCCCGTGGCCGGGGGCGGTGTGGACCAGCCCGGTGCCCTGCTCCAGCGTGACGTGCTGGCCCAGGACCACCACCCCCTGGCGATCGATGAAGGGATGGCGGTAGGCGAAGCCCTCCAGCTCGCGCCCGGCCGCATAGCCGAGGATGCGCGAGGGTTCGATCAGCGCGACGGCTTCGACCGCGCCCCCCTGAGCCGTCACCCGGCGCAGCTTCATCTGCTCGGGGGCGATCTCCCCCAGGACCTGGGCGAGGAGCTCTTTGGCCACCACCACCACCCGCGGGCCGAGATCGTAGAAGACGTATTCCAGCTCGGGATGGACCGCCACCGCCAGGTTGGCGGGCAACGTCCAGGGGGTGGTGGTCCAGATGACCAGGTCGACCGGCCGGCCCGACAGCGCGGGGAAGGCCTCGGCCAGGGCCTCAGCTCGACGTTCCGGCAACGCGCCCGGTTGGCCGGGCTCGGTTCGAAAGGCCACGTAGACGGAGGGGCTGGTGTGCTCCTCGTACTCGACTTCCGCCTCGGCCAGGGCAGTCTGGTCGGTGATGCACCAGTAGACCGCCTTCTTGCGCCGGTAGAGCAGGCCCCGGCGGGCGATGCGGGCCAGCTCCCGCAGCTCCTGCGCCTCGTAGGCCGGGTCCATCGTCTTGTAGGGCTCGTCCCAGAGCGCGAAGTTCCCCATCCGTTTGCGGACCGCGCCCTGGATGACCACGAACTCGTCGGCGTACGCGCGACAGGCTTCCAGGAACCGGTCGCGGGACATGGCGCGCCGGTCCACCTTTCGCTCGCGCAACCGCCGTTCCACTGCCTGCTCGATGGGGAGGCCATGGCAGTCCCAGCCGGGGCGAAAGACACAGAGCTGCCCGGCCATGTTTCGGTACTTGACCACCATGTCCTTCAAGACGTGGTTGAGAGCGTGGCCGGCGTGCAGCTCGCCGTTGGCATAGGGCGGGCCGTCGAGGAAGACGAAGCGCGGGGCTTGGGCGTTCTTTCGCAGCAGCGCCCGGTAAGTCCCCTCCGCTTCCCAGCGCGCAAGGATGCGCGGCTCCAGCTGGGTGAGGTTCCCTTTCATGGGGAACTCGGTGCGGGGCAGGTTCAGCGTCTGCTTCCAGCGATTGTCGCCCGAGGCATCGGACATGGCGTGCGGGGCCCTGCGGCTAGCACGCGGCCGCCAGCCCGCGCAAACAGGGAGGGTGTTAGGGTCCGCCGGCCCCGCCGTGGCTTCGCCCAAGACATCTGCCCGCCGGCAAAGACGCCGGGCTCGTGCCGGCCGACGGCTGGTGGCCATCCTCAGCCGAAAGCGCTCCCTCTACTCGACCCGGCGGCTGGTGGAGGCCATCCGCACCCGGGGCCATCGACCTCTGGTCCTGGACACCCTGCGCTGCAACCTCATCCTATCGGCCGGCAACCCCCGGATGACGTTTCGCGGGGTGGAGTTGCGGGGGCTGGAGGTGGTGATTCCCCGCATCGGTGCCTCGGTCACCGGGTATGGGCTGGCGGTGGTGAACCACCTGGAGATGATGGGGGTTCCGGTTCTGAACGCCGCGGTGGGCATCGCCCGGAGCCGAGACAAGCTGCGATGCCTGCAGCTGCTGGCCAGCTCGGGCTTGCCCATCCCCCGGACGGTGATGGCCCGCGATCGAAGCAACGTCCCCCGGCTGCTCGACGAGGTGGGGGGGCTCCCAGCAGTCGTCAAGTTGCTTCGCGGCACCCAGGGGGTGGGGGTGATGCTGGCCTCCACCCTGGCCGAGCTTCAGGGCATCCTCGACACCTTCTGGGACCTGGGGCAGGAAATCGTCCTCCAGGAATTCGTGGCTGAATCCCGAGGCCGCGACATCCGCGCCCTGGTGGTGGGAGGTCGAGTGGTGGGGGCGATGCGCCGAAAGGCCCGCCGCGGCGAATTCCGGAGCAACCTGCACCGTGGGGGGCGGGGGAAACCGGTCACGCTAGCCCCGGAATTCATGGAGGCCGCCGTCCAGGCCACCCGAGTCGTGGGGCTGGAAGTGGCCGGGGTGGACGTGCTGGAGACGCGCCGCGGTCCGACGGTGATGGAGGTCAACTCCAGCCCGGGTTTCGAAGGATTGGAGCGTGCCACCGGACTCGACGTGGCAGGTGCCATCGTGGAGCGGGCACTGGAGCTGGCGGAGGGGCGCGGCACCAAGGCGCGCAGCGGAGCGGGCTAGTTTGCTGTGCAAGCGGGCGAGGAGTGGAGTCCGCAACTGCAGTCTCCACTCCACGGGACTGCTCGCATGCCGTGCGGCGGGGCACGGACGACACCGTTGTCGAGGTGCAGGCGGGTTTTCTACAGTCCCCTCTCCTCGCCAAAACCGGATGAGCCGCTCCCAGAAGCAGCTGCAGATCTCGGTGTACCAGGACGTGCTCTGCCCCTGGTCCTACCTTGCCGACCTTCGGCTGCAGCAACTTCATCGCGAGCTCGGCGATGGAGTTCGGTTCCTCATTCGGCCTTATCCACTCCGGCCGATGGAGTCACTCCCCACTGCCGAGGAGATCACCAGTGCCGTGCGCGACATCGAGGCGGCCCGGGCCGAACGGGAGGGCCTGCCGCTGTGCACGGACCTGTGGACCTCCGGCGACCCGCCTCGCTCCAGCCTGGAGCCGTTGGCGGCGATTGAAGCGGCCAAGCTCCAGGGAGAGCCGGCCAGGCTGAGGCTGTTGCAGAGCCTCCGCCGGGCAGCGCTGGAGCAAGGGCTCAACATCACCCGCTCGGACGTCGTCTTCGAGCTGGCGGCTCGGGCCGGGCTCCAGATGAACCGTTTCGCGGCCGCCTTCGACTCGCCCCAGACCCGACGGCTCATCCGGGAGGAGCATCGGCTGGCCCGGGGGCGTGGTGTTCGACGGGCTCCGACGCTGGTCATCGCCAACCGGTGGATGATCTCCGGGCTGCGCGAGGTGCAGGAGTACCGGGAGCTGATCCTGGCCTGCATGGGCAAGCTGGAACGGGCCCACCTCACGGTCTACGAGCGCCTGGTCCACTGACACACCTTCCGCACCGCCCAGTCTCTCTGGAGCCGAGGACGACTCAGCAGGCGCTGCTCGCAGTCCGTAGTTGCACCGTTGCCGCACCGATGTCAGAGGGGCAGCGACTCCATGCGCCTCTTCGCCATCGGTGACACCCACCTGCCCTCGACCCGCGGCAAATCCATGGACCGCTTCGGATGGGTGAACCATCCGGGCCCGCTGGGCGAGGCCTGGGACCGGATGGTCAAGCCGGACGATGCGGTGATCGTGGCGGGCGACATCTCCTGGGCCACCCGCCCCGGCGAGGTGAGTGGGGATCTGGCCTGGCTCGAGGCACGGCCGGGACGGAAGGTGCTGGTCCGCGGGAATCACGACTTCTGGTGGGGGGATTCGGCCTCCAAGTTGCGCACGCTGCTGAAACCCTACCCGTCGGTGGTCGGTTTCCTCCACAGCTCGGCGGTGGTGGTCGGGCCCTACGTCGTGGCCGGCTCGCGGCTGTGGACCACTCCCGAAGCCCCGCCCCTGCCCGGCGGGGAGATGGGCGACGTCGCCCCCAGCGCCGACTACCTGGAGCGGGAGCTGCGACGACTGAACCGCTCCCTGGAGGCAGCCCGAGCCGAGCTGCAGCGACGGCCGGAGCTGATCCCTGTGGTGGCCGTGCACTTCCCGCCGCTCTACCTGGGCCGGCCGCCCACCGCCTTCGCGGCCGTCATCGAGGAATTCCAGCCGCTGGTCTGCGTCTACGGACACCTGCACGCCGCGGGCATTGCCGCCGGTTTTCAGGGCCTCCACGGCGGAGTGCGCTACGTGCTCGCTTCCTGCGATGCGGCCGGCTTCAAGCCCGTCCTGCTTCTCGACCATCCAAGCTCCGCTGCACACGACGGCGTTGCCCAGCCTGGCGGCTCTCCCGTAGGTTGACCTGCGAATCAGCGTCCCTGCCTGGGCCCAGGCAACCGGGGCGCTGGGGAGCACCATGAATCCAGTCGTCACCGCCCTGCTGCTCTTCGTCGGGCTCTCCCTGTTCACCTACATCATCTACGGGCGCGCCTCGGTGCTCCTGGCGATGAAGCCGGAGAACCGCCTCGACCACCTCGGCGCTCGCACGCTGGCGTTGCTTCGCTTCGGCCTGGGGCAAAAGCGCATGGTCGATCCGGAGGAACGCCTTCCCGGAGTGGCCCACGTGCTCATTTTCGTGGCCTTCCTGGTGCTGGCCCTCCGGACGGTGATGCTCTTCAGCATGGGCTTCTCGGAGAGCCTGCTGCAGCCGCTCTCCACGCCCACTGACCCCTTCTGGCTGGACCATCCGGGTGTGGCAGCCCTGTTCAACCTCTACCTCCTGGCCAAGGACTGGGTCGCTCTCGGCGCCCTGGCGGGCGTTGCCTACTTCTTCTGGCTGCGCTGGCGAGTGAAGCCGGATCGGATGACCCGCTCCTGGGAGGGCTATCTCATCCTGGGGCTCATCGCTGCGCTGATGGTGAGCGAGTACACCTTCAGCGCCTCCCGCCTGCTGCTCCACCACCAGGGATTCACCGGCTGGGAACCGGTGACCTCCCTGGTGGCAGGGGTCCTTTCAGCCCTTCCGCCCGGAGTCGTCCGGGCACTCGGGGGGCTCATGTTCTGGACGCACCTGTGCATCATCATGGCCTTCCTGAACTTCCTCCCCCTGGGAAAGCACTTTCACATCATCACCGCGCTTCCCAACGTGTTCTTCCAGTCGCTCAGCGGGAGCAAGGTGCTCCCCACCCCGAACTTGGAAGCGGAGGAGTTCGGAACCCGAACCGTCCGGGACTTGACCTGGAAGCAGGGGCTCGACCTCTACAGCTGTACCGAATGCGGACGCTGCCAGACCCATTGCCCGACCTACCTGACCGGGAAGCCACTGACCCACAAGGGCGTGAATCAGGACCTCAAGCACTGGATCTGGAAACACCAAGATCCGGTGGCCCACCCCCATCGAGCGCCGGGGACCGAGCAGCCGCTGGCCGCCATCATCGGGAGCGCGCTCAAGGCCGAGACGGTCTGGGCCTGCACCACCTGTGGCTGGTGCGAGCAGGCTTGCCCGGTCTTCATCGAAAACGTGCCCCGCCTGGTGAACATGCGCCGCTACCAGGTCCAGGTCGAGGCGGACTTTCCCCCGGAGATCCAGCGGGTCTTCGAGGGCATGGAGCGCCAGGGCAATCCCTGGGGCGTCGCCCAGGAGCGGCGCGACGAGTGGGCCCAGGACCTGAACCTCCCGGTTTGGGACGGTCCGGGGAAGTACGAGTACCTCTTCTTCGTCGGCTGCGCCGGCAGCTACGACGACCGGCAGAAGAAGGTCAGCCGGGCCCTGGTGAGAATTCTTCGCGAGGGGGGCGTCAGCTTCGCCACCCTCTCCAAGCAGGAGATGTGCAACGGCGATTCGGCACGCCGGCTGGGCAACGAGTACCTCTACCAAACCTTGGCCAAGGGCAATGTCGAGGCCTGGAACGGGCTGGGGGTCAAGGCGGTCATCACCCAGTGCCCGCATTGCTTCAACACCATCAAGAACGAGTACCCCGCCTTCGGAGGCAATTACCGGGTGCTCAACCACACCCAGCTCATCAGCGAGCTCATCCGCGACAAACGGATCAAGTTGTCACGGGTGATGGATGCCCGACTCACCTACCACGACCCTTGTTACCTGGGACGGCACAACGGGGTGTACCAGGCCCCCCGTGACGCGCTGCTGGCGATTCCCGGACTTCAGATCGTGGAGATGCAGCGCAGCCGTCGCGAGTCGTTCTGCTGTGGCGCAGGCGGCGGCCGGATGTGGATGGAGGAGCACCTGGGCTCGCGCATCAATCACAACCGGATGAACGAGGTGGCCCTGACCCTGGCCCACGCCGCCGACCCGGCGGTCCCCTACCCTTCGGCGGTTGACAAGGACCGGCCCGGGAAGGTGGGCGACTACAAGGGTCCCAGTGAGGGAGTGCTGGCGGTGGCCTGTCCTTTCTGCAGCACCATGCTGCGGGACGCCGCCAACGACACCGGCCGCGAGGCCATCGTGGTGAAGGACGTGGCCGAGCTGGTGGCGGAATCCATGGAGGAGCGCCCTCGGGCCTGATCTTCCTACCCGCCCTGCGAGGGTCTGGGCCCTCGATCGATTCGATCGAGCACCGCCAGCCGAGCCATGATCTCGGAATAGAGCGTGTCCACCTTGCCGTGCAGCTGGGTCACCTCTTTGCCAGCTCTGATGTTGGCGGCGAACTCCACGTCGCTTCGGATCCGGTCTCCGGCAGCCTGCCGGCTCTGGGCAATCAGCACGAAGCAGCTGAGGAAGATGCTCTCCAGCGACACGGCCATGGTCAGGAAACCGAAGGGGAAAGGGTCGAACGCCCGCAGCAAGGGAAGAAGGTTCATGTTCACCAGGATCCAGACCAGGAACAACAGGGCGTGCCAAACCAGAAAAGGGATGCTCCCGCTGAAGCGGGCCAGCGCCTCGGCGACACGCTGCACCGGGGTCGTACGCTCCATGACTTCCTGGTTGGGCGAGACGCTGGATTGCGACTGGAGCAGTCGATCCGCCTCACGCAGCCTCCGGCCGATCACCTCCAGCACGTCGAGAGCAGCATCGGGATGCTTGCGGAAGAGCTCTTCCAGATCGGCTCGGTCGATTTCGAACGCCCGCGTTTCTTCGGTGGCGGTGGCATCGGCCGTTCGCTCCCGACCATCGAGCAAGGAGATCTCCCCGAAGAAGTCGCCCGGGCCCATCTGATCCAGCAGCACACGGTCCCCGGTGGTGGTCTCCACCGAGATCTCCACCAGGCCCCGGCTCACGACGTAGAGCGAGCCGCCCGGATCGCCCCTCCGAAACACCCGCCTGCCGGGCGGGAAGTCGACCACCGTGACCGAGCCGGCCAGGGTGGAACGCTCGGCGGCGTCCAGCGCCTGGAAGAGGGGAACATCTGCCAACAACGACTCCGCAGTGGCCAAGGGAACCTCCTGGGGACGGAAGGCTCGGGACCTCCCCCGAGTCGACCGCGGGGAATGTTCTGCCACGTCCGTCCGATGTCGAGCGCGCGACCACCGGAGGCGGAACCGGGAGCTGCGCCCGGCCGGGGGGATTGTTCAGGGGGGGCGGCGGGTCCGGCGGGCGTAGACGAACGAGGCGGACAAGGCGGTCAGCAAGCCCAGCAGCCCGGGGGCATCCAGGGATGAGGCTTCCGTCATCCGTTCCGGCTCTGCTTCCTCCAGGCTCGCCAGGCGGGCCAAGGGGGTGTCGTCTGGTGAGGGCGCGGAACGAGGGGAGGCGAGGGCAGTCGCCGAGGTCAGGCACAGCCAGAGAAGCGCGGAGCAAAGGCGAAGAGTCATCGGGAGTCGGCACCGAGAAAATAGCGGAGCCGATCGGATTCTGGCGTGTCGACCGGGCGCTCGTCACTGGCTCCGTGGGGCCAGTCCAGCCGAAGACCATGTGGGCGAAGCTGCTGAGATCGGCGCTGCCCCCGGGGTCAACGCAGCAGCTTGGCCAGCTCGTTCCGGCAGATGTGGCAGAGCGAGGGCTGCTGCCGGTCGACCTCGGCCAGCGAAGTGGCCGCGAACATGGCGCAGCGGGGGTCCTCGCAGTAGCTCAGCCCGACCAGATGTCCGGCCTGATGGAGCCCCTGGACCTGGACTCGCCGGCGAAGGAGAGCCTCATCCGCGCCCTGCCGCAATCGAGCCAGGCTGAGAATCCCCACCCGCGACTCCCGGTCCGCCTCGCCGAAGACGAAGGGCCCATCGGGCACGAAGAGGTCCACGTCGGTCACTCCCAGGACCATCCCGGTGGGGTCCAGGAGCGGAACCAGACGCCGCATGATGGCGTTGGAGTGGTACTGGTTCCGATCCTTGTTGAAAGCGTAGGCTGGCGAGGCCAGCGCAGGCCTTCCGTAGCCGAGCACCAGTCCCAGCTGGGTCGTCAGCGGGATCTCCAGCTCCCTGATCAGCGGCGGCGGAGCGTTGCCGATCGCCACCAGCTGGAGCACGCGGGAAGCCACGGAAGCACCTTCCTTGGAAGGGAGCATGCTGGCTGGGGCGCAAGGATTCGAACCTTGATAATCAGATCCAAAGTCTGATGTCCTGCCGTTAGACGACGCCCCAGTGGAACACCTGACACCCCGGAAAGCATAGGGGCTTCCCGACGGGTCCGAAACCAAGGAGTGGGCCCCTGGACGCCCTCAGATGTCCAGGTTCTGCACGTCGAGGGCGTTCTTCTCGATGAACTCGCGCCGTGGCTCGACCGCCTCGCCCATCAGCAGGCTGAAGATTTCGTCCGCCTCCACCGCGTCTTCCACCCGTACTTGAAGCAGGGTGCGGGAGTCCGGGTTCATCGTCGTTTCCCAGAGCTGTTCGGGGTTCATTTCTCCCAGGCCCTTGAACCGCTGGATGGCCAGCCCCCGGGAAGCGTCGGCCAGCACCGCGGCCAGGATGTCCTGGACCCGGAGAGCGGTCTTTTCACCCTCCTCCAACTTCACCGTCCAGGGCGAGGGACCCAGCTGCCCAAAGGCCCGCCGGAGCTGGACCAGCTCGGCGTATTCCGGGCTGGCCAGAAAAGCGTGATCGAGCACCGTCTCCTTGGGACTTCCATTCACCTCGGTGCGGAAGACCAGCTTCTTGGCGTGGTGCTCCGGATCGTCCTTGCGGAAGGAGCGGAGCTGGGCCAGCACCTCCGGGGAGCGCTCCTTGAGCCAGAGGTGCATCTTCTCCACCTCGGCCACCAGGGCATCCATGTCCAGGAGCGTGGTCTCGTCCACCCGGGCCGCCTGCACCAGAGCATCGAGAATGCGTGGGTCACGCCGCCGGGCCAGCTTGTTCAGCCGCTCCTGGTACTGACGGATGGCCTCCAGGAGCGACCGGAGCGCTGGACCCCGGATCTCCTCGCCCTCCACTCCGGCCAGAGCAGTGGGAATGACCGCGCAGCGCTCGACGCCGATGCGCATCAGGTGCTCGTCCAGCGCGCGCTGGTCCTTCAGGAAGAGCTCCTTCTTGCCCCGGGTCACCTTGTAGAGCGGCGGCTGGGCCACGAAGAGGTAGCCCCGGGAGATCAGCTCCGCCATCTGCCGGTAGAAGAAGGTCAAGAGCAGAGTCCGGATGTGGCTGCCGTCCACGTCGGCATCGGTCATGAGGATGATGCGGTGGTAGCGGCACTTCTCGGGCTCGTAGTCTTCCTTGCCGATGCCCGTCCCTAGCGCGGTGATGAGCGCCACGATCTCCTGGGAGGTGAGCATCTTTTCGAAGCGCGTCTTCTCGACGTTGAGGATCTTCCCGCGCAACGGAAGGATGGCCTGATTCCGTCGATCACGGCCCTGCTTGGCGGAGCCACCGGCCGAGTCCCCCTCGACGATGTAAAGCTCGCTCTCACGCGGGTCCCGGCTCTGGCAGTCGGCCAGCTTGCCGGGCAAGGACATTCCGTCCAGGACTCCCTTGCGGCGCACGGTCTCTCGGGCCTTGCGGGCGGCGATGCGCGCTCGCATGGCGTCGCCAATCTTGGCGAGGATCTTCTTGGCCCCATTGGGGCTCTCCTCCAGCCAGATCAGCAGCTGCTCGTTGACCATCTGCTCGACCAGGCCCTTCAGCTCGGAATTGCCCAGCTTGGTCTTGGTCTGCCCCTCGAACTGTGGGGTGGACAGCTTGACGCTGATGACCGCGGCCAGCCCCTCCCGCGCGTCCTCTCCGGTGGGGGCCTCCTTGAGATCCTTCCACAGCGCGGCGCGCTCCGAATAGGTGTTGATGGTCCGGGTGAGCGCGCTCTTGAAGCCGACCAGGTGAGTTCCACCCTCCTGGGTGTTGATGTTGTTGGCGAAGGAGTAGATGCGTTCGTCGTACCCATCGTTCCACTGCATCGCGATTTCGAGCTCCACCCCTTCCTTCTCGGCGCGGAAAAAAATGGGCGGGTGCAGCCCTTCCTTCGACTTGTTGAGGAACTCCACGAAGCTCACGATTCCACCCTGGAACTCGAAGAGGTGGCTCTTCTGGGTGCGCTCGTCGGTGATGCTGATCTTCAGGCCGGCGTTGAGGAAGGCCAGCTCCCGGAGCCGCTGACTGAGGGTGTCAAACTGGAAATCGACGGTCTCGAAAATGGTGGCGTCGGGCTTGAACCAGACCGTGGTTCCTCGCTTGTCGGTGGTGCCGATCTCGGAAACCGCCTGCTGCGGGATGCCCCGCACGTACTTCTGCTCGTAGACCTTGCCGTTGCGGGCGATCTCCAGCCGCAGCCACTCGCTGAGGGCGTTGACGCAGGAGACACCCACCCCGTGCAAGCCGCCCGAGACCTTGTAGACGGTGTTCTCGAACTTGCCGCCGGCGTGGAGCTTGGTCATCACCACATCGACCGTGTCCATGCCCCGAACCGTCGGGTGGGGACCGACCGGAATCCCCCGCCCGTCGTCCTTGACGCTGACGCTTCCGTCGACGTGGATGGTGACGATGATCTCGGTGGCGGCCTTGGCCAGCGCCTCATCGACGCTGTTGTCCACCACCTCGTAGACCAGGTGGTGCAGTCCGTAGAGTCCGGTGTCGCCTACGTACATGCCAGGGCGCTTGCGGACCGCCTCCAACCCCTCCAGGACGGTGATCGAGGAGGCGCCGTATTCGGGCACAGAGGCAGCGCCCGCGGCCTGGGCGGCGGGTTCGTGTTTACTGGTTCCGTTCAAGGGAGTGACTGCTTTTCCTAACACGCACACCCCACACTCACAAGCTGGGGTAGACTCTCCAAGTTACCGCGATGACTAGGAAAAGTGAGGCCCCAGCGAGGCTCAGGCTTCGACCCTGAACGGGGTGTCTGGGCGGGTCAGAGCCCGACCCAGATCGGCGAAGACTGCCCCATTGGCAAAGAGCACCCGGGGCAGCTCCCGGCAGGTCCCGTCGTGCAGCTCAAGCACCCAGCGGGGCGACCAGCGGCCCGCTTGACGCACAGCGGCGAGCTGGGTCCAGAGCACCCGTTCGGGTCGCCCATCGATGGCTCGGGCCAGCTCGGCGCCGGCCAGGTCCACCCGAACGCCGTAGCCGTCGCGAGGCCGGAGTCGCCAGACCAGCCAGAGAAAGGCCCCGCAGAGCAGCGCGGCCG
>JBKOYI010000085.1:0-22522 GCA_046725335.1 Myxococcota bacterium | reverse complement strand
CAGCGCCAGCGCGAAGGTGGCGCGGCTCTCGCTGAGCTTCTCGAAGTAGTTGAGCGCGCCCTTGGCCGGCTTGGCCTCGGTGTAGCTGTAGACCAGGTCCAGCAGCGCCTCGCGCTTCACGTTGAGCGCCTTCTTGGCGTCCACGCCCGGCAGCGTCTCGCTGGCGGCGGCGGCCTCGAAGAAGACCACGGCCTCGGCGTGCTTGGCCTGGTTCACCCGGATCCAGCCCATCTTGTAGCGGGCCAGGTCGTGCACCGGCGACGGCGGCTGGGCGAGGATGGCCGTGTAGTGCTTCTCGGCCTCCACCAGGTCCGACTTGTCGAAGTAGTAGTCGCCGATGATCTGCTCGGCTTCCAGCCGCAGTGGGCTCTTGGGGTACTTGGCGATCAGCTCGTTGAGCGTCTTGAGCATCTCGTCGAACTGGCCCAGCTCCCGCATTTCGTGGGCCAGGTAGAAGGTGACCTTGTCGGCGTCGTGGAAGTCGGGGAACTCGCGGAGGAGCCGGTTGTAGAGCTGGACCGCCTTCTGCTTGAGGAGCTTGGTTTCGGGGCTGACGATGGCGCCCTTGGTCTCGCCTCCCCGCTGGGCGTCCTGGAGGAAATAGACGTAGCGGCTCTTCTCCACGTAGAGCTCGGCCAGGCGGAACTGGAGGTCCGGCAGATAGGGAGCGTTGCGGCTCTTGGCGATGAGCCGCTCGGTTTCGATGAGCGAGCGGTCGACCTTGAAGATGTCCCGCTTCAGCTTCTCCACGTTCTCGGTCTTCTCCCGCGCCCGGGTGACGACCGGATTCACGGTCTTGTCGAGGGTGGGGAGCAGCGGCGAGTTCGACGGCCCGGCTGCCAGGGCGAGGAGAAGGACGCCGATGGTCACTGGGCGCCCTCCTCGAGGCAGCGGCTGGGGATTTTCACCCGGTAGCTACGCAGCTCGTCGTTCCAGTACTCGCCGTCGAATCGGAAGGCCAACTGAGCGCTGGTGACCGGAATCTCCTTCTCCGGCATGACCAGCTTGGAGCCCTTCTTGATGCGCTCGTAGAGCTTGAGGCCCACCTCGTACTCCATCAGCCGGACTTGCTCCGCAGCCCGGAGCAGCTTGTCGGCCTCCTCCCGAACCGACTCTCGCAGCCGCTGGTCGTAGAGGCGCTGGCCCTCGGCGTGGGCCAGATCGTAAACGCGGGTCAGGTGCTTGTAGAGCCGGTCACCGAAGCCTCCGGCGTGGCGACTGAGCAGCTCGCCTTCGACGTTGAGCGATTCGAGGAAGCGGGAGGCGCGCTTGGTGGCTCCGTGGCTGCTGGCCGCCCGGCGCAGACGCGGGTCCTGGGTCAGGTCCTCCCGCTCGCGGATGGCCTCCAGCGAATCGCCGAAGCGCCGGGTCAGCTCCTTGGCAGCGCGCTTGGCGGGGAGGTACTGGCACAGGTCCCGGTACACCAGTGCCCGGAGGATGTACTTGTCGGGCAGGAACTCGTCGCGGAAGCTGGGCGCATCCAGGGTGGTGAGCAGGCCGATGGTGGCTCGAAGCTGGCCGAGGTTGTAGCGGGTCCAGGCCTCCTCCAGGTACAGCGTGGCCCGCCCGGGGTCGAGCGAGGGCAGCTGGACCATGTCGTAGGCCTTGAGCGCGCCTTCGTAGTCCTTCTTCTCGTAGCGCAGCCGGGCCACCGCCAGCCGGGCCTCGTTGCGGGCTTCCTGGGTGAGCTTCTCGTCCTTGGACAGCTCCAGGAAGTCGTCGATCATCTTGTCGTCGACCGCCCCCTTGGCGTTCCGGAGGCGGGTGACCAGCAGGGCGAACTGGGCCCGGCTGGCCTCCACTCCACCTTCCTCCAGCTTGACGAAGTGGGTGTTGGCCCATCGCTCGTTCCCCACCCGGAGGTCGACCAGCCCTTGCTGGTAGTTGGCGTAGTCGGAAACGCTCTCGGGGAGGAAGCCCAGATCCAGCGAGCCGAAGATCTGCTCGTCGATGAGCACCTCGTCGTGCGGAACCTGGGTCAAGACCTTCAACGCATCCAGGGTCTTGGGCAGCACCTGGGGATTGCTGCGCTCGTGAGCGACTTTGGCCAGGTAGACCGCGCCAGCGTGGCGAAGGTTCAGGTCGATGAGGCAGCGGCCGAGGAAGTACTGCGCCCAGGCAAAGTTCTCGTCGGTGGGCGGGGTGGACTCCAGGAAGGCATAGAGCTTGCGGGCCGCCGGCTCCGGCTTGCCGTCGAAGTAGTCATGCAGCGCCTCGTCGAACGTCTTGGGGTCCACCTTGGGCGGCGGAGCGACGGCCTCGCCCGCCGATGCGGGAGCCTGGGTGGAAGCAGCCGCCCCGGGAGCAGCAGCCGGCCGGGGTGGCGGTGCCGAGGGCGGCGTTCCCGCGGGTGGGCGGGGGGCAGTGGCCGGGGCCGCCGCTGGGGGCTGTCCTGCCGCCGGCGCGCCTGTGGCCGGTAGCGAGCCTGCCGCGGGCCGCGAGGGCTGCGGCGTTCCAGCTGCGGGAGGGGCGGCCGCCGGATTCTGGGCGAGGGTGGGGCTGGCGAGCGCCAGCGCCACCGCAGCCGCGGTCCAGGACGACGTCAACCGGCCCATCATTCGGTGCCGCCGAAGTTGAGGGCCAGCGAGAGCTGGACGAGAAGGATGTTGGATTCGAGGCCTTTGAAGATCACGAAGTCGTTGCTGAAGTCGAGCCGGAAGGAGATCGACTTGCTGGCGAAGAGCCGTGCACCCACGCCCAGATGGGCCGCCGGTCGAAAGACGGTGTTGCCGGTGCCGCTGGCGACGTCGGCGGCGATGCGTTCGTTGACCACTGAGCCACCCAGCAACCCGAACACCTCGAAGTGCCCCACGCTGCTGTTGAGCCAGGTGATCTTGCCGTAGATGGGCGTCCACATCAGGTCGGAGCCCACGATCCAGTTGAGCTGCGGGAAGGCGGTGGGGCTCACTCCGAATTGCGTTTCCAGCTGGTTCCGCAGCCCGGTCTTGACGTTGTAGGAGATCAGCCCGCGCCCGACCTGCCAGGCGAAGGCGTCAGTGAAATGGTAGACGTACGCGACCTGCGCGGTGAGCCCTTTGTAGAAAGCGTCGAGCGGCGCGACGCCCACACCGAGGACGAGCTCGCTGGACATGCGATAGGTGCGGTCCTGCACCGCCAGCACCGTACCGGGGCTCTCCAGTTCCTCCTGCGCCATCGCCAGCGCGGGACCGAGACACACCAAGAGCAAGATCGTTCGTTTCAAGTCGTGTCCTGAACAGTGGGGGAACCTGGGAGTTGAGCTCAGTCCCGGCTCAGAAACCCACCGCGTTGAAGATAAACGGATAGCTGATGATCACCGATGAGCCTCGTGCGGCGGGGAACTGCCAATTGTTGAGAGAGCGGAGGATACAGGACTCGACCGAGCTGTCCTTCAACGTCGAGCTCTTGGACTTCGAGGTCACGACCCGTCCTTGCGTGGAGATGGTCCACTCCAGCACCACTTTGCCGGCCAGGGTGGGATTCTTCAGCAGTGCCGACTCGTAACACCGCTGCACTTCGGCCAGGTGAGAGTTGATGGCCTTGGCCACTGCTTCTTTGTCGATTTGTCCTTGGGAAGTGACCCGGTCCGACGCTGCGCGGGCCACTCCGGCACGCACCGGCCCCTTGCCCACCGCCCCCGCGCCCATCGAACCGATGCCGGCGCCGCCCAAGCCGCTCAGGAGCTCTCGACCGCCCCCGGTCCCCTTGCCGATTCCCAGCCCCGGCATCCCCACGTTGCTGGCCACCGGCCCCTTCCCCACCAGACCGTTCAGCTTGAAGGCGGCGGCATTGCCACCGGGCCCCAGCTTGTTGATGGCGGCGAGCATCGACTTCATCGCCGGGCCGGCGGCACTCACCTTGGCCAGAGCCTTCTGCACATTCTCCGGTGGTTGCGGCGGAGGGGGCGGCTGAGGGGGTAGTGGTTTCGGCGGTGGGGCCTTGACCACCTTCTTCTCGGGCTCTTTCTTCTTCTCGGGCTTCTTTTCTTCTTTCTTCTCGACCTTCTCTTCCTTCTTCTCCGGCTCCTTCTTCTTCTCCTCCTTCTTTTTCTCTTCCTTCTTGGGCGCCATCAACCGGACCGCCACCGGATTGAGGTTGCGGGCGTTGAAATCGGCCAGCTCCGGTCCCTGGGGTCCGAAGAGGATCCACCACACGGTGGGCGGGAAGAATGCCAGGAGCAGGAAGATGAACCCCCAGGGCTTGCCCCGCAGCGGGTTGACCCAGCTTCGCTCCGGAGGAGGAGCGACGTAGACGAAGCAGGTCATGTCGCCTTCGTGGAGGGCGACTGCATTGCCACTCTGGAGGGTCAGGCACTTTCGGCCGCCGACCGTCTCGACCTCCGCCGGACCCAGCGGGGCAAAACGGCCATCACCCCGGCGCTTCTCCACCTCCGCCTTGGGAGGGAGGTAGAGCCGATAGGTCGAGCGGGAGGCCGACTCGGCGAGGGGGAAGCCCTCGGGCATGGTGAAGCCATAGAGGGGGACCATGGCCTGCTCGGCCAGCCCACTGGTGATGGGCTTCTTCGCCGAGGTCCGGCCAAAGCTCCGGGCTAGCTGCCGGGCCTCGCGCCAGTACAGCTGGAAGTAGATCCGGGGCTTCCCCCGTCCCCCCTTGGTGGGAACGGCAAAGAGCGACGGGCCGAGAGCAGTGGCCCCGGCCGGACGGAGCGAACGGGCCGCGGCGGGCGGCGGAGGCGGGCGTGGGGAGGCAGTGGCGCCCAGAGGCTTCACCACCTCTGGGCCACGCGATGCACTGGGCGGTGGCCAGGCGGGAGCTTCATGCCACGGTCGCTCCGCGGCTGGAGCGCCCCGGTGAGGAGCCCGCCCATCGTAGGAATCGAGCGGCGGCTTCTGCGGAAAAGCCGACGGAGGTGCGCCGAGCGGCTCGTCCTGCTCGGTCCGACCCTTGCTCCCCTTCCGGCGGCGGGCCGAAGGAACGGTTCCCCCTCCGGACTTCCCGTTGGCTGGGGAGACGCGGGAGTAGGGAGCGGGGGCGGTGTTCTCCGGTTCGGCGGGCGGCGGTGGAGGGGTGGGGGGCGACGAGCGCCGCGGAGAGGAGATGGGCGCCACCTGGGGGATCCCGGCCGGGGGCGAGCTGCCCAGCAGCGCCGAAACTTCGGGGGCGGGAGTCACCCGCGGATTGGCGCGCGGCCCGAGCACCCGCGTCTTGAGCACGAAGGGGCCGAGCACCACCTCGTCCACCGAGCGGATCTCGCAGGCGGTGACCTGATGCCCATTGACGTAGAGCCCTCCCACCGAGCCCGAGTCCTGGACTGCCGCCTTGCCGTTCTGGAAGTAGAGGATGGCGTGGTGGGCGTCCACCGCCGCATCGTCCAACCTGAGGTCGGCGTCGCCGGCGCTCCCCAGCACGTACGAGCCGGGCACGAACACCTCGGTCCCCACGAGGAGCCCGTCGCGCAGAATGACGACCTGGAGGACTGCGGGTTGCCCGCTCAAGCCTGGCTCCTCGATGGCACGGCGCCCAAGGCTCCCACGGGGTTCACAGCTCGGAGTCGTAGACCGCGCCGACGATTTCTTCCCGGAAGCTTTCGCGCTTCTTGATCATTGAGCGCTGTTTCAATTCCTTCCGGTCATAGAGGTAGACCGCGCCGGACTTGTTGGTTTGGCCCTGGATGAGCCGGTCGTCGAAATCGATGCGGGTGGGGCCACGCTGCGGCGGCGGGCCGGCGATAGCGGTGGCAGTGGCCGGCGGCGCTGCCGGAATGGGTGCGCTGGGCGCAGACACCGGATCGAAGGTGGCCTTGCTCGGAGCGGTGGCCTTGGCCGACGAGGACTTGGCCGAGGAGGACTTGGCTGCCGAGGATTTGGCCGTCGAGGATTTGGCTGTCGAGGGCTTGCTGGCGGAGCGAGTGTTCTTGCCCGTGCTCTTGGTCGACTTGGCACTTGTTTTTGACTTGCTCTTGGCGGCGGCCGCAGCCGATGGCGCAGGAAGCACCAGAAGTCCCGCGAACGTGGTGGACAGCGCCACGGCGCGGAGCGCAGGTCGAACTCGCATGGGTTGGCTGTCGAGTAAATCGGACGCTGTGGAGTGCTGTCAACGCATGCATTCACTCGAATCCGCTGACGAATTTCGTCAGCAAGCATGTGTTCTCACGGCCCACAACCCTGTGCTTTTCAGGGCGTCCAGTCCCCGTAGCCGCCGTCGAGCGTGGTGGCGTGGAAAGTTCCGGTGACGCCGCGCCCGCTGCCGTAGCTGCCATCGCTGACGAAGGAAACACTGAAATTTCCGGCGCTCACCTCACCGGGGTTTCCGCCCTGGGTAAGTTGGAACTCACCGGTGCGGACCGCGGGAAGGACGCGCGCGGGCTCACCCGCGGCATTGTGGAGGAGGGTGGCTCGATTGACCCCGCCGTCGGTCGTTCCTTGCAAGCGAATGGTCCGCCCTTTGGTAAATTGCAGCTCGTCCAAGGCCAGGGTGAAGCGGAGCACCAGGTCGATGTCCCGCCCGTTGTTGGCTTCGTAGCTGACCGCGAAGGCATTGTCGTTGCGGAGGACGTGGACGGTGGACACGTCCAGGTCGAAGACTTCGCTGAGGCTTCCGTCCAGCGAGTTGTCCCCCTTGCCGCAGCCGGCGGCGACCGCGATGAGCGCGGCGATGAATGCGAAGACCAGGCCCTTCATGGCTTCTCGATGGCGATCTGCAGCACGCCGCTGGCGCCGTTGCGGTAGCCGATGACCCGGCGGTCCCCCACGAAGAGCATCCGGGTCTGGAAGGCCGGGCCGGTGTCCACGATGAGCTGGTGGTCGGACCACTTCAGGCTCACGCCCCGGTTGGTCACGGCGAGAAAATCATCGCCGGTGCAAGTTCCTTCGTTGCGTCCGTTCTGCTTGGAGCAGACGTAATAGGCCACCGAGGGGTCGCCAGCGGGGGAGATGGCAGTCGAGACGTACCAGCCGCCGGTGCCCTGCTGATAGACGGGATCGAGGATGGCCCAGTTCCCAGGGACGGTGCAGTCGGCGCCGGCCGCGCAGTAAGTGAAAAGCGCGGCGTTGTTGCTCCGGTCGGTGACCGCCACCGCGTAACCCCAGTTATCGCGGTAATCGATGGAGGGCCCGGCGTGGGTGTTTGGAAGGATGCTGGCTCCGTTGGAGCCGAGGATGCTGGCCACGTTGGAGTTGACCGGGGTAATGGCCCCGGCGCTCAACCAGCTCCCGTCGGGCTGCTGCTCGGAAAATTCCAGATCGGCGCCGAAGGTGTCGGGCCCGCTGCCGGCGCGATCGGAGATGACCGCCGCCCCGCGCGGACCGGTGGCCAGCGTCTTGGCTCCGGGGATGATCCGGTTGTGCGCTCCATAGGCGCGCTTGTTGTTTCCCGCCTGCAAAAGGGCCACCGGAGTCCAAGCCGTCGGGCCCCCGATGGCCATTTCCAGATCCGATGACTGCCAGTCGCCCACGCCGGCCGACTGCCCGTTGTGGCCGTCTCGGTAGGCCAGCACCGCGTTGTTCCCTTCGAAGAGGAGCGCCGGATAGAAGCCAACTACCTGGCCCTGGTCGCTGGAGGCCGTGGTGGGGACCGAGAAGGGCGGGCTCGAGCTCGCCGCGGCCACCTGCTCGGCCCAGACGCCTCCGCTGCGGTAGGCGATGGCCGCGTCGTTCTGGAACCAGAAGGCCTCGGCCAGCGCGCTTCCCGCCGCGGCCAGCGGCCCACCCAGGTAAGCCACCGCCGGATCCCCGTTGGCTTGGTAGGCCAGACTCACCCCGAAGAAACGCTGCACCGTCTGCACCCGCTCGGCGCCCAGGGCCACGCCAGCGTCGGTGTCGAACTCGGCGTACATGATGTCGTAGTCGACGACGCCGCTGTCGGGGTACAGCAGCAACACACCCGAGTCCTGACGCGGGCTCCGCTCGACGAAGGCAAAGCCGACGATGGCCGAGCCTGGCTTGAGTGCCATGTCGAAGGTGGGGATGGAGGGATTGGCAACCTGGAAGGTGGTGCGATCCACGATGTGCAGGTCGAAGCGACCTCCGTCAGGCGCACAGGCTTGGTCGGAGGTCCCGCAGAGAAGACTGTCGTTGTAGATGAGCGCGCCGAGCGTCTTGCCGCAGCCACCGGTCGCGATCAGAGCCGTGACGGCGAACAGCACCAGCGCGGCCGATGTGCGACGGAAACCTTCCTTCACGTTCACCCCTGTCTGGAACCGCGATTCTACCTGAGCACGCGCACTGACTGGACCGGGCTTCGTCTTGCGGTGGTCGAATTCTCGCGAGACACTTCCACCCATGTCGGACGACACGCAGTCTCATGGCGAAGATCACCCCTCTGGGTCGGCGATCCATCCGGCCGATCAGGATGATTTGCGCCATGGAGCAATCTCGCGACGGCATTTCATCGAGCACGTCGGTTTCATGAGCGGAACGGCGCTGCTCTATGCCGCCTGCAAGCCGGCGGAGGAGAAGCCGCCGGTACGCGAGGTGGTCCGTGGCCGGGGGTTGGTGAGCTCGCATCGCTCGCTGACCAATGAGCAGTACGACACCATGGCGGCGGCGGTGGAGCGCATCGTTCCGCGTGACGAGGAGCCGGGGGCCATCGACCTGGGAGTCCCCGAGTACATCGACCGAGCCCTGGGCACCCCCACGCTTTCACACGTGCGCCAGGATTTCCTGCGTGGCACCGAGGTGCTGATGCGCCGAGCGACGGGACGGCACAAGAAGTCGTTTCCCCAGCTTCTTCCCGCCGAGCAGGACGAGCTCCTCACCCAGTTCAAGGAGAGCCCGCCCGGCACCGGCGAACAGCATTACTGGACCATGCTCATCGGCCTCACCATGGAAGGCCTGTTCGGCGATCCGGTGCATGGTGGCAACCGCAACGGCCGGGGCTGGGAGCTGATCGGCTACGGATCGGGCCGGCGGGGCTGCCTCGACGATCACGCTTGCCAGACACGCAAGGGCTGAGCGCGCATGGCCCTCGGCGAAGTGGACGTGGTGGTGGTGGGGAGCGGCGCGGGCGGCGCGCCCATGGCGCTGCAGCTGGGGCGGGCCGGTTTCAAAGTGGTGCTGCTGGAGAAAGGGCCGCGCTACACCGAGGCCGATTTTACCCACGACGAGATCGCCATCGCCCGGCGCAACTTCTTCATGCCTCTGCCCTGGGACGAGCCACACCTGTGGCGGGTGGGGCAGAACGGCAAGTACTCGCGCACCAACCACGCCTGGACCGCCAACTGTGTCGGCGGCGGCACGGTGCACATGAGCGGCTTCTTCTACCGGCTCAAGCCGGTGGATTTCCGGATGAAGTCGATGCTCGGGGCGCCGGCCGGCTCGACAGTGGTGGACTGGCCGATCCGTTACGAGGATCTGCTCCCCTACTACGAACAGGTGGAGGAAGAGATCGGGGTCTCCGGGCTGGTGACCAACCATCCCTGGGCCGAGCCGCGCCGAAAACCGTACCCGCTGCCGCCGCTGGCCGAGCACCCGATTGCCAAGGAGATCGACCGGGCCGGAGTGAAGGTGGGGTTCCATCCCTACCCCACGCCCCGAGCCATCCTCAGCCGCCCCTACAAGAACCGGATGCCCTGCGTTTACTGCGCCGTGTGCGGCAGCTACGGCTGCGAAGTGGGGGCCAAGTCGAGCACCCACTCGGCCCTCATCCCGCTGGCCCTGGCAACCGGCAACGTCGAGCTGCGCTCCGGCAGCATGGCCCGCAGCGTGGAGGTCTCCCAGGACGGCCGGGCCAAGAGCGTGGTCTACATCGACCGCGACGGAACGCTCCAGGAACAGCCGGCCAAGGTGGTGGTCGTTTCCTGTACCGCGGTGGAAAGCGCCCGGCTGCTGCTCAACTCGCAGTCAGGGCGCTGGCCCAAGGGGCTGGCCAATGACAACGGGCTGGTCGGCCGTCATCTTTCCTTCAGCGGCTTTGGGCGGTCGCGGGCCTCGTTCCGCATTTCCAAGCGCCGGCAGAGCTGGCCCTGGCTCGACGACCCGTCGCCCTTCGTGCAGCGGAGCCTGTCGGATTTCTACGTCCTTCCGGCTTCGGCCAAGACCGGCAGTCGAAAGGGCGGAGCGATCGGCTTCCTGTGGGAGCATCCGGCGCCGGTGAGCAATGGCATCGTGCTGGCCCAGGGAGGGCCGAAAGGTGGAGTCTTCGGAAAAGTCCTCAAGGACCGCTTCCGCCTCTTCCGGGACAGCAGGGTGCTCCAGTTCGAGACCTACGCCGAGTGGCTGCCCACTCCCGGAACGCAGGTGACGGTCGATTCATCGGTGAAGGACAAGTACGGCATTCCGGTGGCGGCCATCACCATCGACCGGCACCCCGCCGACCTCGAGGTGACCAAATACCTCATCGATCGTGGCGAGGAGCTCCTCAAGGCCATGGAGCCGGACGCGGTCTGGCGGGTGGCCGAAGCCGGAGAAACCACCATCCTCCAGCACGGAACCTGTCGGTTTGGGACCGACCCCGCCACCAGCGTCCTCGACCGCGACTGCCGCGCCCACACCGTGCCCAACCTCTACGTGGTGGACGGCAGCTTCATGCCCACCAGCGGCGGGAACCCCAACACCCTGACCATCATGGCCAACAGCTACCGGGTCGCGGACCGGCTGGTGAAGCGGGCGAAAACAGGAAAGATCTGAAAGCTACCCAGTTGATCCTCCCGCCCTGTCATTGAACGGTCGGTATCACATCGACCTTCATGAGGTAGGTCGCCTCCAGGTCGCTCTTGAAGGAGATGAGGTGCTCCCCGTCCTCCTTCAAATCTTGGCTTCGTTCGAAAAGACCAGTCTGGTTGGACTCGGTGGCCACCGTCTGGCCGGGCACGTCGTCGCGCGCACTGGCAGTGCAGCCGGTCTCGTACCAGACGATGGAGGTCTCGGTGCCCACTGCTGAGATGTCGTCAAAGAAAAAGCTGACCTTGATCGCACTGGGCTGGTCGAGCTTGACGATGACCTTCCCCTCGCCGGGAAAGCGGCCCTCGATGTAGCTCTCCGGGCCGATGTAGCAGCTGGCGATCAGCTTGCACGCGGGATAGCTCTCGTTGCAGGAATCCTTCACCCGTGCGCCGATGAAGTCATCGCGTGCGCTGCTGCACCCACAGAGCCATACCAGCGCCAGCGCGACGACGGCGTGTTGCTGGAAGGGTCTCGAGGGGGCTGGTAGCGTTCGGTGCATGCTCAAGCGGGTTCTCATCTTTGGTACGGCGATGATGGCAATCGCTGCGGTTGGCGCCTGCGGCGATGATAGCGGGTCACTCCCAGCCAAGCCGCAGATCGTCACCGATCGAGACACGATCGTGGGTTCTTTGTTCGTGGGCCGGCTCCCCGATGGCGGACTCGGCGTTCAGTTCCGTGAGGACATCCTCATGGTGACCGACCAGGGTCAGCAAGATTTGGTGATCAGCAGCATGGCGGTGTCGGGTGATCCTTCGATCACTCTGGTGACTCCAGTTCTCATCCAGTCGGTCGACTTGCCCGATGGTGGGGTCACCTCCACCACCAGCAATACCCTCAAGTCCAACAAGTCTGGCTTCCTCAAGGTGCTGTGTGCGCCCCCGGCTCAGCTTGGGGCGACGGATGGTGGCTCCATCAAGTACACCGCCGAGCTCGCCATCCAGTCGAACGCCGAGAACAAGCCCACCAAGACGGTCCCCATCCAGTGCACCGCGGTCGACGGGGGCATCTAGGGCGGGGCGGCTGAAACGCGCCATCAGTACCGGGTGAACTGGCACGGAGTGGGACAGGTGACCATCGTCCCACCCGGGACGGTGGTGAAGCTGAAGGGGTAGGGTCCGTAGCCGGCCTCGACGGTGTACGGAGTGCCGGTGTTCCAGGTCTGTCGGTTGATCGGAAAGACCGAGACGTACATCGTCCCGCCTCCGCCCTGGGCGATGAGCCGATTTTCCAGGCAACCACAGGCATAGGGTCTGAGCGTGGTGATGACGTTTCCACCGACCATGTCATAGGTCCGATCGTAAGCCGGCTCGTTGGGGATGCCGGTGCTGCTGGTGTTCCACCACGAGGTCACTGGGCCGGGGCTGTAGATGAGTCCCAGCTGGCTTCCGCCGCTCAGAGTGCGATTCTGAATGGTGGCGCAGGCCACCCCACCGTCGGGAACGCAGAAGGCGAAGCGCATCCCCAGGTCGTAGGGCATCTGGGTCAGTGAAGGCGCGGGGATCCTCCAGCGGAAAAACAGCTCCTGCTCAGCGGTGACCGCGAGGGGAATCGTGACCGCAAACCGATCCACGTCGTCGCCCCGACCGTCGTAGTCCCGCACGTCGGTGATGGGGGCGATTCCAAGGCTGGTATCGGTGGCCCCGATGCCGTAGCTCAAGTATCCGCTCATCGCCGTCGAGCCTTCGCCGGCGGCCAGGACGGTCGGCCGGTCGGGATCGGGCACGGCCTCTGGCGGGTCGGGCTCGGAGCGCCAGTCGACCTGGATGGTGTAGTCGGTGTCGTCGGCCCAATTGACCCCGTCGTCCTCGAAATGGAAATAGTAATCGACGATGCCCGAGTGCGGCGGAACCTGAAGCACCGCCTCGAAATTGCCCAGGTTGAGGAACTTCGGCGGCGTGTCGTAGTTTTCGTAACGCGTCGACTGCAGGCACTGCGGAGTCGAGGCCGAGCAGGTGTTTACCGCCAGCAGGTAGTTGTAGTTCTGCGTGTCGGCGCTGATGATGCACACCCCGGCGTCTCCAGCTGCGCATTCACCCTGGGTGCCGCTGGGAATCTCGGTGGTCACGTAGAGCGCCCGATCCTTGTTGCCCGGAACAGGCGGGAAGCGGGCCGGCGTAGTAGAGGGCACGACTTTGTAATGCAAGAGATGGGGCCTGCCTGACGGGTCACCATTGAGCCGCACCCGGTACCAGTCCGGGTCGGGCACGAAGCTGATGCGCCCGGCGATGGTCCCCGAACCGCCGGGAGAGAGGGTCAAGTCCGGTGAAGGCTTGGCCTTGGCATCCTCGATCCTGTTGTTTGGCTCGGCCGGGTCCTGGAGCGGGACGATGATGACCTCGACCTTGTATTTGAACTTCAAGTCGCCCGGCGCGAGCACGGTCGAGTTGTTGGGGTCGATGTATCCGCGCACCAGCAGCGTGTAGGTCCCTGACGCTTGAAGCAGCCGGGCGGTCCCGATCTGGACCAGGTTGGGGCTGAACAGCGAGCCGGCGCTGGAGGAGTCGGTGGCGACGACGACCCCGCCTGGATCCTTGAGAAAGTATTCCAGCCGATAGCGGTGCGGGGGGGGCGCCGGGAAGGCTGGATCCTCGCCCACCCGGATCCACATCACGTAGTTTGCCCCGGGAGAGACGATGGAGAAGAGGTCAACGTCCCCGATGGTGGCCAGATACCCGCCCTGAGTTCCCTGCTGGCCGCTGAGCGGGCCGGAGAGTTGAATCGGGGTTGGGGTGGCGTCGTTCGGCTCATTGCCATCGGGATCAGGGATCACCTCGACCTTGATGAAGTAGGGCGAGAGCTGATCGCTGTGCGTCCCTTGGACATCTTGAATGAGGATGAAGAGATCATTGCTGGCTTTGTTGTACCGGAAAGTGGTGTCCAGAACGGTGGGCGGGTTGGAGCCGTGATCGTCCTTGGCCACGACCTGGCTTGTCCCGACGTTCCCATTGTTCGAGTCCAGGACGTTCATCTGGAAGTTGACCGCGGTGTTGAAGGCGCCGGCATCCTGACCGGGGCCCGGCCGATAGCCTCCGGTGACGTGGACGATGGCGTTCGCCGGCAACGTCCCCACGTTGACGACCCACCAATCCTTGTCGCCCCGCTGCTGGATGTATTCCTGCTTCTCCACTCCCAGGGTGAGCCGGCACTCGGCGTTGGCCAATGCGTCCGGGGCGGTGTTGCAGTTGAGGTCGGGTGGGGCATTCCCGTTGACCGGGAGCTCGCCGACTTCTCCCTTTGGGCAGCCCAGGAGCACCGTGGCCGCCAGCACGGTCAGGGAAGAGAGGGCTGCGCGCGAGCGCCGCGGGTTCTGGACCACCGGGGTCATCGATTCTCCTGGCGAGGCTGGTCCCGGCGGTTCAGCCTCCGTCGGGAAGGCCGCCGTCGATGGTTGGAGGGACATAGCAAGTGGGGATGAAATCCTCGGCCTCGACCTCGATCACCCCGTCGACCGTCTGCTTGATTCCTCCGACCGGATAGCGGGCCACGCTGGTGCGGAAGGTCCGGAGGATGGTGCGGCCCGAGGGATCGTCGGCCGGGAGCATGGCGATGGAGAGCTGGATGGTGTTGTAGCCGGCCCCGTTGCCGATGCCCCCGTCAGGGAAGAGGTAGCCGCCGTCGGCCCGGTACTCGATGCCTCCGTCCGGCAGCCACACGCCGCCATCCGGGCGGTAGTCGAGGGTCTCCACCAGCAGCACGTTCTCGACCCGGAAGCGGTAGCACTGGCGGCCCTGGTCATCGACCGGACCGTCCTCGGTGAGCACATAGCGGTAACCGTTGGCGCTCAGGGTGGCGGTGTCGGGCAGGAGCGGGTTGGTGTGCAGCCGCACTTCGCCCCGGTTGGGTAGTCCATCGCTGTCCGGGTCCTCGTCCATGTCCTGGGTCGAGGGCTGGGTCCCGAGCTGCCACTCGATGCTGTCGGGGATGCCGTCGTTGTCCGAGTCGATCAGCGTGGAATTGGTGCCGATGATCTGCTCGTCGCAGTCGGTGAGGCCGTCGCAGTCGCTGTCCACGCCTCGCAAGGCGGGCGGGCAGCCAGGATCGAGCCCGCCCCCGTCGGGGAGCATGAACCCCAGCGGATTGAAGGTCGCCCCCAGCTTGGCGAAATGGACCTCCACCCCGTCGCTGAAGCCGTCGCCATCGGTGTCCGGGTTGTTGGGGTCGGTCCCCAGGGCCAGCTCTTCGGCGTCGGTCAGACCGTCACGGTCACTGTCGCCGGCGTCCGGCGGCGAATCCGCCCGGGCGGACATGTTGGAGGCCACGAATTCCTTCAGGACGTAGGCCCGGCGGGTCTGACCAATGTTGAAGTCGAGGAAGTTGACCTGTTCGTTATTGCGGAAGTCGCGGAAATTGCCACCGCCCAGGGTGGCCATCTTTTCCAGACGCTCGGCATCCTGGTTGATGATCAGCAGCGGGCAGCCAGCGTCCCCGGTGACGTCGCAGATGCTGGAGACCGGCTGCAGCGGAGCGAAGACGTGCACCGTGTTGAGGATGACGTCGTCCACCAGGATGCGCAGCTGTCGGATCCGGCGAACCGCGTCACCCTGGAACAGCTCGTCGTCCTGGTTGAAGGTGGGGTGTCCGTCGGAGAGGAAGATCACGATGTACCGCGGCCGGGCGTCGGTGGCTGCTCCCACCGCGGCATTCCGGTTGGCGGTGATGTCCGTACTGAGCACCGCGTAGATCTCGGACAGAGCCTTGACGAAGTCAGTCGAATCACGATTGGCATTGGGGTTCTGGAAGTTGAGGATTTTATCTTCCAGGTTGGTGAAGTCCGCCGGGGTGTAGGAGAGCAAGGGCTCGAACTGCGCCAGGCCGCTCTTGGTGAGAAAGGCGGTGGTGCTTCCGGCGAAGAGCATCACGCTGAAGTCGATGTTCGGGTCGCGGGGAAGCGAGTTCAGCAACTGGACCACTGCCGTGGCCCTGGTTCCGTTGGGATCCGAAACCCGCATCGACTGTGAGGCGTCGAAGGCAAAGAGGATTTTGATGGGCCGGACGACGTCGTTGGTGCCCAGGGTGCAGAACCGGCCCTCGAGGGTCAGCGTTCGATCGATGGGGAGCTGATCCCGCCGCCGTTCGTCGTAGAGGTAACTTTGCGTGCAGGCGATTCCCAGGCCGAGGAGTCCCACCAAGGCGGCCGCAAGCAGCCGCGCCCGGTGGGTCATTGCGGCGGCGTCCCCAGGCAGCGCGTGCGGTAGTCGGCCTCGTCTTCCAGCAGATTGGGAGCCATGAATGCCGCGTCATCGACCTGGAGGTCGGGCCCGGCTGGGACGCGGATGCCGGCCTGATCGTACTGAGCCCAGGCGCAGGCAGCTCTCCAGACTCCGTAGTCCGACGAGACGGCGCTCTCCGGTGCCTCGGCGAACCAGACCTTGAAGAGGTTGTAGCCAGACTGGGCGATGCCCACGCCGGGCGGCGGGGTCACCAGCTCGAGGTTGGTCACGACGTAGTCGTAGCAGACGCTGCCGTCCGGCTGCACCTCCGCCGAGGAGGTGTATTGCACGGCGTGGCGGTCATAGAGGTTCCTGTCGGGCACTGTAGGATCGGTCCCCGCCCGGATTTCCTCGTCATCGGCGATGCCGTCGTTGTCGGTGTCCACGTTGTAATTGCGGGTGAGAGGATCCAGCCCGTACTGGGCCTCCAGACCGTCGGGAATTCCATCACCGTCGCTGTCCACCAGGTTGGCCCGGGTCTTGAGGTAGGCCTCTGCGAACTGGCTCAGCCCGTCGCCGTCGGTGTCGCGGGGGATGCAACCGGGGGTCAGGGGCGAGGCCGGATCGCACCCGCGGATGTCCTTCTTGAAGGGGTCGAAGCCCAGATCTGAGTGAATGGTCTCGAAGTTGTCGTCAAAGCCGTCGTGGTCGATGTCCATTTCGAGCTGACTTTGGGGGTTCTGGATGCTGGGGAACTGGTCCACGTCGTCCGGCAGCCCATCTCCATCACTGTCGACCTTGCGGCCGTTCACCGCCGGGACGCTCCGGAGGGACCGCACGATCAGGCTCTTCACCACGTTCTTGCTGGCCAGCGAGCTGTAATCCAGCGCTCCCAGGCCGAGATCCTTGATGTCGTTGTTCCGGAACTCCTGGAAGACCCCGTTGCCCCGGGCGGCGAACTGCTGGAGCAGCCAGGTTGCAACCTTGTGCGCGGCGAGGGGGTAATCGGCGGGAGCGGTGTTCGGATAGACCCCGTAGATGTCCTGGCACAGGAGCCCCAGGCTCAGGCAGGTCTGGATGCCCGCGTCACTGAAGATGAGCACCGTGTGCAGCCGGATGTCGCCCACGTTGTAGGCCAGCTTCAGCTGCATGATCTGGTCGATGTAGCTGAACAGCTGGTAGTTCTGGTTCCGGTCGGTTCCAGCGATGAAGCCAGTGATCGGATCATTCCCCTGGGCATTGGTGAGGTTGCAGTAGTCGGGCAGTGCGTCGGCCCAGATCAGCTCCGGATTGTTCGGGTCGGCGTACTGGGTGAGATTGTCGTTGGCCGAGCAGCGCGGGTAGGGCGTGCCGTCGGTCAGGAAGACCACCACGTAGCGGGTCCGGGGCAGGAGCTGGGGATTGTTCTGGTTGGTGTCGGCAATGTCCGAGGCGATGACGCCGTAGGCGTAGCTGAGAGCTCCCTGGTAGTCGGTGCCCTTCCCCAGCTGCGATTGCAGATTCTGCAAGTAGGTATCGATGCCGATCGGGCGGGCGAAGCGCTGTCCGCTCACCGCCGGGGGCCAGACGTTCTTCACGTTGGTGTCGAAGGGAACGATGCTCACCTGCACGTTGGGCTGGGTCGCGAACTGCTGGGTCAGGGCCTGGAGTGCGCGCACCCGGGCGGGCGTCGTGAGGCCGGTACCTGTCAGAGCGGCGAAGTCCTCGCAGAGCCCAGCGGTGCCCTGGCTCCCGGGCGGATCGGAGATGCACATCGATCCGGACTGGTCGACCAGCATCACCACCTTGACCGGGAACCCGTTGGGGTCGGGAGGATCGGTGCAGATGCGGCCGCGCAAGGAGAGGTGATTGTCCAGCGCATTGACCTGGCTGGCCTTCTTCTCCAGCGAGGCATCACTACAAGAACACAACACCACGGCGAGCACGAGGCTCGCCGTGGCGATGAACAGCGGGGATTTCAGGTTCACGTTCGTTCGAAGAGTCAGACAACGGTGAAGAGAAATCCCCCCGGGGGCCGGCGCCGGATTACTTCCGGCGTCGGCGGACCAGCAGACCCAGGGCGGCCAGGGCGAGACCTGCGGCCGGTGCACCCAGAGGTAGGGCGGTGCAGCCGCTGCTGGATCCGGCGTCCTTGACCGTCACGAGGAGGTCCGCGTGGGAGGTCTGCACGTCGGGGTAGGCCGGGTCGGGGGTGAGCAGGGAGGCGGTGAGCCGGAGGGTGAACTGGCCCGTGCCGTCGGGGGTGAAGCTGGCGACTTTCCCGTCGGCGTAGGCACCCAAGGTGTGGCGCCAGGCGTCCATGAGGCCCTGCGGATTCTGAACCGTCGCGGAGGAGCCAGCGGGCCGATTGACCACGGTCCAGCTGTACTGGACGGCGCCAACCCTGTTGCTGAACACCGGCGGCCGGAGCTTGTCGGTCCTGTTGATGGTGATGCTCCCACCGGCGCTCACCGTGAAGGCGTGGTTCGGGTCGAGGCAGGCAGCGGGGTTCGAAGGATCGACCACCACGCAGTAGTACGGGTCGCAGGCGTCGCCGATTCCGTCGCCGTCGTCGTCATGCTGATCGCGGTTGGCCACGGTGGGGCAGTTGTCCTGACCGTTCAGGATGCCGTCGTTGTCGATGTCGTTGTCGCAGACATCGCCGATGCCATCGCCGTCGGTGTCCTTCTGGTCGGGATTCTGGACGCTGGGGCAATTGTCATGCGAGTCGTCGATGCCATCCCCATCGGTGTCGATGAAGCACTGGGCACCCGGAATGGTGGTCGGGTTGCTCGGGTCGGCATTGCGCGGGCAGTGATCCTCGGCATCCGGGATGCCATCGTTGTCGTCATCCGGATCGCAGGCGTCACCCTTGCCGTCGTGGTCGGTGTCGATCTGATCTTTGTTGGGAATGTTGGGGCAGTTGTCCTGCGCGTTCAGGATTCCGTCGCCGTCGCTGTCATCGTCGCAGGCGTCACCTTTTCCATCGCCGTCGGTATCCCGCTGATCGGGATTGGCCACGGTGGGGCAGTTGTCGCAGGCATCGCCCACGCCGTCGCCGTCACCGTCGGTCTGATCGCGGTTGCTGACGAACGGGCAATTGTCGAAGCCGTCGGCTTTGCCATCGCCGTCGGCATCGTCAGTGTAAGACAGCGTCTTCCCATCGTCGGTGTAGCTCACCCACACCGAGCAGCCGCAGCCGCAACTACAGCCGCCACCTCCCTGCTCCTGTGGAGTGCCACACTGCGTTCCAAGACATTCCGGGTTGTCGCTGTTCTGGGCGAAGGCAGGTACCGCCCACGCCAGCGCGACGCCCAGTCCCAAGGCCCAAGCGATACGTGCGTTCTTCATCCGTGCTCCTTTCAGTGAACCGGAAGAAGCAAGAGACGATCCGTGCACTCGGCCGGTGGACAGCTCAGAAGATCCAGGGACTTGCATCACGCTTGAAACCCTTTCTGGGGGTTTGTGTGGGGTTGGCCCCCCTCTGGGATTGAGGGGTGGGCCCCTCAGGGCGAACGCACTCATTGGCCGACCACGAACTGATCCGGGGTGACGAAGATCGTCCCGCTGGGGGTCTTGGTGCCCGGCGGGCTGAAGAGGACGCGCTGCTCGAAGGTCTCGGCGATTCCCACGCCGTGCGGGTCGTTGGAGCGGCCGGCCTGGAAGTAGAGAATGATGTCGTTGGTGCCGGCGGGGATGATGTTCCCCAGCGGATCGGGCCTGGCCACCGTCGCCACCAGGCTCACGTTGGTGGCCCGCACGTGGTAGCAGACCCGCCCGTCCGCGGTGGGGGCGGCGCCGGTGATCTGGGTCACGTAGCCGCGGTCGGCTCGGAACTGGGAGTCGTTGCTGAGCGGGTCGGTGTGGGCCATCACCTCGTCGGCGTTGCTGGTCCCGTCTCGATCGGTGTCGGTGAGGTCTTCGGCAACTTGAGGATTGGTGCGCGACATGACCTCCACCCAATCACTCAGCCCATCTCCGTCCCCGTCGGCCACGCAGGGGTCGGTCCCGATGACCCGCTCCTCGCATTCGTTGAGCAGATCGCCATCGTCATCGAGGAACTTGTTGCACTGGATGACCCCGGTGGCCCCGGTGATGTTGTCCACCAGCGGGTCCAGACCGGCCAGCCGCTCCAGCCCGTCGGAGAGTCCGTCACCGTCGGTGTCGGGGTTGAGCGGATCGGTGCCGATGGCCCGCTCCTCGTCGTCCGACAGGCCGTCGCCGTCGGAGTCGACCAGCTGCTTTCCGCCCCGGGCCAGGGCATTGCGGTTGAAGGCGAAGAAGCGCTTCAGGACCAGCTCGCGCTGCACCGAGGCAAAGCTGATCCCGCCCAGGACCGAATCCAGCGTCCCGTCGGTGGCGGTGCGCGGGGTGGTGCCCCCGCCGGCGGTGGAGATGACGTTGTTCTGATCCACCAGGTTCTGGTCAGGGGTTGGGGTGTTGAAGATGTAGATGGGCTGGATGGTGACCTGGCCCGCCCCGTACTGCTGCTCGAGCCCTTTCAGCTCGCCGGCGATCTCGGTCAGCTCACATTCCGAGCACTGCAGCGAAGGCAACACCGTGCAGGTGGAGCTGAGGCCAGCGTTCAGGGCGGGGTAGTCGCAGCTGGTGTCGGCCGAGGCCTCGATGAGCACGATGAGGTAGCGGGTCCGATTCACCGTCCCGCGGCAGCTGGTCTGCATGTCCCCCGAGAGGATGGTCTTGGCCAGCTTGAGCGCGCTCCGGATGGAGACCGGGCCGACCTCCTGGAAGGCGGGGTAGTTGACCAGCTGCCCCAGCATGGTCGTGCCATCGGCGAATGTCCCCTGCAGACCCTGGGCGAGGACGTGGTAGGCGGCCAGCGCGAATTTCACGTTGCTGCCGGAGCGTTGCACGGCGTTCTGGATCGAGGTCACGATGGCCCCTACCGTGGAGGAGGGAACGGTGTTGCCGCCCTCGACCATGAAGAGGACCTTCACCGGAAAGGTGTCCCCGGTGGCCAGCGGCACGCAGACGTCCCCTTCGAAAGCCGTCCGATCCGGCCCGGGCACGCCGTTGCCCTGCAGCGCATACACGCCCGAGTTGGTGCAACCGATCAAAACGAGGGCGAGGGGAAGCGACCTGCGCATGCGGACCGGGAAGAGCATTCAAAGAGTGCGCCGGTTCTCGACGCGCTGAGCAGGCACCGCAGTCTACGCTGACTCGGTGGTTGCACCGACGAGAGAAGAAGCGCCACGCGCGTTTTTCGATCGGCGATCGATTGATGCGCTGTAGTTTTTCAGCAGGTCGGGGCAATGGTGCGACACCCGCGCACTTCGACACCCGTTGCAAGCTTTGCGGTACGCAACATCTGCGGTGCCTTTGCGGGCGCCCTCGAGGCGGTCACAAGGTGAGAAGAAAGGCCAACAAATCGTTCTTCTCGCGTGCGTCCAGCGTGGCGGCGTTGCCGTGGGGCGGATGGCTGTAGCGCTCGAGCATCGCTCGAAGCGGGACGCGATCGGTGACCTTGAGCCGTCCGGACTCCAGGCCGAAGCCGGCCAGACCGGTGGTGAGCATGGGGAAAACGTCCCAGCCGCCGAGCAGCGAGGGAGTCCCCACGCCTCGAAAAAAGTCCTCTTGCGATTCGGTCCGGAGCGGGAGGAGGTGCGGGGTCCCCACGTCGAGAAAGCGCCCCCGGGTGCTCGGGTCCTGGTCGGTGGTGAAGTGCGGCGGCGGATGGCAGCGCACGCAGTCGGCCTTGCCCTCGAAGAGCCCCAGCCCGGCGCGGGGGTTGCCCGTTCCGCCGCTGGGAAGAGTCACCGACGTCGGCGGCGCGCCGTCCGGCCCCAGGTAGGGGTTGGGCAGGGTGGTGAAGGTCGCGCTGTACAAGGCCAGCTGGCGGACTTCCGATTCGGTGAGCGGGGGATTGAAGTAGCGGTTTCGGTCACCGACCACCCGCGCGGTCTGGGCCATGCTGTGGATGCTGGCCGGGTTGAAGTAAGGCGGGGTTTCGCGCGCCCCGCGGATGGTCGGGCTCCGGTAGATGCGCAAAGGATGGGTCTTCTCGAAGAAGATTCCCTCGTCGTGCCCTTCCAGATGACAGGCATCACAGCTCATCCCGCTGTGGCCCATGTCTGCGAAGTAGAGCACTTGCCCCAGCCGGCGCTGGGCTTGCCCGGTCAACGGGTCGAGCGGAACCTGCCGGACCAGCCGCGGGGAAGCACCGCCCAGCTGATCGACCACGGCCAGGGTGGCGGTGAGCCGGTCGAGGACGAACAGCCGTTCCCCGTTGGCTGAAAGGGCCAGGGCCCGCGGTCCGGAGTGCAGCTCGACCCCGGCCCGTCCTTGCACGCCGTAGTCGCCGGCCGCCCGAGCGAGCGGAAACCCAGACGGCGGAGGAATGGGCAGCGACCACAGTGAGGCGCCATGAGCCGCCGCATCCCCCTGGGAAAGCCGGGCCGCATCAAAGGCTCGGACGAGGCCAGAGCCCGCGTCGGCGACATAGAGTCGACCGGCGGCTTCATCGAGCGCCATCCCTTCCGGCACGCCCCAACCGAACCCCAGGTGGCGCTCGAACCGCCCACCGGCCACGTCCACCACCCCCACCCCACCGTTCATGGAGACTTCCATGCGCTGCGGGTTGGGGCCGATGTTGGGACCGATGCTGCTGACGAAGAGCCGCTGCAGCCTTGGGGACCAGAGCAACGCCCGGGGGGCCTTGCCGCCCATGACGTCCCGGCTGTGGGCCTCGGTGTGGCCTCCCAGAATGGGCGTGCCCGGCCCGGGGACGATGGCGGAAGACACATGGCCGTCAGCCAAGGTGATGGCCTGCAC
>JBKOYI010000170.1:0-4462 GCA_046725335.1 Myxococcota bacterium | reverse complement strand
CCCGGCGGCAGTTCCCGCTCCGTCGGCCACCTGCCCCGCTCGGCTCGAAACAGATCCGTGGCCAACGCGCGGCGAAGAAGCAGCAGCTGCGCCCGAGCTCGGGCATCCGTCCGCGCCACTCGCCCGAGCTGCGGCAGTGCGTAATGCACCAGCGGGTTGAGGCCGGGGTGTTCGCCTTGGCTCAAGGCATCGAGACGCTGGATCCGGGCCTCCACGGGGAGCCGAGCTGCCTCGACCACTTGCCGCAGCCGAGCATCGATCCGGTGCCAGGCGTCGCCGAACAGCAGCGCTCCCCTGGCATCGAACGGTTGATCGAGTGCGTTCTGGCGAGACCACTCGGGAACCTGTCCAGGCAAGCTGCCCGCATCGGGAAGCCAGGGCGCGAATGCCTGGGCCCGGACGCCGAGCGCATACTCGGCAAGCACGGTCGGGAGGTCGGCCGTGCCCGCTTCCACCCTCTCGAGCTGCATCGAGGCCCGCCGCTTGGCCTCCACCGGAGCCGCATCGATCGCCGCCGTACAGGGTCGAAACGCGACCTCCCCCACCGCTGCCCCCGGAAGCCGGCCGGCCAGCCCGGCTCCCCACGACGCGTCGCGCGCCAAAGCCTCCAGGTCAATGCAGGTGTCGAGCGCGGCGGCCGCGTCGGCCTCGCCCAGTTGCTGGCGGACCCTGAGAGCGGCCAGCTTCCCGGCATAGTTCAGGGTGGACCAACTCCGGGGTCGCCCGGGCGGGGCGGGAGCGTCCAGCGTTCCGAGCCCAGCCGGTGGACCGGCCTCGGCTGCGTGCGTGGCCAGGAGCAACGCGGCGAGAGCCCCCGCCGACGCCCTTGCCTCCCGTTCACAGCTGGCCGAGATGGAGCCCACCGGCTGTTCGCTGTCGCGCACGGCGCGGCACAGCTCGACGTCGGCCGAGGCAGCTTGCAAGGACGAGAGCGCATCCCAGGCTCCGGTTGCTTGAGCTCCGAACGTCCCCGGCAGCGGCTCCCCGACGTGGGAGGGTCGAGTGAAGTGGGCAGAGTCCCGTCCCCGGATGTCCCGCTCCAGAGCCCGCGCCAGTCCGCCGGTCGAGGTGCGCCAGGCCACGACCAGCAGAAGCACCGAAGCGGCGACGATGAGGACCAGAACGAGCACCCGGAGTCGCTGGGCCCAGGGACGGCGCATGGGCGGCGCACACTGCCAGAGCCGGGTGGCTGCGTCGATCAGGCCGCCATTGCTCGGCCTTCGACTCCGGGCCGCTCGAGCCGCACCACCGCCGACCACCGGGCTCGGCCAAGATTCCGCGGGTCCGGTTCCGGGAGGAGCGCGAACGGGCGGAGCATCCAGGGCAACCGGCGGTGCTGGGCCGCCGTCTTGAAGACCGACGGGGCATCCCGAACCACCCAGCCCAGCGACTCGAAGAAGGCCAGCCCGTTGGGAGGAGCGAACCGCAACGGTGCCTGAGCCAGTGTGGTCCCCATCCCTCGGCTCATCAGCTCCATGACCGCTGGCGACACGACATCCAGCATCCACCAGTGGACGGGCGCGACCGCCTGCAAGTCTCCGGAGAAGCTCCGAACCACGTCCTCGCCGAGGTACACCAGGAGCCCTTCGGTGAGCACCAGGACCCGTCCTGCGCCGGCGGTGACCCGACTGAGGAACGCGCTCCGGGCCGCGGAATCCGCCAGGTCAACCTTCTCCCGCGAGAGCCGACAGCGCGGGCGCTCATCCCGCAGCAGCCGCTCCTTCTCCTCGATCATCGCCGGAAGATCTGCCTCCACCCATCCGAGCGACGACGGCAGCTCCAGCCGATAAGGCCGGGTATCGAGCCCCGCCGCCAGGTTGAGGACCCGGTCACATCCCTCGCGGATGGAGGCCAGGACCAAGTCGTCGACGAGCTTGGTCCGCGCCACCATCGGCCAGCCGTTGCGTGCGGCCCGGGGCACCAGGGCAGCGATGGCCTTCCCTCGCTCACCAGCGAGGCGCTCGGCGAAAGGGTCATGAAAGAGCGCGTCCTTCCGCGCCGATTCCCAGGCTCGGTACACCGCCACCCAGTGCGCGGTGTCGGAGACATTCGAGACCAGCGGACCGTCCCTGCCCGGCATCGTAGGCGCCTCCCAGAGGCCCCCGCTTCTTAGCTCAACGGGCCGAGCCTCGCTCGAGCGAACGAGGCCAGCTGTTCGACGTCGTCTACTTCAGCGCGCTCAGGCGCTGATCGGCTCGGGCTTGGGCTTCACCTCTTGCTGCTGCTGGATCGGCCCGCGGACGACCTCGTATTGCTTGAGCAGGCGCCGGAAGTTGCTCCGGTCGACACCCGCCGCCCGGGCCGCGCTGGAGACGTTGTGCCCGCTCTTCTCCAGCAGGGCCGACAGGTAGCGCCGCTCGAAGGCCCGCATCGCCAGCCGCTTGGCCTCGGCGTAGGGCAGGTGGGCCAGGCTGAGCACCTCCACGTCCCCACCGCCGCCGTGCGACTCGCGCAGCTGCTGGGGCAAGTCCTCCACGTCGATGACCTCCCGAGAGGTCAGGACCACCGCCCGCTCGATGACGTTTTCCAGCTCGCGCACGTTCCCCATCCAGCGATGGCAGACCAGCGCCTCCATCGCCGAGGGCGAGATGCCGGTGACCTTCTTCTCCATCTTTCCGGCGTACATCCGCAGGAAGTGCCCGGCCAGCAGCGGCACGTCCTCGGGCCGGTCGCGCAGCGGCGGCAGGGAGACGGTGATCACGTTGAGCCGGTAGAAGAGGTCCTCGCGGAACTTGCCCTGGTCCTTGGCCCGGGCCAGGTCGACGTTGCTGGCGGCGATGACGCGCACGTCCACCTTGATGGTCTCGTTGGCGCCCACCCGCTTCACCTCGCCCTCCTGGAGCACGCGGAGCAGCCGCACCTGGGTCGCCGGGGGGACGTCACCGATTTCGTCGAGGAAGATGGTGCCGCCGTCGGCCGCCTCGAAGAGGCCCTTCTTGTTGCCGGTGGCCCCAGTGAAGCTACCCTTGACGTGGCCGAACAGCTCCGACTCGAGCAAGGTGTCGGTCAGGGCCGAGCAGTTCACCGCCACGAAGGGCTTGTCCTTCCGTGGACTGCGGTAGTGGATGGCCCGAGCCACCAGCTCCTTGCCGGTTCCGCTCTCGCCCTGAATGAGCACCGTGGCCGAGGAGTAGCTGACCGTCTCCACCAGCTTGAACACCGCCCGCATCTGGCCGGACTGCCCGATGAGGTCTTCGAACTGGCCCTTGACGCTCAGCTGCTCCTCCAGGACGCGGGTGCGGTCCTTGAGTTGCTTGCGCTCCAGCGCCTTGGCGACGGTGAGGCTCACCTCGTCGATGTTGGCGAAGGGCTTGGTCAAGTAGTCGTAAGCGCCGGCCTTCACCGCCTCGACCGCCGTCTCCACCGTGGCGAAGGCGGTCATCATCACCACCTCCACGTCGGCCCGGGCCTGCTTGATGGCCCGGAGCAGGTCCATGCCCGAGAGATGCGGCATGCGGATGTCGAGCACGGCGACATCGACGCTCGGATCCTTGGAAGCGGCCAGCCCTTCCACCGCATCGTCGATGGCCACCACGGTGTAGCCCTCGCGTTGAAGGATTTCGGTGACGGCGCGGAGGACGACTTTGTCGTCATCCACCACGAGAATCTTGCCAGGTCGCTTGTTCATTCAGTTCCTCACGGATGGAAAGGCAGTTGGGGGGATGGGAAGCAGCACGGTGAAGGTCGAGCCTTCGCCAAGACGGGTTTGGATCTCGAAACGGCCCCCGTGGTCCTGGACGATGCGGTAGGCGATGGCCAGACCGAGGCCGGTGCCTTCCCCAGGGGGTTTGGTGGTGAAAGAGGGCTCGAAGATGCGCGGCAGAACGCTCGACTCGATGCCGGCACCGGTGTCTTGCACGCTGAAGAAGACGTGGGTGTCGCGGCGCCCGGTGGTGACGGTCAGCGTCCCCTGATTGCCCATCAGGGCGTAGAGCGCGTTCTGCAGGAGGTTCAGGGCGACCTGGGCCATCTGCCCGGTGTCGCCGATGACCTGGGGGAGCTCGGGTTCGGCCTGGACTCGCAGCGTGGCGTGAGCCGCCTTCTTGAGCTGGGCCCGGAAGAGAAAGGCCGCGTCCTCCACGCAGCGGTTGAGGTCGAAGGGACGGCGGTCGCCCTCCTGGGAGCGACGGCTGAACTGCAACAGGCTCTCCACGATGCGCTTGCAGCGGAGCGCCGACTCCTCGATCAGCTGGAGCGAGTCCAGGTCCTGCCCCGACCGCCCGGCATCGCGCTTCATCAACTGGGCGAAGGTGAGGATTCCAGCCAGCGGGTTGTTGACCTCGTGGGCCACCCCGCCGGCCAGCTGACCGACTGCGGCCATCTTCTCCGTCTCCACCAGGCGCAAGGTCATGGCCCGCTCGTCGGTGACGTCGCGGTAAGCGCAGACCGCCTGCCCCTCCTCGGCCATGGGGTAGACGTCGAGGACGTAGGTGCGGCCCTTGTGCTCGATCTCCGCCCGGCC
>JBKOYI010000015.1:0-28269 GCA_046725335.1 Myxococcota bacterium | reverse complement strand
TACCGCACGCACGCGGCCAGGGCGTGTTTGCACATCGCTCGTCATTGACACCGATGCACGTGGGTGTCTTCATCCCGCGCCCTTCGCCCTACCCCTGGAGAATCACAGTGACGGTCCCCGCCTTGGCGGCGCTGCTCGTCTCCGCCACCGCTCTCGCGCAGACTCCGCCCCCGCCGGGCGCCCCCCTGGCAGAACCCAAGCTCCGCACCGACGCCGACATTCAGCGGGAGATCGACGCCAAGGTGGAGGCGGCCAAGAAGGAGCTGCGCGAGGAGATGCGCGCCCAGGCTGCCACCGCGGCGGCGACCTCGGCCGCAACCACCTGGGAGGCCGAGGGCACCAGCCACCGGAAGTTGGATCTGCTCGAGCCGCACGGGTACTTCCGGGTGCGGCCGGAGCTGTTTCACAAGTTCGATCTGAATCAGCCTGCGGATGGCTTCGCGGCCAGCTCACCGCGGTACACGCTCTACCCGCGGCCGGACACGGACGTGAACGGGTTGTCCGGGGGCCACACCATCGCCGGCGTCAACACCCGCTTTCGGTTCGAGCCGACGCTGAACATCTCCGAAGAGGTGCGCATCCGCTCGCAGATCGACGCCCTCGACAATCTGGTCTGGGGCAGCACCCCGCAGTACGCCTACATCCGCCAGGATCGGGTGGACATCGGCATCTTCAATGGGACCCAGGTTCCGAACCAGCCGGGAGTCAACTCCTCCCAGAGCAACCTGGCGGTGAAGCGTGTCTGGGGCGAGGTGGCCACCCCGCTGGGGCTACTGCGCTTCGGCCGGATGGGAGACCAGTTCGGTCTGGGCATCGTGCACAACGACGGCAACTGCCTGGACTGCGACTACGGCACCACCGTGGACCGCTTCCAGTTCGTGGCCGAGCCGCTGTCCGGGTTCTTCATCGTCCCCATGTTCGATTTCGACGTGGAAGGCCTGGTCAGTGGCCGGACCGGGGACCCTGGCCAACCCTTCGACGTCAACCAGTCTGACGACTCCCACACCTTCGGCATCGTCCTGGCACGAAAGGACACCGACCAGAAGGCGCGCACCAAGCTGGATTCCGGGGGCGCGGTTTTCAACTACGGGCTGTACTTCCAGTACCGGACGCAGCACAAAGAGTACAACCAGAACGGTTCCACCACCTCGTTCAACGGCACCGTCGATCCCTCGCAGACGACGCCGACTGGCAATCCCTCGCTCAGCGCCACCTACCGGGACGGTCAGCTCTTCATCCCCGACCTCTGGATCAAGTTCGAGCGGAAGCGGTTCCGGATCGAGTTGGAGGTCGCAGCCTACTTCGGCCATGTCGATGTCTGCGATCCCACCAAACCCAACATCAGCGGCTGCACACCGTTTGGTCGGCTGACCATCACCCAGTTTGGCGGCGCGCTGCAGACCGAGGTTCGCTTCCTGGAGGGTGCGCTGAAGGTCGGACTGGAGGTGGGGGCGGCCAGCGGTGACTCGGCCCCTGGCTTCGGCAACAAGCCCAATCGAACCTACAGCACGTCCGGCACGTTCTTCGGGGCCCAGTGGGGCTCCTATGAGGGTGCCCAGTACGGCCGCCGATCCTGCGCCTTCACCTCGACCTCCAACTGCGACGACACGGACATCCGCAACTTCCGCTTCAACCAGGACTACCGCATCGACCTCATCCTCTGGCGGGAGATCATCGGCGGCATCACCGATGCGCTCTACGTCAAGCCCAGCGTCCGCTACAACTTCTCCGATGCCCTGGGCCTCTTCGGTTCCTTCATCTATTCCAAGACGCTCAAACCGGAGTCGACACCCTCCGGGACCAGCACCCAGCTGGGGGTGGAGATCGACGCCGGGGTCCGCTACGAGACCGACGACGGTTTCTGGGTCCAGCTGGCCTACGGGGTGCTCTTTCCCTTCGAAGGGCTACAGAACAACTACTTCGTCCCGGGCATCACCCCCATCTCACCGTCGATTGCCCAGGCCATCCGTGCGCAGCTGGGCATCCACTTCTAGAGGGCCACCCCGGCAGCTCCTGGCGGCACTGTCATTGGCCATTGCCAGCACGGCATGCGGGGTCCGCCCGATGACCCTTCGACCGCTGCCAGCCACTCCACCCGCTTCCCCGGCCCCGGGGCAGCAGCCGAACCCGCTCGAGCCTGGCCCCGCTTCGGCTTCCTCCCCTTCCTCCCCCCCGGACGGTGGCGGCTGACGGTCGGCGATGGACCACTTCCTCACCCGCTCAGGCGCCCTGCACTGCGAGGAGGTGCCGCTCGAGGACATCGCCCGGCGGGTGGGCACCCCCACCTATGTCTATTCGGAAGCCACGCTCCGCCGGCACTTCCAGGTGGTGGACGCGGCCTTCGCCGGGATGCCGCACCGGATCTGCTATTCGGTCAAGGCCAACGGAAACCTGGCCCTGCTCCGGGTCCTGGCTCGCTGGGGGGCCGGCTTCGACGTGGTCTCCGGAGGCGAGCTGGCGCGGGTGGAGCAAGCCGGTGGAGAGCTTGACCACACCGTCTTTGCCGGAGTGGGCAAGACCGAGCCCGAGCTGCGGCAGGCCCTGACCGCCGGCATCGGCATGTTCAACGTGGAGAGCGCCGAGGAGCTGGAGCTCCTGGACCGGGTCGCTCGCCGGATGCGCCGCCGCGCGCCCTTCGCGGTGCGGGTCAACCCCGCGGTCGACCCCGGAACCCACCGCCACATCTCCACTGGAATGGCCACCTCCAAGTTCGGGGTCCCGTTCGCCGAGGCCGGGACGCTCTACCGGCGCGCTCGGCGGATGCGGGGGCTGGTGGCGAGGGGAGTGGACTGCCACATCGGAAGCCAGCTCACCCGGCTCGGACCGCTGGCCCAGGCCCTGCGTCAGGTCTCCTCCCTCTACCGTCAGCTCCGGGCGGAGGGCCATGCCCTGGAATGGCTCGACGTGGGCGGCGGGCTCGGAATTCGCTACCGCGACGAGTCACCGCCCTCGCCCGAGGCGTGGGCCCAGACGGTCCGGCAGGCCACCGAGGACACCGGCGCCACACTCCTGGTCGAGCCGGGTCGGGTACTGGTCGGGAACGCCGGCATTCTGCTGACCCGGGTGCTGTACCGAAAGCGGGCCGGTGGACGGACCTTGGTCATCGTCGATGCCGGGATGAATGACCTGCTCCGGCCAGCCCTTTACGGAGCCGAGCACGCCATCGTCCCCGTCCGCAGGGGTCGCGGCCGGCCGACCCTGGTCGACATCGTCGGGCCGGTCTGCGAGTCCACCGACGTCCTGGCCCACGAGCGCCGGCTGGCGCTCCCCCAGCAGGGCGCGCTCTTGGCCATCCGGGGCGCCGGGGCCTACGGGATGAGCATGGCCAGCAACTACAACGGTCGACCCCGGCCTGCCGAGGTGCTGGTCTCCGGGCGACGCGTCCGTGTCGTCCGACGGCGCGAGTCGGTGGAGGACCTCTGGCGCGGCGAGTCGGCAGGACGGTAGGGTCCCGCTGCACATGAACCTCTCCGGCTCGATGACCGCCCTGGCCACCCCGTTTCGCAACGGGGCGCTCGATGAGGAAGCCTACCGGGCGCTGGTCCGGCAGCAACTGGGAGCCGGCACGGCAGCCCTGGTTCCCATGGGGACCACCGGCGAGGCGGTGACCATGACCCCCGCCGAGCGCATCCGGGCGGTGCGTCTGGTGGTGGAAGAAGTCCGCGGGAGGGTCCCGGTCATCGCCGGGGCCGGGAGCAACAGCACCGCGGAGACGGTGGAGGCGATGGCCCGCGTGCGCGAGGCCGGAGCCGACGGGGCCCTGGTGGTCACCCCCTATTACAACAAGCCCAACCAGGCCGGTCTGCTGGAGCACTACCGGGCCTGCGCCAGGGCCCATCCTCGATTTCCCATCGTCGTCTACAACGTCCCCGGTCGAACCGCGGCGGACATCCTCCCCGACACGCTGGCCCGGCTGTGCGAGTTACCGGAAATCGTCGCCGTCAAGGAGGCCACCGGGAACATGGCCCGGGCGGTCGAGCTGCGGGAGAAATGCGGAACGCGCCTGGTCCTGCTCTCCGGCGATGACTTCACCGTGGCCCCCTTCATCGCCTGCGGCGGCGAGGGCGTAGTCTCGGTCTCCTCCAACGTCGCTCCCCGGATGATGGCCGAGCTGGTGGAGGCGGCGCGCCGGGGCGACCGGGCCCGGGCGGTGGAGCTGCAAACGGCCATGAATCCGTTGCATCGGCTGCTCTTCGTCGAGCCCAATCCCATCCCGGTGAAGTGGGCCCTTCATCTGCTCGGCCTCTTCGGGCCGGAGATCCGCCTTCCCCTGGTTCCCCTGGGCGAGCCGCACCGGACCGCGCTCGCCGCCGAGCTCCGGAAGCTCGGACTCCTCGGGTGACGGATTTCCGACGTGGCGCTCGCCCTCCTCGTCACGGGTGTGCCGGGCAGGATGGGGTCGGCGGTGGTGCGGGCAGCGGCCGACGAGCCGGCGGTCCGCCTCATCGGGGCGGTGGCCCGCCCAGGCTCGCCCATCCGGGGTCAGGATGCGGGGACCGTCTCCGGCACTTCGCCCCTGCGCGTGCCCATCGGAGATGACTTCGGTTCCGCCCTCACCGAGCTTCGACCGGAGGTGGTGGTGGACTTCACCGCCGCCGAGCCCTGCGTGGACTTCGCGGAGGCCTGCGTGCGGGCCGGCATTCCTTTCGTCACCGGGACCACCGGCTTCAGCGCCCCTCAGCGTGAGCGGCTGGAGCGGGCCTCGGCCCGCATCCCCCTGGTCAGCTCCCCCAACATGTCGGTCGGCGTCCACGTGATGCTGGAAGCGGCCGCGCTTCTGGGGCGGGTGCTGGGCAAGGCTTGGGACGCCGAGGTGCTGGAGCTGCACCACCGGATGAAGAAGGACGCCCCCAGCGGCACGGCGCTGCGCCTGGCCGAAGTGGTGGCCCGCTCGCGCGGCCAGGACGCCTCGGTCTTCCGTTTGGCCCGAGCCGGTCCGGTGGGAGAGCGACCGCTGGGGGAGATCGGCGTCCAGACGCTTCGGGGGGGTGACGTGGTGGGCGAGCACACGGTGTACTTTCTGGGCCCGGGAGAGCGCATCGAGCTGAGCCACCGCGCCACCAGCCGTGACCAGTTCGCCAAGGGAGCGTTGCGGGCCGCGCTGTGGGTTCGGAACCAGCCCCCCGGGCTGTACGCCATGCGGGACGTGCTCGGCCTGTAGATGGGAGAGCGGGTGTTCATCGGGCTGGGCGCCAATCTGGGAGATCCCGAACGGGCCTTGGCCCAGGCGGCCGAGGCTCTGCGGACTTTCACCCCAGGCTCGGTGGTCGCCCGTTCCTCGCTCTATGCCGCCGCCCCGCTGGGACCGGCCCAGCCTGAGTTCCGCAATGCCGTGGTGGAGCTGGTCACGCCCGAGGCGCCGGAGGAGCTGCTGCCGCGGCTGCTGGCCCTGGAACGAGCGCAGGGGCGAATCCGCCGCGAACGCTGGGGCCCCCGGGTGCTCGACCTGGACATCCTGCTCTGGGGGGAGCGGGTCCTCTCCTCGCCCCAGCTCCGCATCCCCCATCCGGAGCTACACCGCCGGCGCTTCGTCCTCGAGCCCTTGGCCGAGCTGGATGCGAGCGTGCGCCACCCCGTCCTGGGAAAGACGGTCGCCGAGCTGCTCGCCGACGTGAGAGATCAGGACGTTCGCCGCATCCCTTCCACGGTCTGGACCCGTCGATGACCCTTCTCGGTTGGCCGCTGATGTTTCTGCTCGCCCAGGCGGGGACACCCAGCCAGCTTCCACCCGGCCATCCGCCCATCGCTCCGGAGGCCACCTCGCCCGGAGCGGGAGGACAGCAGGGCCAGCCCCCCACTCAGCTTCCGCCCGGCCATCCGCCCATCGCTCCGGGGGCCACCCCGCCCGGAGCGGGAGGACAGCAGGGCCAACCCCCTGGCCAGCTTCCGCCCGGCCATCCGGCCACCTCCCCGGGGGCTGCCCCGCCGACGGTGGACGAGCTCCTGCGGAAGATGGATGCCCAGCCGGACCTCAAGAGCCGGCCCAAGCCGTTCGAGATCGCCGCCGCCGTCGGCAAGCTCTATTACGGCCAGGGCCGTTGGGCAGACGCCCGCGACTTCCTCCAGCAAGCCCAGCAGGGCGCAGCCCCGCTCCGGGCCCTCTTTCTCACCGAGCGACGACAGGCCCAGGGTCCCCTGCCGACGGCCGAGGCGGCGGGGTGCCGGGTCTCGTCGGAGACCGCGGTGCAGGCCGCGGCGGAGAAGGCCCGGGCGCTGGCGGGGAAGAAGAATCACGGACCCGCGGCTGCTTGTGCGCTGGAGGCGCTCGGCCCGGCGCTGGAAGGAACGGCGCTCCTCGGGAACGCCCTCGCTCTCCTGGGAGACTCCACCGCGGCCCTGGCCGCCTATGCCTGGGTCCTGGAAGTTCAGCCGAAGGCTCCCCAGGCGCTCTACGGCCACGCCGCCGTCCTCTTCGACACCAGGTCGGACGATCTCCGCGCCCTGCGCACCGCCCGGGCCGAGCTACAGACCTACCTCGAGGCCTGGCCCAGCCTGCCCCAGACTCCCCAGGCCAGAGCACTGCTCCAGCGCACCGACGCGCTCCTCACCGCCGGGGGGGCAACGAAGCTGGCCGAGGCCGAAGCCAGAGCTCGGCGGCAGTCTCCCCCGCTGGCCTCCGCTGCGCCGGTCGCGGGAACCGCCGCGGGAGCGGGGGGGGCAGCAGCTGCCGGGAACGCTTCCGGCCCCGCCGCCCCTCCGCCCCTGAGCCAGGAGACGATTCAGGCCATCCAGGACACCCAGCGGACGCCCGAGATGGAGGCCAACCTGGCTCGGCTCCTGGACGACGGGGAGTCGAAGCTGGTCTCCGGCCGTTATGCCGAGGCCTTCGAGGACTTCAAGCAGGTGATGCCCTTCCAGCCGAACAACGGCCGGCTCCGCGCCGGAATGGCCTGGGCCCTGGTGGGGCTGAAGCGTCAGCCCATGGCCGACAACATCTGGCGGGTGGCTGTCAGCTCCGATCCAGCGGCGGTCGACGCGCTGGGCGATCGGCTGCTGCAGCGGGGGAATGCCGCCGACGCCCAGGCTCTGTGGACGAAGCTGGTCGCCAGCGCGCCGGAGTACTCCGCCCGCTCGGGGGTGGAAAAGAAGCTCAAACGTTGAGGGCTCAGACTTCTTTCGCCGGAGCAGCGCCGGCCAGGGTGGGGACGGCGATGCTCGCCTCCGCCCGCCCGAGGAATTGAGCCGGGCCGTCCAACCTGGCCAGCTGCCCGCGGCGCTGCATCCACAGCATGGTGGTGAGGAGCAGCGTGGCGGCCGCCACCATCGTCGAGCGCAACCCCACCCGGTCACCCAACCAGGAAAGCGCCAGCAGGCCCAGGGCGTAACCCGCGCCCAGCACCATGGTGTAGAGGCTGCTCACCCGGGCCTGGAGCAGTCGCGACACCCGGCTGATGCAGGTGGCGCTGATGCCGGTGAGAGTGGCCAGGTAGGCCCCACCCAGCAGGGCCACCAGGACGATGGCCAGGGGGAAGAAGGGCGCCAGCCAGTAGGCCATGGCCACCGCTCCGAGCGCGAAGGAGGTCCGGACCACCAGCCGGTGCCGACCCCAGCGGTCGGCCAGCGTGCCGGTGAGGACGGCGGCGGCGATCGCCCCCACCCCTTGGGCAGCGGCCAGCGCCGAGGTCCCAGCGGCTCCGTGATGGAAGACGGTGATGGCGTAGACCGGGATCAGGGCGATGAAGGGAGCCACCAGCACCGCGATCAGCAGAGTCAGGAAGAGCGCGGTGCGGATGCCGGCGTCCTCCCGGGCGACCCGGAAGCCGGTCCGGATCTCACCCCACAGCTCGCCATGCCGGGCGTGCTCGTGTGCAGGGGGTAGTCGGACCAGGGCCAGCGAGACGAGCACGGCCAGGAAGCTCACCGCGTTGCAGGAGAAGGCGAGTGCCAGGCTCCCTACCGTCATCGCCAGCGCGGCCAGGGTGGGCCCGACGATCCGTCCCAGATTCCACTGGGCCGAGGAGAGGCTGATGGCGGAGAGGAGATCCTCGGCCGGCACCAGCTCGGCCAGCAGCGCCGAGTAGACCGGGGCAACCAACCCGTTGACGCACCCGGCGAGGAGAGCCAACACCGCCACCGCGGCGACCGAGAGGCGCCCAGTGAAGGCCAGGGCGGCGAGGATCGCGGCCAGTACCGCCTGTGCGGTGGTGAGCCAGGCCAGCAATCGCCTTCGGTCGGTACGGTCGGCCAGGGCCCCCGAAAGCGGTCCGAAGACCAGCGTGGGCAGGTACATCAGCGCCGCCACCGTTCCCGTCCAGCCGGCCCGGCCGGTGGTCTGGGTGACGTACACCCCCACCCCGATGGTCTCCATCCAGGTGCCGATGTTGGAAACGAAGGCGCCCAGCCAGAAACGGACGAAGTTGCGGTGCCGGAAGGCGCGGAGGGAGGAGAGTCTTCGGCTGCTGGTGACGCCCGGTCGAGAAACGGCGAGGTCCACGGTGCTGACCCCAGGTTAGCGCCCAGCCACGCAGAGTTCGACGCGAACGCACATCGAGCGGAAATGTGCACTTGCAACGGGCGCCTTGGAGGAGGCAAAGCGAACGATCGCCGCCGTGTTTGCCCTGATGAGCACCCCCCAGCCACCGTCGCGTCCTCGCCGCTGGAGCCGTGGCCCGCTCATCGCGCTGGGTGGGGCGCTGGCGCTCTACGCCACGCTTTGGCTTCTTCCTTGGCACATCAAGCCATCGCCAGGGCGCGGGACATTGACGGTTCTGCGCGCCGACGAGCGGGGCAACGTCGAGCCGCTCACCGACGGCGGCGCGGTTCCGGCCCGCAGTCGGGTGGGGTTTGCGGTGTCAGCCAACCGGGATGCATCGGTGGTGGTCATCGGCCTCAGCGCGCCGGGACGCTCCTTGCTGTACAGCCCGACCGCCGGCACACCGCGGCGGATTCACCCTGGCGGGCGCTCGGTGTTGCCCGATCGCCCGGCGCTGGACGGAGCTCCCGGTGCCGAGCGCTTCGTGGCCGTTTTCTGCAACACCCCGGTTCCGGCGGCCACGGTGGTCAAGGCCGGTGAGCGTGCCTTACAGGCGGCGGGGGGCAATCCTGACGCGGTCCAGACCCTGGACCTGGGCTGCGCCGAGGCCTTCGCCTCGGTACAAAAGCTCGCGCCCTGAGAGGGCCTGCCTGGGACGGCGCACGGGCGGCCCCGATGTGGGAAGCGACCGCTGATCCACTCCGCTGCGCTGTCCGCCACCGCTGCTACAGTTTGGCGGCTTGCCCGGGGTGTCCATGACAGCTGCGATGGGCCGCTTCGTCCTCTCCATCGTCGTCAGCTCGCTGCTCGCCGGAGCCGGTGTCGCCGCCGCCGCTCCTGCCGTCCAGGGTGTGACCGATGGCGAGGTTGTTTTTGGCATGGCGTCTCCGCTCACGGGCCCGTCCAAGGAGCTGGGCCGGCAGATGAAGGTCGGAGTGGAGGTGGCCTTCGGAGTGGCCAATGACGCCGGCGGCATTCACGGGCGGAAGGTGAAGCTCATCGCCCTGGACGACGGCTACGAACCCACCCGCACCCGTGAAGTGATGAAGGACCTGGCCGAGCAGCGAAAGGTCCTGGGCTTCGTCGGCAACGTGGGGACGCCGACCGCGGCAGTCGCCGTGCCCTACGCGCTGGAACGGAAGATGCTCTTCTTCGGCGCCTTCACCGGGGCCTCGCTGCTTCGGAAGGAACCGCCCGATCGCTACGTGTTCAACTACCGGGCCAGCTACATCGAGGAGACGGCGGCCACGGTCAGGTACCTGATCGAGGTCCGGCACATCCGGCCAGACCAGATCGCCGCCTTCACCCAGGATGACAGCTACGGCGATGCGGGCTTCCAGGGCGTGGCCCGCACCATGCGCCAGTACCGGAAGGACCCGGCCACGCTGCTGCGCACCTACTACAAGCGCAACACCGTCGACGTCCTCGATGCGGTCCGGGCGGTGGTGGCCCGAGGCGACCGGATCCGCGCGGTCATCATGGTGGGGACCTACCGTGCCTGCGCGCGCTTCATCGAGAAGGTGCGCGACGAGAATCCTCGCATGGTGTTTACCAATGTCTCCTTCGTGGGGAGCTCGGCGTTCGCCGAGGAGCTGGCCCAGCTCGGGCCACGTTATGCCCAGGGCGCCATCGTGACCCAGGTCGTCCCCCTGCCTACTTCCCGCTCCACCGCGGTCATCCGCTACCAGGAGGCGCTGGCCAGGTACGCGCCCGGTGAGAAGCCAGACTTCGTCTCCCTGGAGGGCTACATCGCCGGGAACCTGCTGCTGGAGGGACTCCGGCGGACGGGGAAGGACCTGAACACCGAGTCGTTGGTGAACACGCTGGAGAACATCCGCGGCCTCGACCTCGGGCTGGGCACCCCCATCAATTTCTCGCTTTCCGAGCACCAGGGGTCCCACAAGGTGTGGGGAACCGTGATGGACGGCTCGGGGAACTACCAGACGCTCGATCTGGAGTGAGCGCGCTAGACCAGGCGCGCGGCCAGCAAATCCTGCACGTCTATGAGGCCCACCGGCCGGCCCTCGGCGTCCACCACTGGGAGCTGGTCGACGTGGGCCTCGCGCATCGCGGCTGCGGCGGTGAGGGCCAGGTCCTCGGGGGTGATGCAGCGGGGGTGCTGGCACATCACCGCGGAGACAGGCACGTCGAAGTCGGTCTCGCCGCGCTCCACCAGCCGGCGGAGATCTCCGTCGGTGAAAATCCCGACCAGGCGCCCATCCTCGTCCACCACGTTGGTGGCCCCTGGCCTGCCCGGGGTGTTGGTCATCACCACCACCGCATCGTGCAGGGGGGCGGTGGTCAAGACGATGGGATTGGACCGGCCGGCCCGCATCACCTCCAGTACCCGCATCACGCTGCGTCCCAGTTTTCCGCCCGGGTGGAGCGCGGCGTATTCCTGGCTGGTGAACTGCCGCGTCTTGAGGAGCGTCATCGCCAGCGCGTCGGAGACGGCATGGAGCGCGGCCGAGGAGGCGGTGGGCACGAGCCCCAGGGGACAGGCCTCGGGGATGGCCCCCACGTCCAGCACCACGTCTGCCCCGCGCGCCAGGGGAGAGTCCCCGTTGCCGGTGATGGCCACCACCTGCGCGCCCAGCCGGCGGAGGGAGGGCAGCAGCCGGACCAGTTCCTCCGTCGAGCCACTGTTGGAGAGCGCCAGGACGACATCTCCACGGCTCACCCGGCCCAGATCTCCGTGGAAGGCCTCGGAGGGGTGGAGGTAGAGCGAGGGAACCCCGGTGGAGGCCAGCGTCGCCGAGAGCTTCTGGGCGATGAAGCCCGGTTTGCCGAGTCCGGTGACCACGATGTGCCCCTCGCAGGCGCGGAGCAGGTCCAGGGCCCGGATGAAGCTCGCCCCCAGCCGCTCCTTCGCTCCCAGGATGGCGGCGGCTTCGGCATCCAGGACCCCCCGCGCGTAGCTGAGCGCCTCCCCGCGCTGGGCAAGGCGCCGCCGCGAGGCGGAGGGCCGGGAACGGGGACGGGCAGGCCGGGGGAGGGGACGGCGCATCGGCGAATGACTGGATCCGCGCTCATACTCCGTCGGCCGTGCTCGAGGCCAGCGCTGCTCATGCTCGAATGGCAGGCACACGGTGGAGCAAGTGGCTAAGTTCGCGACCCGTGAGCCCGCTGGTCATGGTGATGCGGGTTCCCGAGGCAACGGAGCGGAAGGACATCCTCGCCTACCTCGAGTCCTTGAAGGCTCCGGCGGGCCCCGCTCCCAAGTCGAAGCAGGAGGCGGCCCCGCGCTGAAGGGGAACCGCCGGGGCTGACCGGCGCGCCGGCCGCGGCTCGGCGCCGGCCCGTCACCGCCGGGTGGATGCTTGGTTTTGGCCTGAGGAAGCGTCGATAGACCCGACCTGAGTGTCCCCCGACGAGGTGTTTGACCCCGACGAGGTGTTTGACACCTTGTGTATGCAGGATCGCGCCTGGCTGTATTTGGCTGACCGGTTCCAGCACCGCTGCTTACCAGGGAGGGACCCCGCCGCTGTTCAGCGGTGGGCAGCCGTGGTCTTGTCGGAGTCCGGATGCGTCGGCGCGCGTTCGTCGTGGCGGGTGACTACGGGAGCAACCCGCGGCTGCTGACACCCCAGCGTCGCTCACCCGAATTCCTGGCCGAGCGGGCCCCTGACCCCACCCCGGAGGAGCTGGAGCGGCTCTTCTTTCGCTACCCCAACCGAAGCGAGGACGGACGGGCCCGCCCTGCGGACTGGGAACGCGATTTCCAGCTCCCCGAACCCATTTCCCTCTCCGACCTCTTCGCCTCGGCGGCCCATCGCGCCCTGTCCTCGCTCCACGCTCTCACCGGCGACGACAGCTACCGGCGCACGTGCGAACGCATCACCGACCTGATCGTCACCTCCATGCCCGGGCTGGACCCCAACGAGCGGATGAACGTCGGCCTGGTCCCCCAGACCTTGCAGGCCACTCTGCAGCTCTCACGGCGCGCCCGCTGCCAGTTCGTGGCCGGAACTTCGGACAGTGGCGCCTGGGCCTTCGCCCAGGCGGTTCGCGCGGCTCGGAGCGCCGAGCGTGGGGCCACGGTGCTGGTGTTGGCCGGGCAGATCATCCCCTCCGGCTATGCCTCGCAGTACCAGATTCGGACCGTGCTGGGAGACCTCGACCAGGCCAAAGGCCTGGACATGCTGATGGTGGGCGACCTCCTGATGGACGGCATGCGTCGGAACCTGGGGCAGACCCGCGAGTCGGTGGAGGCCGCGCTGGCCGGGGTCTCGGCCCGCAAGTTCCAGGGCGCGCTGAGCTATCCGGCGGCCATGTTCTCCGGTCGCTCGCCCCGGCGGACCACCCGGCGCACGCCCTACTTCGACGGCGACGACATCGCCGCGCCGTGCTGCGGGGCGGCGGCCACGGTCCTCACCTCGGACGAGGAACTGGTGGAGCGGGTACGCCAGGCCCGTTCCCGCCACGCCGCCAGCCCGCTGGTGGAAGTGCTGGGCGTGGGGGAGGGCAGCAGCAACCCCAATTTCCTGGAGCGCCAGTCTCCGCTGCTCTTCGCCACCGCCGTCCGCGAGGCATTCGCCGCCACCGCCGAGGACGCTTCGGTCCCCCCAGCTGCGCTCCCCGGGGCGGCCTTCGCGGTGGTGCACGATGCCTTTCCCAGCATCGAACTGGCCTTTCTCCTCGGCCTGGGGCTGGACTGGGACCGGGCCGTGGAACGGATGCGGGACGGCTGGAGCAATCCCTATGGCGGGCTGCTCACCTTTGGCCATGCTCTGGGCGCCTCGGGATTGGTCCAGGTCAACAAGACCCATCACATCCTGAGTGGCGATCGACGGTATGTGCGAGGGGCCGAGCCTGTTTTCCGGCCACCCGAGCCAGGCGCTCTGGCCTTCACCACCTCGGTCGGGGGTCCGCTCTCCCACGTGGTGGTGACGCTCTTGCGGGGGGGCGACGGAGAGGGGCTCCCCCAGGACCACTCCGAGGCCGTGGCCAACTGGGTGGAACGGCGACGAAAGCTGCGGCGTGCCTTGCCGGTACACCTCGCACGCCTGAGGCGGACGCTGGGCGGTCGAGCCCGCCCGCATCTGGTCGAGGGCGTCACCTACGTGAGCATTCGCAGCTGCCTTCGTGCGCTGGCGCCTCCCGAGATCGCCGCGCTCACCTTCGACGGGGTGGAATACCTGGTCCGTCCCGAACGACTGGCGGAAGTGCGGACGCGGCTGCGCCAGTTGGTGGCGCTGGTGGTGGCCGAGGCCGAACGGCTCTCCAACTTGTTCGACGTCTTCCGGGTTCTCACCGACGAGCTGGTGGCCATGGCCGACGGCTGGCGGGGGCAGGGCGTCTTCGTGGCCGAGGCGGCGACGCTCCCGCCTCAGCTTCTGGCCGAGCGTCTCAAGGAATGTCTACGGGTGCCGGTGCTGGTGACCTGCGCGCCAGAAGGCCAGAATTCCCTCCGCGAGGTGCACTTCCTCCCGCTCCACGGGCTCGATTACGAGGCCTTGCAGGAAGTGGACGTGCTGCTCGAAGAGGGTGGACGGTTTCGCCCGCTGCCCGCCGCCGAGCGCCCGGGGCTGCTCCCCTGGTGGAATGTTCGGGCTCGCCGCCCGCCGGAGGTCGGCGCCCCGGAGGGTTCGATGGAAGAGCGGGTGGCGGCGCTGCTCTCGCCCGAGGCGGCCGCCCTCGAGGAACGTGCCTCGGACCTGGTTCTCCTGCGGACCTGGGCCCTTCCCGACGCGCGTCCCTGGGTCCTGGAGCTGGATGGTGGCTCTGCTCCTCGGACCTCCGCCCGGGCGGTGGCCTACGTGGCGGAGATCGTCCCTCCCACGCCGTCGCACCTCGGAGCGGCGCAGGAGGCGGTGGCTTCGGCGGTCCGTGAAGCCCGGGCCTGGCTCCACGGCTGGACGGTCAGCTTCGCCCAGGGCGGGACGCAGCTCTGGATGGTGGGCTCGGGAGCTGATGGGACGGACCTGACCGGCGTCCTTCGCTTTGCACGGGAAGTCGCCCGGGCAACCATCTCCCATGGAGTTCGCCTGCGGGCTGCACTGGCCGCGGGCTCGGGCGCCGTCTTCGAGGACGTGGAGGGTCGTCCCTCGGTTGCCTCGGATGTGGAGGCTCGCGCCGCGGCGGGGGTGGCAGCGCTGGTCGGACGCCTCCCTTCCAACGGTGCCTCTCCCCGGGCCGCGCTCCTGGTCGATGGAAGCATTGCCGAGACGACGGTTCCTCAGCGGGAGCTGGGAGGCTGGCGCACTCTGGCCGTCTCGGTGCCGGGCATCCTCTACCTCCTCGACTAATGGCCGAAAACGCCATGGGCTCGCCTTTCAGAGCGCCGCCTCGCCGAGGAATTTCTCCTTCACCCGGGGGTCCTTGAGGAGCGCCCCACTCGGTCCGGAAAGCGTCATCCGGCCGGTCTCCAGGACGAAGCCGCGGTGGGCCAGCGCCAGGGCATGGTGCACGTTCTGCTCCACCAGCAGCAGCGTCACTCCCCGGCCATTGATGGCCTTCAGGGCGGCGAAGACCTGGCGCACCAGCTTGGGGGAGAGCCCCAGCGAGGGCTCGTCCAGCATCAGCACTTGCGGGCGGGCCATCAGCCCCCGGCCGATGGCGCACATCTGCTGCTCTCCGCCGCTGAGCGTGCCGGCATTCTGCTTGGCCCGCTGCCCGAGGATGGGAAATAGCTCCAGGACGGTGGACAAGCTCTGCTTCCGGTGTTCACGGGCGGCCTTCCCGTAGGCGCCCATGTCCAGGTTTTCGAGCACCGTCATTCCCGGCCAGAGCTGTCGGGCCTCCGGCACCATCACTAGGCCGCGCTCCACCAGCCGATAGGGTGGAAGGCCAGTGACATCGTTCCCCCGGAAATGAATCGTCCCCCGTCGCGGTCGCAGCAGACCGGACACCGTGCGCAGCGTGGTGGTCTTCCCCGCTCCGTTGGCGCCCACCAGGGTGACGACCTCTCCATCGGCCACGTCGAAGGAGACGTCCCACACCGCCTGGACGTCGCCATAGAAGACATCGATTCCACGGACCTCCAGCGCCTTCACGCCTGGGCCTCGCTCTCATCCCCGAGGTAGGCCGAGACCACCGCGGGGTCTCGCAGAGCCTCGGCGGGGCGGCCCTCGGCAATCTTCTTCCCAAAGTTGAGCACCACCAGCCGGTCCGACAGACCGGCCACTGCGTGGACGTGGTGCTCGATCATGAGAATGGTGAGCCCGCTGTCCCGGAGGCGTCGCACCAGCCCCATGGCCTGCTGGATCTCGGCCGGATTGAGGCCTCCCATCACCTCGTCCAGGCACAACACCTCGGGAGTCGTGGCCAGGGCGCGGGCGATCTCCAGCCGCTTCAGCTCGCCAATGGTCAGCACTCCGGCCCGCGCTCCCGCGCGGTGGGTGAGCTGGGTGGTTTCCAGGACCTCCTCCACCCGGGACCTGGCCTGGGCGCCGTGCAGTCGACGCCGTCCGTAGAGCGCGCCGACCCGCACGTTGTCCGCCACCGACATCTCGCGAAAGGGACGGACGATCTGGTGGGTTCTGACCAGCCCCCGGGCGACGACTTGGTCGTTGCGCAACCCGGACAGCTCCTTCCCGTGGAAGCGGATGCTGCCCGCGCTGGGCCGGATCGATCCCACCAGACAGCTGAACAGGGTGGTTTTCCCTGCCCCGTTGGGACCGATGACGCTGAAGATTTCCCCGGCGGACACCTCCAGGCTGACCCTGTCCAGGGCCAGCAGTCCGCCGAAGCGCTTGGTGACGCTCTCCACCCGCAGGACGGGTTCCTGGGGATCAGGCACGGCCCGCCTCCGGAACCGCTCGCCCCCGCCGCCGGGGAAGGCGGCGCATCAGCCGCTGCCACAGACCCACCATCCCGCGGGGCTCGAAGAGCATCACCACGATGAGCAGCCCGCCGTAGATGAAGAGGTAGGAGTCGCGGATGGCGGGACTGGCCAGGAGCTTGATCTGCAAGTAGCTGAAGAGCAGCGCCCCCAGCACTGGCCCGACCACCGTCCCCACCCCGCCGACGATGGGCATCAGAACGATGCTCAGAGAAAGGCGGAAGTCGAAGACACTGCCCGGGCTGATGTACTGGAAGTTGGTGGCGAAGAGGCCCCCGGCCAGGGCCACCAGAGCCGCGGAAAGTGCGTGGGCCTCCAGCTTGGCGCGGGTCGAGGAGACGCCCAGAGCCTCGGCGGCATCGATGTCCTGACGAATGGCCTCCAGCGCCAGCCCGAAGGAATGCTGCTGGAGCCAGGCCATCAGCCCCACCGTCACCAGGGCCAGGACCGCCATGGCCAGATAGTTGGCGGTGAAATCGAAGGTTCCGGGGGGCATGCGCAGCCCACTGGAGCCCCCGGTAAAGGCCAGCCCCGAGGCGATGACCCGCACCGCCTCGCCCACCCCGATGGTGGCGATGGTGAAGTAGGGACCGCGCAAGCGAAAGGTCGGCAGACCCACCACCACGCTGAAGGCCGCAGCGAGAATGGCTCCCACCGGCAGGGTGAGCCAGGGCGACCATCCGGCCAGCGAGAGCAGCACGGTGGTGTAGGCGCCGATACCCACGAACGCCGAGTAGCCGAGCGACACCTGTCCGGCGAATCCACCGAGCAGGTTCCAGGCCGAGGCCAGGACCACCGCAAAGGCCACGTTCCACAGGTCGTTGAGAGTGCCCCGCTCGGCAAAGGTGGGGGCCAGGAGCAGCGCCGCGGCAAACACCAGCCCCGCCGGAAGCGCGGGATGGCGCTGCAGCAGCGCTGCCCCCCGCACCAGGGGGGCGCCTGGCGATCCGCCTGCGGCGGGTCGATCGGGCTCAGTACCCGAACTCCCAGGGCACGCTGATGAGCCGCCTGCGGCGGGTCGATCGGGCTCGGTCATCGCGCCACCACTCGCCGGTCCAGCAGCCGCCACAGCCCAGGAATGCCGCCCGGGGCGGCCACCAACACCACCACCAGCAGGGTGAAGCTGATCGCGTCCTGGAAGGAGACGGGGATGGAGGTGTAGGCGGAGGCGAAGTTCTCGATGAGGGCGAGGACGAAGGCGCCCAGCGCCACCCCGGTGAAGCTCTCCAGCCCTCCCAGGACGATGATGCAGAAGGCCTTGAGGAGGAAGCTCCGTCCGAAGTCGGGGGTGAAGGCGTAGAGGGTGCTGAGCATGCTCCCGGCGATGGCGGCAAATGCCGTCCCCAGTCCGAAGGCCACCGCGGAGATCCGGCCAGCCGGGACTCCGGAGAGCATCGCCGCATCGCGGTTCTGGGTGACGGCGCGGATGGCCTTGCCCAGGTAGGTGCGTCTCAACACCAGATTGAGGGCCACCAAGGACAGGACGCTGGCCGCAAAGACCAGGATCTGCGGAACCCCGAAGCGCCCGCCCAGCAGGCCCACCGATTCCATGGTGTAGGGGGTGAGGATGGACTGGGTGTCGCCCCCCCAGACGGCGTAGGCCAGGTTCTGCAGCACCAGCCACACTCCGAAGAGGAGCAGCAGAGACTGCATGGAGGGGCCGCCGGTGCCCTTGGGCAACCAACGCACCAGCGTCTCGTACAACCCCACCCCGATCAGGAAGAAGACCGGAGCCACCACCACTATGGAGAGGAAGGGGTCCATCCCCCAGCGATCGTTGAGGGCGAAGGTCGCGTAGGCGGCGAGCATCATCAGCCCGGCATGGGCCAGGTTGATGATGCGCATCACCCCGTAGATGACGGCCAGCCCGTAGGACATGGTGGCGTAGAGGCCAGCCGCCAGGAGCGAATTGAGGACGATGACGAGGAGCTTCTGCACCGGCGCTGCCTAGGTCCGCCCCATCAGCGTGGTCTGCGCCATCAGCAGTTCACTTGTTCGGGATGGGCGCCACCGGCTCCCCCGTGCGCGCATCCTTCGGCCAGACCAGATCCACCTTCCCCCCGGGTTTGTTCTGGGTCACCACGAAGGGGAGATCGGCCTGGCCGGTCTTGGTGAAGACCAGGGTGCCGCCGGGAACGATGCTGTTCTCCAGCTTGAGCGAGGCCAGCGCGACCCGGATCTTCTCCGGCTGCAGTGAGCCGGCTCGGGAGATGGCAGTGAGCAGTGCCCGCGTCGCCTCGTAGCCCATCGCGTGGTACCACTGGGGATCGGTTCCGGTGGCGGCCTTGTACCGCTGGTTGAAGGCCTTGACCTGAGGGTAGGGCAGCAGCTCCGACCACCAGCCGCTGGCGAAGATGTAGTCAGTGGCCGGTCCCAGTGCCTTTCGGGCCGCCGCATCCGAGCCGCGTGCCCCGTGGGTGAGCATCAGGTGGTGCAGCGCCATCTGGGTGTAGGTCCGGTGCATGGCGATGAAGTCTTCCAGGTGCGAGTCGGCCAGGAAGAGATCGGTCTTCGCCTCCGCCACCCGCTGGAGCAGTGGCCGGTAGTCGGTCGTGTTCAGCTCGAACTTTTCCTGGAGCACCACCTTGAAGCCTGGGTGGGTGCGGGCGAAGTCGTTCACGCCTTTGGCGTAGTCGTTGCCGTGCTCGGTGTTCTCGGTGACCAGGGCGATGGTCAGGGGGGTCTTCAGCTTGTTGGCCTTGACCAGATCATCGAGGAAAGCCATCTGCGTCTCGGCCAGGTGCTCGACCGGGGACAGCGTCCCGAACACCCACTTGCTTCGTCCGTAGATGCTGGTCGCCCCCGCCCCGCCGGAGAGGTAGGGGGTGCCGTAGCGGTCGGGGACCACCGATTGTGCCTGGACCAGATGGGAGCCATAGCCGCCGATGAGGGCGTGGACCTTGGTCTGGGTGATGAGCTGCTCCAACAGCTGGGCGCTCTTGGAAGCGTCGGTGGTGTCGTCGAGCAAGGAGAGCGCCACCTTGAGCTTCTTGCCCCCCACCTCGAGTCCACCGGCGTCGTTGACTTCCTTGACCGCAAGCTCGGTGGCTTGCTTGTAGGCCCCGCCGATCTTCGACTCCTTGCCGGTGACCGGAAGCACTGCGCCGATGCGCAGCTCGTCCTGGGCCTGGGCGGGGAGCCCGAATCCCGTCGTGACCAGGAGTGCAGCCAGAATTCCGACTCGCCTCATGTGTCCGCCCTCCCGAGAGTGTCAGCGCTACATACGCCATCCGGTGGCCGGAGGCCCGGCAGGAAATGTGGGGTCCCCACCCGCGGCGAGTCGAGGACCCTGGCTGCTCGAGCCTGTGCCGGTGTCCACGGCCGCCCTCCGCGCCGGGGCTCAACCTCGACCGCAATCCGGACGGGGCCCGCGTGTATACATGGCGCGCAACTTTGTCGGCAATGACGAAGCCATGACGCGGCGCGCTTCCTCGTTCGCCCGAGGCTTGCAGGCTCCGAGGGTTCTGCGGTCTCTTCGACCGAGCGATGAAGCGGACCGCCAGCACTCGGGCCGGACGGGTGCGGGAGTTGATCGAGGAGGGAATCGTCACCGGACGGTTTCCACCGGGGATGCGCCTCGACGAGACGGCGCTGGCCCAACGCTTCGAGGTCTCCCGAACACCGCTGCGCGAAGCCCTCTTTCAGCTGGCGTCGGCGGGAATGGTGGAGATGACGCCGCGTCGGGGCACGGTGGTCGCGGAGATGACGCCCCACCATCTGGTGGAGATGTTCGAAGTGATGGCCGAGCTGGAAGCGATGTGCGGTCGGCTGGCCGCCCGGAGAATGTCTTCCACCGAGCAGGAGCGGCTCATCGAGTCGCTGCGCGCCTGCGAGCGCGCCCGCAAGGCGATGGACGCCGACTGGTACTACCAGGAGAACCAGAAGTTCCATCACCTCATCTATGCCGCCAGCCACAACGGTTTCCTGGAGGAGCAGGCCAGTGCGCTCCATCGACGATTGAGCCCCTACCGGCGGCTGCAGCTCCGGGTGCGGGACCGGATGCCCACTTCCTTCAGCGAGCACCAGGGCATCGTGGAAGCGATTCTGGCCGGGGAGCCGGAGCTCACCGCCCAACGGCTGAGGGCCCACATCCTGGTGCAGGGACAGCGTTTCGCCGACCTCCTGGCTTCCCTGGCCGGTCTCCGCGACGGCAAGTCCTGGCGCCGGGCGTTGTCCAGTTCGCGCCGGTCCTGAAACCGGTTGCGGACCTTCGGGTTGACGCGTAAATCAATCAGACTCGCTGTCGCGTTGCGTCAAGCGCTTAGCAACCTCAGGAGTCGACCGACGTGAAGATCCTGGTGACCGCCAAGCGGGTCGAAGACCCCGAGTCCAAAATCAAGGTGAAGGCCGACGGCTCGGGCATCGTGCAGGAAGGGTTGAAATACAAGATCAACCCCTTCGACGAGATCGCCGTCGAAGAGGGGCTGCGCCTGGTCGCCAAACATGGCGGCGATCTGGTGGTCGTCTCCATCGGGCCCAAGGAGGTCCAGGAGCAGCTCCGGCATGCCCTGGCCATGGGCGCGACCCGGGCGGTGTGGGTGAATCACTCGGGGCCGCTCGACCCGATGGGGGCCGCGGGCCTTCTCAAAGCGGTGGTCGAGCGGGAGAAGCCAGACCTGGTCATCCTCGGCAAGCAGAGCATCGACGACGACCAGAACCAGACCGGGCAGTACCTGGCCGAATGGCTCGGCTGGGGCCAGGCCACCTTCGCCTCCAAGCTCGATTCACTGGAGAGCGAGGCCGAGAAATCCAAGACCCCCGCTCTCCAGCTCTCCGCCGACGGCAAGAAGGTCGAGGTGGTGCGCGAAGTCGACAGCGGCCTGGTCACGCTTTCCTGCAGCCTGCCAGCGGTGGTGACCACCGATCTGCGGCTCAACCTCCCCCGCTATGCCTCGCTCCCCGGCATCATGAAGGCCAAGAACAAGCCCATCGAGGAGTTGACCCCGGCCGCGCTGGGCGTGGACCCGGGTCTTCAAGTCCAGGTGAAGCGGCTCTTGGCCCCCCCTCCCCGCAAAGCAGGGGTGAAGGTGGGCGACGTCCAGGAGCTCTTCAACAAGCTGAAGAACGAAGCCAAGGTCATCTGAGGAAAGACATGTCGACCGTTCTCATCGTCGCCGAGACACAGCCCGACGGGCATCTGCGCAAGGCCACCTTCCACGGCATCGCTGCCGGCAAGGATCTGGCGGCCAAGGCGGGCGCGGCCCTGCACCTGGCGGTGTTGGCGCCAGATCCGGGACCGCTGGCGGAACAGCTCAAGCCCTACGGGGCACAGGCCATCCACACCATCTCCTCGCCGGCCTTCGCCCACTACCTGGCCGAGGCCTTCGCCCCGGCGGTGGCGGCGCTGGCCACCTCCATCGGAGCAGATTTCGTGGGTGCAGCGGCCACCGCCCAGGGGCGCGATTTGCTCCCCCGGGTGGCGGCGCGCCTGAAGGCTGCCATGGCTTCCGACGTGATGGCCCTTTCCGGTTCGGGAACGGACATCACCTTCACCCGACCGATGTGGGCCGGCAGCGTCATCGCGGAGGTGACGCTCAAGTCCAAGGTGAAGGTCTTCAGCGCCCGGGCTACCGAATTCTCGGCCGCCGAGCCAGGTTCCGGCACGGCCGAAGTGAAATCCTTCGCCGCTCCCGAGGAAGTGGAAAAGAGCCCCACCGCCTTCGTGAGCTTCAACGAAGTGAAGAGCGCCCGTCCGGAGTTGACTGAGGCCAGCATCGTCGTTTCCGGCGGCCGTGGAACGAAGGGCGATTTCAAGGAGATCGAGGCCCTGGCCGACGAGCTGGGTGCAGCGGTGGGGGCCTCTCGAGCGGTCTGCGATGCCGGTTGGGTGCCCAACGACTATCAGGTCGGACAGACCGGCAAGGTCGTGGCCCCGAAGCTCTACATCGCCGCCGGGATCTCCGGCGCCATCCAGCACCTGGCGGGAATGAAGGGCAGCAAGGTCATCGTGGCCATCAACAAGGACCCCGAGGCACCCATCTTCCAGGTGGCCGACTACGGCATCGTGGCCGACCTGTTCAAGGTGCTCCCCGAGCTGCGCGCGGCCATCCACGCCTCCAAGTGACGTGACTGGCGACGCCGTCCTAGAAGGGCTGGGCATTCACCGGCTGGTGATGCCCGTGCCGTTCGTGGATGCGGGGGGGCCGGTCAATGCCTACGCCATCGAGGAGACCCAGGGAGGGGTGGCCTTCTTCGACACCGGCATCGGCACGCCGGAGGGCCAGACGGCGCTGCGGTCGGGAGCGGCGAGCGCCGGAGTGGACCTCGCCCGGTGCACCCATCTTCTGGTGAGCCACGGCCACGTGGATCATGCCGGCAATGCCCAGCTGCTGTCCGAGGCCAGTGGGGCGCTGGTGTGGATCCACCCGGGCGACCTGGAAAAGGTGGTCGGCGAGAGCGTCTGGGACCTGCAGGCCCCGATGTATGCGGCCTTTCTGCGCCGCCAGGGTGCGCCGGAGGAGCAGTTGCCGCGGCTGGCGGCCGTGGGGCGCCACAGTGGAAAGTTCAGCCGCCGGGTGGATCCGCACCGGGCGCGGCCGCTCCTCGACGGCCAGAGATTTCATTTTGGCCGGGTACAGGTCGAGGTGATGCACCTGCCGGGGCACACTCCCGGCCTGGTGTGTCTGTGGGACGCCGAGCATCGGCTGCTCTTCGCGGACGATCATGTGCTGGCGCGGACCTCTCCCAACCCATTTCTCGAGCTACGGGACGAGCGGACCACCTGCCGGGCCCTGGTCCACTACTTCGAGAGCATCCGCCGGGTGCAGGCGCTCGACGTGGACTGGGTCTTGCCGGGCCACGGGGCGCCATTCCAGGAGCACCGGGCGCTCATCGACCGGTTGTTCGGCCTCTATCGCCGTCGTCAGGAAAAGCTGCTCGCGGCGCTGGGAAACGGCCCGTGCACCGCATTCGAGCTCTCCGAGGCCATCTTCGGAGCGCAGCAAGGCGCGCGGCTCTACCTGACGCTCTCGGAAGTGATCGGGAATCTCGAGGTGATGGAGGACGAAAAACGGGTCCACCGAGCCGAAGTGGATGACCTCGAGCGCTGGGCGGCGGTCGCCTGATCGTCGTCCTATCAAGTGTGCTTGACACCGAGGTGTCAGACACCTCGTCTGTCCTGGGCGCTCGCCGCCTGAAGCCGGCCACCTGCGGCGCAAACGACTCGGACGGGCGCCAGCCGTACCCCGTCGCTGCCGTGTGTCGCTGGTAGCGGTGGCGAGGGCCTGGGCTGGCCAGTAGTTGAGCCGGCGCGTCGGCTCGATTCGCCGACGCTGCTTCGGAGGTCGAATGCGACGGATTCTCGCTCTTGTGGCCTCAAGCGGTCTGTTTGCCTGCGCTCACTCAGGAGGTGTTCCGGTACAAGCTCCCAAGTTCGTCAACCCGACAGGCCTGGCGCCCGGGCGGGGATACACCCACGTCGTCGACGTGCCTGCTGGACGGACGATCTACGTGGCCGGACAGGTGGCCTTCGATGAGAAGGGGAATCTCGTGGGGCCGGGGGACGTCCGGGCTCAGACCGAGCAGGTCTTTCGGAACCTCAGGACCGCCTTGGAGGGTGCCGGCGCGAGTTTGACCGACATCGTCAAGCTGAACTGGTACGTCCGCGACGTCTCGCAGGTGGCCATCTTTCGTGAGGTTCGTGATCAGTTCCTCGGCTCGGGTCCTCGGCCGGCCAGCACCCTGGTCGAAGTGAAGAGCTTGGTCCGCAACGACATTCTGATCGAGGTCGAAGCCATCGCTGTGCCCCGCTCCCCAACCGGAGGATGAGCCGGGTCAGCGACCCGGGCGCAAGATCAGCTGGGTACAGCGAAAGAGCGCCAGCGTCTTCCCCCGCGCCGGGTCGCTCACCTCCACGTCCCAGATCTGCGTCGTCCGGCCGAGGTGACGCGCCCGCCCCTCGGCCACCAGGGTGCCTTGGCGTGCGGTCCCGAGGAAATTCGAGGCCAGCTCGATGGTGGTGAAGGTCTCACCCTCGTCGAGGAGGGCAGTGCACCCGTAGCCCGCCCCGGTATCGGCCAGGGTGACCACGGTACCCGCGTGGAGGTAGCCATTGGGGGCGAGCAGCTCGGCTCGGACTGGCAGCTCCAGGCGAATCTGGCCCCGCTCGATGGCGGTCACCACGATGCCCAGCAGACCGGGCAGCCGACCGACGCCGATCCGATTGAAGTAGGCCGCGTCGCGGATTTCCAAGATGTCCTCAGCGCTTCTCGCGGAGCTCTACCCGGCGGATCTTCCCGCTCACGGTCTTGGGCAGGTCGTAGCACGAAGGCGATCTCCCGAGGGTACTTGTAGGGGGCGGTCGTGCGCTTGACGTGTTCCTGGAGCTCGAAGGCCAGCGACTCAGAGGGGACCTGCCCCGGCTTCAGAACCACGAAGGCCTTGATGCGCTGTCCCAGTTTCTCGTCTGCGGCCGAGCCCGGCTGGGCGAGCCAATGGCTTCCGCGGCGCTTGATCCGCAAAGCAGGTCGGGCGAGAAGCGCTGGCGAACCCCGTGATCGCCGAGCCCATGCCCCATCCCCGGATGAGCCGGATCGATCAGGTCTTCCTCTGGCTGCTGCTCTTCGTGCCGGCCGCTGCCTTGGCCGCCCTCCTTCACGCCCCGAATGTCACCTTTGCCCTGGCTGCCCTGGCCCTCGTTCCGCTGGCCCGGTGGATCGGGGTGGCCACCGAAGTGGTGGCCCAACGCTCGGGTCCGGGCATCGGCGGGCTGCTCAACGCCACCTTCGGGAACGCCGCCGAGCTCATCGTTGGACTCGCCGCCCTGCAAGCGGGGCAGACGGCGGTGGTCAAGGCCTCCATCACCGGGAGCATCCTCGGAAATCTCCTCCTGGTCTTCGGGGCGACTGCCCTGGCCGGCGGCCTCAAGCACGATCGACCGCGCTTCAATGCCACCGCTGCGCTCTCCGGGTCGGCGCTGATGTATCTGGCGCTGGTGGGGCTGGTGGTGCCTGACCTCTTCCATCTCACCTTGGGAGATCGGGTGACGCCACTGCTTCGGCCGCTCTCCCTGACCGTCTCCGGGATCCTCATCTCCCTTTACGCGCTGAGCCTCGTGTTCACCCTGCGGACCCACGCCGCTCTCTTCTCGGCCGTTGACCCCCTGGAGGCCGAGCTGGAGGCCGAAGCGGAACGGACTCCCCCCTGGTCCTCCCGGGTGGCCATCGGGGTGTTGCTGGTGTCCACCGCTGCCACGGTGGTCGTCTCCGAGCTGCTGGTCGGCTCACTGGAGACAGCCATCCACTCGGTCGGACTCACCCCGACTTTCGTGGGCGTGGTGGTGATCGCCACAGTCGGAAACGCCGCCGAGCACAGCACTGCAGTGCTCATGGCGCTGGAAAATCGAATGGAGGTGGGCATCTCCATCTGCTTCGAGAGCAGCAAGCAGATCGCTCTCTTCGTCGCCCCGGTGCTGGTCTTCCTCTCTGCGCCCCTCGGCCACGCCATCACCCTGGAGTTCAGCCATCTGGAGGTGCTGTCGCTGGCCCTGGCGGTGGGAGCCACCACCCTGGTGTCCCTGGACGGGGAGACCAACTGGATGGAGGGGGCGATGCTGCTGGCCGTCTACGCCATTCTCGCCGTCACCTTCTTCTTCGTGCCGTGAGGCCCGCGAATCGGCAAGCGGCCTTGGCCGACCTGGTCTTGGTGCTCACCACCGCCGTCTGGGGCGCGAGCTTCGTGGTGGTCCACGACGCTGTCCGACTGGCCGACCCGTTCAGCTTTCTGGCACTGCGCTTCACGGTGGGAGCGCTGGCGCTCACCCTGGTCGATCCCCGTGGGCTGGCCAACCGACGGCTGTGGCGGCCAGGCATCTTGCTGGGGGCGCTGCTCTTCGCGGGCTTCATCACCCAAACCGCCGGGCTGCAGTTCACCACCCCCTCGCGGAGCGGCTTTCTCACTGGCCTGAGCGTCTTGCTGGTCCCCTTCATCGCGGTGCTGCTCTTCCGGCGCTGGCCGACCCCTCCAGTACTGCTGGGCGTCGTCCTGGCGGTGGCCGGGCTGTGGCTTCTCACCGGAGGCCTGCCCGGAGTGCACGGCCCGACCGCGGCCGGCGACGGACTGACGCTGCTCTGCGCGGTGGCCTTCGGTTTCTACATCGTGCTCCTCGAGCCGGCGGCCCAGGCCTACCCACCGGTGCCCTTGGTGGCTGTCCAGTTGTGGACCGTGGTGCTCCTGGCCCTGGTGGCCTTGCCCTTCGTCCCTGCGCACGTCGAGCCCCGGCCGGCGCTGTGGGCGGCGGTCCTCTACGCCGGCTTGTTGAGCTCGGCCGGTTGCCTGCTGGCCCAGACCTGGGCCCAGGCTCGAACCACCGCCGTGCGAGCGGCGCTGATCTTCGCCTTGGAGCCGGTCTTCGCCGCGCTCTACTCGGTCCTCCTCGGTCGGGAGCAGCTGGGGTTCCGGGCGCTCACCGGTGGAGCCCTCATCGTCCTGGGCATCGTGGCTGCCGAGCTGGGCGGGGCGCTGTGGCTCCGGCGTCGGCCCCTCCCGCTATAGACTGCCGCCATTCCATGCCAGTCGAGCTGCGGCGCGGAGGTCTTCATCTGTCGGGCACGGCCCTGTGGCTCGATGCCCATCGCAAGGCGCCGCTGGCCTTCGTCAGTCATGCCCACGCCGACCACATCGCCCGTCATGAGCGCGTCATCGCCACCCGAGCGACGCTGCGGCTGATGTCGCATCGGCTGGGGGCCTTGCCCTCGTCCTTGCCCGTTCCCTTCAACCGCCCCTTCGAGCTGGGTCCGCTCTCCTTGGAGCTGCTCCCGGCTGGCCACATCCTCGGCTCGGCCCAGCTCCGGATCATCCGCTCCGACGGTCGGCGGGTGGTCTACAGCGGGGACCTCAACCTCGCCGGGTCGGCCACCGCCGAGCCGGCTCAAGTGGCCGAATGCGACACCCTGGTGCTGGAGTCCACCTTCGGCCATCCGCGGTATCGATTTCCCCCCAAGGAAGAAGTGTTCGCGGCCATCGAGCGCTTCGTTCAGCGGGCGCTGGAGCAGCGCGCCACCCCCATCCTCCTGGGGTACAGCCTGGGAAAGGGGCAAGAGGCCATCCGAGCGTTGACCGCCGCCGGCCATCCGGTGGTGGCCCATGCCTCGGTGTGCGCGGTGGCCGAGGTGTACCGCTCGCTGGGCGTGGAGGTGGGTCCAGTGCGCCGCTTCGACGGGACCTGGCTTCCCGGCGAAGTGGGCGTCTTTCCGCCCCATGTCTGGCGGTTCGGGCGTATCCTCCGTCCCTGGCCGCGGCGCACCGCCGTGCTCACCGGCTGGGCGCTGGACCCGGGAGCCGCCCGCCGCTACGGCACCGACGAAGCCTTTCCACTGTCGGACCACGCAGACTCGGCGGGGCTGGTTCGGTATGCCCGGGCCACCGGCGCCTCCGAGGTCTTGACCCACCACGGATTTTCCGAGGAGCTGGCCAAGACGCTCTGCCAGGCGGGACTCGAGGCCCGTCCGCTGGGGACGGTGAAGCAGCTGGAGCTGTTCGGGTAGATCAAGGCGCGGGTGCCGGCAGCTTTCCCTGCACCAGGAAGTCGGCCCGGGAGAAGAGGTGGACCCGCGGTCCCCGGACCTCGCTTCGTCTGAACTCCACGGATTCCCGGGTGGCGTAACAGGTCCAGGTCTGCAGCGGTCCGGGCGTTTTCTTGCTGAAGGCCTTGGGAGTGAAGAGGACCAGGTTGGTCCCCTCGCCCCGGTCCCTGGCCGAGAAATATCGGCAGGCCTCCACTGCGTCGGCGCGCATCTCGCTCCCCAGCCTCTGCGAGAGGGCGTAGGCATCCTTGGCCGAAATCTGCGGCCGGAACTGGGCGAAGGGCGCTCGGGAGAGATCCGCCCCCCGCGCCGTTGCCACCGAGGCCTGGAAGGCCGACAGCCGCGGCTTGATGGCCCCCAGCTCTCTTTCCGGCCCCTCGAGGAAAAGCAGCTTGTAAAAGGCGGTCTCGGCCAGCGCGGTCTCCAGCCGGTCCGAGCCGTACCAGAGGCCGCCCTCCAGCTTCGTTCCGAAACGGGAGCCGTGCTTCAGC
>JBKOYI010000032.1:0-19619 GCA_046725335.1 Myxococcota bacterium | reverse complement strand
CAGCACACCCATGGCCCGGTTTCGCGGTCCGCTGTGGTCCACCATGTAGGAAGCCCATCCTTCGACAGAGGCCGCGCCGCGCCTATCCCGGGGCACTCCGTCGCATCCGTGGATCATGCAGCTCTGGTACCAGAAGAGACGCTTGCTCTGACCGAGCCGGGCCCGAATGCGGGCAGCTGGCTCGGCACCTCGACAGACCTCGAGCCCCGGGCGGGGGAAGAAGCACGAAACCGAAGGGGCGACGATGTCCGCGGCGTCCCACAGCTCCTGATGGTACGAGGTCACCAGGACGGGAAGGTCGCCGGCCGCCCGAGCCAAGGCCGACTGGGTCCGGACCAGCGCCTCGTCCTTCGGCTTCGGCTCGTCCTTGGCGTAGTAGTAGAGCAGCGCGCTCCAGCCCCGGGCCCGGAAGTGCGCGGACCATGCTCGCAGGTAGGCCAGTCGCTGGTCCGGGGGGAGCCGGGGATCGTCCCGGAGGTCGACGGTGGTGGCCCGAGCCCCCGAGGGCAGGGCAGTCCCGTCCAGGACGGCCGACATCTCGGCATCGAAACGGCCAAAGTCGACGGTCAGCTGCCCATCTGCCCCCAGGTGTGAGGGAAGGGGGTCGATTCCCAGCCCGTAGCCGCTCAGCCGGTGCTCCAGCAGCGTGGCGACGTACTGACGCAGCAGCGTCACCGCCTCGGGCGACTCGCGCCGGAGGTGATGACCATGCACCAGGATGTACACCCCCAGTCCCCACAGATTGGGGAGGCTGGAAGTGGCGGGGATCCGCACCGGCGCCACCACCAGGCGGACCGGGAGGCTGGCCTCGGGCTGCCCGCGTGCGGTGACGTGGAAGCGACCGGTGTAAGTGCCAGGGGGTGCCGTGCCGGGAACGCACAGCTCGACGTAGAAGACCACCGGCCGATCCGCAGCGGAGGACGAAGGCAGGACTGCGGGATTGGTTCCCCCGTTTCGGAGCGAGACGGGCAACAAGGGATCGGGCCAGAGCCCGGTCGCCCCGCCTCCCCCGCTTGGCCGGGTCACGGTCAGCAACGCCTCGCGGTACACCTTCGCCGCCAGCGAAGCGCTCCCTGGACCGTGCAGCGGAGGTAGTTCCGCTCCGGTCACCTCCGCATCGGGCGCCACCGCGACCTGGAAGGCCTCGCACTCCCCTCGAGCCGCCCGCAGACGCACGTCCTCGAGCGACTGGAGCGGGGCGCCGGGCCTCACCTTGACCAGGGCAGAGAGCGGGACCAGGCGCGGGGGCGCAGCCGCGGCGAAGAGCAGTGAAACGGCGAAGGCGAGCACGCTCCGAAGAGCGTCTATCCGTCCTGGGCCAAGTGGGAGGGTGTCCTGGCCCGGCCCGGCTTGTAGTCCGTCCACTCCACGACGACCGTGCCCAGGATGAAGTCGGCCTCCATCCGAACCGGAACATGGGAGACGTCGTCGGTGAACCACATTCGCAGATCCCGCTGGGCCTGCAGCTTGCCGGAAAAGCTCGTCTGGAGCCTCACCCGCACCACTGACTTTGGTCCCAGCGGCGTGTCCAGCATCCCCCGCTCCTCGACCACGGCCCGTCCTTCGAAGACCTTGGCGCCGGTGAAGATGGGGAAGGTGAACTCATCGCCCACCGCCAGCCGGCGGGTCCGCAGCAGGAAGACCGCCGAGGCCACATCGGTGGCATCGGGAGGGACGGCGATCTCCTTCTGCTCGATGGGCTCCCCTTCCTTCTGCCGCAGAACGGTGGCCTTCCCCGCAGCAGGATGGAAGTCGATGCGCTGGCGTCGCCGCTTGTGGTTCTCGTCGGCGAAGAGGTCCAGTCCGTGGGAGCGGGAGGAGACCGGGTCCCAGTAGGTGATGATCTTGTCGCGCATCGGGTAGACGGGCAGATCGCTCCGCCCGACGGTCACGATGGGCCATATGCCGGGACGGTCGGGCAGCTCGGCGCCGACCGTCACCTGCCCGAAGCCGGTGGCAATTCCCAGCCAGCTCACCCGGTAGGTTACCTGCTCGCCCGGACCGAAGGCGGGCGCGGCGGTATCGACCGCGGGGGCGGAAAGGACAAGGGCGGCGAGTAGGAGGGGAGTGGCAGCAACCATCGGGCTTCCCAGGACTTCCACCCTAGAGTCTAGTCCCGAACCCGACCCGCGGCTCGAACTCCTCTGGCAGGGGGGCGATCGACAGGGCGCTTCAGTGCCATGCTGTGACCGGTCATGCCTTTCGACAAGAACGCCGAGGAAGAGGACCTGCGCGAGGAGCGTCGGCAGGGGGACTACACCGACTACGACTGCCCTACCTGCAACGCCAACAATCCCGTGGACCTGCCGTTGCGCGACGGTGACGAGACGCTCTGTAACTACTGCGGGACCGAGTACAAGGTCCGGATCACCGACGAGGGGCGGCTGCGGCTCAAGGAGCTGTAGGTGTCTCGACCGGCCGCTCGCCGAAAATTGCCGTTCCCACCCGAACCACCGTGGCCCCTTCGGCGATGGCCACGGCGTAGTCCTGGGTGCTGCCCATCGAGAGCCCGGCGAGGCCGTGAGCCTGCGCCAGGTTGGCCAGAGTCCGAAAGTGGGGACGGACCTCCTCGGGATCGGCGGTGAGTGGAGGCATGGCCATCAGCCCCACCAGCTCCAGGCCAGGCAACGAACGCACGGTGTCGATCAGGACCGGGAGCGCGGCTGGCGCGATTCCGCTCTTGGTCTGCTCAGCTGCCACATTGACCTCGATGTAGACGCGTAGGGACGGACCGGTGCGCCGTCGCGAGAGCTCCAGCGCCACCTCCGACCGGTCCAGGGCGTGGAAGACGTGCGCCGATCGGGCGACGTAGCGCGCTTTGTTGGTCTGCAAGGGCCCGATGGCGTGCCAGCGGATGCCGGGCAGGTCGGCCAAGGCGGCGGACTTGTCACGCAGCTCCTGGGCGTAGTTTTCGCCGAAGGCCCGCGCTCCGGCAGCGTAGGCGGCCCGGAGGGCCTCCAGCGGCTGGAGCTTGCTCACCGCCACCACTTCGACCGAGCCGACCGACCGCCCGGCGCGCTGGCAGGCTTCCTCGACGCGAGCCTGCACCGCCTTCCAGCGTGCGGCGATGTCCGTCATCGGTTCTCCCAGGGTAGCGGATAACCGGCCTCGGCGAGCAGGGCGAGCGTCTCCGCCAAAGGGAGGCCCACCACCGCGGAGTGGCTTCCGGTGATGCGCTCCACCAGGAAAGCCCCGCGGCCCTGCACGGCGTAGGCGCCGGCCTTGTCCAGCGGCTCGCCCGTGCCGACGTACCAGCGAAGGGCCTCCGGGCCGACCCGGGCGAATGTCACCTCCGCGCCGACGAGGCGGGCGCTGCGGTTGCGCCCGCTCAGGGCCACCGCGGTGAGGACCGTGTGGCCGCGCCCTTCCAGCGTGCTCAACATCCGAAGCGCCGCCTCGGGCGTCTCGGGCTTTCCCAGAACCTCCCCATCGAGAACCACCGTGGTGTCGGCGCCCAGCACCCAGGCACCGGGATGCCGGGGTGCGACTGCTTCTGCCTTGGCAGTGGCCAGGCGCAGCACGTAGTCCTCAGGCCGCTCTCCAGGCTCCAGCGATTCATCCACATGGGGCGGATCGATGGTCAGCACCAGTCCCAGCGCCTGGAGGAGATCCCGTCGCCGCAGGCTGGAGGAGGCGAGAACCAGTGGGGGAGGCGAGGGCATCGCGGACCCGTGCTCTAGCAGACCAACGGCAGCGTTGACCCCTCAACCCCCGGCGGCCATCCTGGCCCCATGACGGCCGCCGAACTCCTCGCCGCGCTCCGGCGCACCGTGGAACAGCTCGCGGCGCTGAACGAGCTGGCCAAGGCCCTGACCTCCACCCTGGAGACCCGGGAGGTGCTGGCGCTGGTGATGCAGAAGGTCTCTTCGCTGCTGCGGCCAGCCAACTGGTCGTTGTTGCTCCATGACGACGCCACCGACACCCTCTATTTCGAGATCGCCGTGGGGGTGGGGGCCACCCGCTTGAAGTCCGAGCGCATCTCGGTGGGCGAGGGGATCGCTGGCACCGCCTTCCGGAGCGGCCGACCGCGGCTGGTGGACGACGTTCGCAGCGCGCCCGACTTCTCGCCCCGCTTCGACACCATGACCGATTTCCGTACCGGGTCGGTGCTGGCAGTCCCCCTGGTCTACCGGGGCCGGGCCCTGGGAGTGATCGAACTGGTCAACGGCGAGGGAGACCCACGTTTCGGAGAAGAGGATCTGGCGGCGGTGATGGCCATCGCCGATTTCGCAGCCATCGCCATCCAGAATGCCCGCGACTTCCAGCGGGTCCAGGAGCTGACCCTGGTGGACGAGCACACCGGCCTGGGAAACATGCGAGCCTTGCGCAAGCAGCTGGATGCCGAGGTCACCCGAGCGAAGAGCCTCGGCCACCCGCTCTCACTCCTCTTTCTGGACCTCGACCATTTCAAGCAGGTCAACGACAACCATGGCCACCTGGTGGGAAGTGCCGTGCTGCGCGAGGTGGGGACCTTGCTGCGCGAGGAGCTCCGTCCGGTGGACTCGGCCTTCCGCTTCGGCGGGGACGAGTTCGCGGTCCTGCTGGTGGAGGCAGACATCCCCCGGGCGGTGGCGATGACCGAGCGCCTCCTGGTCCGTTTCCGCGCTCACCGCTTCCAGGCCACGGACGGACTGGACTTGAGAATCACCGCCAGCATGGGCATCGCCGCCTGCCCGGAGCACGCGGCGGCGGGCGTGGCGCTGATCGAAGCGGCCGACCGAGCCATGTATCTGGTCAAGGCGCGGGGAAGAGATGGTTTGGCGGTGGCCGGCGCGGCCAGCTGAGCGGGCACGTTCTCCGGCGGCATCGCCCAGTGCGGCCAGTGCGCGGGGCATCGCCCCCTCGGCTGGCTCAGCCTTCCGTCGGGGCCACCAGCGACTCGTTGCGGATGATGTTGGCCTGCTTCCGGAGCGCGGCCACGTAGGACTCGCGGACCTCGTCCTGGCGCTGGCGCAGAGCCTCTTGGCGTAGCTGGACCTTTCTGGCCTGGAAAGTGGTCTCGTCCGGCTTTTGCCGGTCGGTCACCGAGGCCACCACGAATGCGTCGCCCGCCCGGTAGACTGCCGGGAGGGCGCCAGGGTGGTCGGCCGAAAACGCGGCCTGTTGCAGCTCGGGCGCCGGCCCCACCCGGGGAATGGAGCCGGCCGTCCTGGCGAAGTTTCCGGTGTCGATGGCCTGGGGCTTCTCACCAACCTCCTGGGCCTGGTCCCCCTCTTCCTTCCTCGCCGGGTACTGGGTGGCCAGGGCGGTGCCCTTCTGCAGCGCTGCCAGGGCCTTCTTGGCGTCTGCCTCGGCCAGGGCGCGGGCTCGCTCCCGCTTCAAGAGAATCGCGCCGATGTCGTGGGACACCGAAGCGAGGGGCTTCTCCTCGGCTGGCTTGCGCTCCTCCACCTGGATGATGTGCCAGCCGAAGGGGGTGAGCACCGGCTCGGAGATCTCCCCGATCTTGAGGTTGAAGGCCGCCTGGCTGAAGGCCGGGACCCAGGCGCTGCGCTCGTTCCACCCCAGCTCGCCCCCCTGGGCTTTGCTGCCGGTGTCATCGGAGGAGGCCCGGGCCACCTCGGCAAAGTTCTTGCCGCCCTGGATTTCCTTGCGCAGCGCCTCGGCCTTGTCGTGGGCGGCGGTCTTCTCGGCCTCGGAGGCACCTCGGGCCACTCGAACCAGGATGTGGCGGGCCCGGGCCTGTTCTCCCTTGGAGAACTCGCGCTTGTTCTGCTCGTAGTAGGCGGCGATGTCGGCCCCGTGGACCTTTTCCCAGGCGGCCAGCTCGGCGGGGGTGGGCTGCTGGATGCGGTCGGCGTAGCTGGCGGGATCGAAACGGACCAGGGAGAGCGCCACGGTGTCCCCCTCGCGGAGGAAGCGCGAGCGCAGCTCGTCGTCGGAGACCTCGGCGGTCTCTCCCACCAGCGCCATCAGTCGCCCGGCCGCCAGTCGCCGTCGCAGCCCGGCCTCGTAGTCGGTGGGCGTCTTGCGGAGGTAGTTCTGTAGGACTTCGGAGTACGTGGCGTAGTCGAAGGCCCCGTCCTTCTGAAAGCTCGGGTCCTTGCGCAGAAAATCGCGTAGCTCGGTGTCGGAGACCGTCACACCTTCTCGGTCAGCGGCCTGCTCCACCAGTTCGGAGGTGATGAGCTGGTCCAGCACCCGGCCGGGGATGCCGAACTGTCGGGCCAGCGCCTCCGGTAGGTCGCCGCCACCGCGTTGCCGGAGTGCTTCCAGCTGGGTGGCGTAGGCCCGGCGGAAGTCAACGAGGGGAATCTCCTTGCCGTTGACCTTGGCCGCCGCGTCTCGCACCGTGGGAGTCAGGGGAGCGCTGCAGCCACGGCTCCCCGGTCCGAACTGGAGGACGAAGACCAGGGCGATGGCGAGGATGAAGAAATAGGAGAAAAAGCGTCGGGCGTCGAAACCGGAGCTCATCAGCGTCGTCGTGGGATGGGGCGGGCCCGCCCAAAAGGCAGGGCAGGCGACCGTGGGCTACGTCCTTGACCGTCTAGGGGACGGACGGTGAAAATGCAAGCAGTTCAGGAGCTTGAGAAGGACCTCCCAACCACGTGCCGTCCCTCATCCAGCGCTACCGTGATCCGCTGCTGGTCACGTTCATCTTCGCCCACGCGCTGATGATGTTCCTCGGGTCCAGCCGGAAGATCCGCGAACCCAATGTCGTGGATCGCGTGGCGCTGGCGGCGACGGCGCCGGTGCAGCGGGTGGTGGTCGCGGCGGTGGACGGCCTCTCCAGTGCCTGGTCCCGGTACGTCTCCTTGCGAGCGGTGCGGCGACAGAACGAGATCCTGCGCGAGGACAACACGCGGCTGCATTCCGAGGTCGTGGGGCTGGCGGAGACCCGGGCCGAGAACGACCGACTGCGCCGGTTGCTCCACTTCGATGAGACCAACCCCGGACCCAAGGTCACGGCCAGGGTGCTGGGCATCAATCCCGATCCCAATCGGCTCACCTTGCGGATCGATCGCGGCGAGGGAGAAGGGGTGCGCCGTGGCCAGGCGGTGGTGACCGCCGACGGGGTGGTGGGGCAGGTGTTGCGCTCCACCGCCAGCGCCTCCGACGTGCTGGTGGTGGTCGATCCCAACTCGCGGCTCGGTGGACGGATCCAGCGCACCCGAGCACGGGTGGGGGTTTCCGGGGCCGGCGACGATCAGGCGCTGAAGCTGGAGTACCTGCTCCGCTCGGAGGACCTCGAGGAGGGGGACCTGGTGGTGACCTCCGGCACGGATGGCGTTTACCCCCCGGGACTGGTGGTGGGACGGGTGACCGGCGTGCAGCGGCAGGCCAGCGGCATGTTCCTCAACGCCGGCATCCTTCCGGCGGTGAATTTCGCAAAGCTGGAAGAGGTGGTGGTGCTCTCGCCTCAACCCTCTGCGGCTCCCTTCCCGGTCCGCACCGAGGGCCGGCGGTGAGGCTCCTGGTCACGCTGCTGCTGACGCTCTTCTTCCTCGCCATGGAATCGGTGGTGGTGAAGTACCTGGGGCTGAGCGTGGCCCGCATTGACGTGACCGTGGCCATCGTCGCCTTTCTCTCGCTGCGGGCCGGGCTGCTGGAGGGAGCGGTGGCCTCCTACGCCATCGGCTATCTCCTCGATTTGATGACCGGCCGGCCCACCGGGCTGTACACGCTCTTGGCGGTGGTGACGTTTCTGCTGGGGCGAGTGGCGGCCTCGCTGGTGGACGTTCGTTCGGGAATCGCTTTCGCCCTCTTTGCCATGGCGGCCGATGCGGTTCACGGGTTCCTCGCCTGGGCGGTCACCGGCATCAGCAGCAAGCAGATCGTCCTGTCCGGGCTGTCGGGGCTGCCCCTGGAAGTGGTGCTGACCGGTGTGGCGGCGCTGCTTCTCCACCCGTTGCTGAAGAGGCTGGGAGTCGGCCGCGAACGACGCCAGCCGGGCCTCCTTCCCTGAAATGACTCTCGGCAAGTCCAGCGCCGGAAAGGATTTGAAAAGCCGCTACCTCTGGCTGGGGCTGGTGATGCTCGGCGGTCTGCTCCTTCTCGCCGGGCGGCTGTACCGGCTGCAGATCGCCCACGGGGATGAGTACGCCGCCAAATCGGTCGCCAACTTCGTCAAGGAGATCCGCCTCAAGGCCGACCGGGGGATCATCAAGGACCGGCGGGGGGAGATCCTGGTCGACAGCCGACCTTCCTTCGACGTCTTCATCACTCCAGCGTTCTGCGAGCGGTGCAGCGACGACGTCCTCCCCCGGCTGGCCGGGTGGCTGGGCTGGGACGAGACGCAGCGGCAGCACGTGGAACAGCTCCTCAAAGCCGGGAAGCGGGCCGCCCCCTTCCAGCCGGTCCCGGTGGCGCTGGACCTCAATCGGGACGAGCTGGACACGCTCAACGCCCACAAGCTCGAGCTGCCCGGGGTGGACTGGCCGGCCGTCCCCCACCGCAACTACCGCACCGGCACCGTGCTGGCCCACGTGGTGGGCTACATGAACGAGATCACCCAGGAGGAGCTGGATCGGTTGAATGCCGAGGGCGAGGGGTACGCCCTGGGTGACTTCATCGGCCGGCGTGGGGTGGAGCGCTACTTCGAGCGGCGCCTCCGAGGCAGCGATGGCAGCCGTAAGGAGGTGGTGAACGCCCGCGGGGAGACCATCCAGGAGTTGAGCGACCTCATCCGCGGCGCGGCGACCGTCACTCCCACTCCAGGCGAGACGGTGGTGCTCAGTCTGGACATGCGGCTGCAGGCCGAGGCCGAGAAGGCCTTTCCGGGCGTGGCCGGCGCGGTGGTGGCGATGGATGCCCGCAGCGGATTCATCCTGGCCATGGTCTCCCGGCCTGGGTTCGATCCCAACATCCTCACCGGGCGGGTGACCCCGGCCCAGCTTCAGGCGCTGAGCAAGGACCCTCTGCAGCCGATGATCTTCCGCCCCACCCAGCAGCAGTACAGCCCCGGGTCGACCTTCAAGGCCGTCAGCATGCTGGCCGCGCTGAGCAGCCGGAACTTCAATCCCCACAGCACCGCCAGCTGCGCTGGTGGCTACCACCTCGGTCCGCGGATGTGGAGGTGCTGGAAGCCGGCCGGCCACGGACTGGTGGATGCTCGGCACGCTTTGCAGTGGTCCTGCGACACCTGGTTCTACAAGGCGGCCGACACCCTGGGCCTCGACCCCATTGCCAACCAAGCGAAGCGGTTGGGGCTCGGTGCACCGACCGGGATCGCGGTCGTCGCCGAGGTGCCGGGCATCATCCCCGACAGCGCCTACCACGACCGGGTCACGCCCGGCGGCTACACCAAGGGAATGGCCTTGAACAGCGTGATCGGCCAGGGGGACGTCAACGTCACCCCGCTGCAGCTGGCGATGGTCTACGCCACGATTGCCAACGGCGGGCACCTTTACCGGCCGCAGCTGGTGCGCCGCCTGGAGAGTCCCGACGGACGCACGCTCCAGGAGTTCCAGCCCCAGGTGGTCCGCGAGCTGGACATCGAGCCGGAAGTTCATCAAGTGGTGGTGGATGCCTTGACCGCGGTGGTGAACGAGCCCGGAGGAACCGGCTACAGGGTGCGCCTTCCCGACGTGAAGTTCGCCGGGAAGACCGGGACGGCTCAGGTCGTGGCGCTCGGGAAGACTCGGCTCAAGGAAGCGGCGATGCCCTTCTGGCAGCGCGACCACGCCTGGTTTGCTGCCTTTGCTCCTGCCGAAGACCCGGAGATTGCGGTGGTGGTCCTCAACGAGCACGGGGGCCACGGCGCGCTCGACGCCGCACCGACCGCCCAGGCCATCATCAAGAAGTACTTCGAGCTGAAGCGCGAGGATGCCAACGCCACCATCGCCGCCTCTACCGCCCTCCCGGTGATGCCGGTGCGACCGGCGCCTCCGCCGCCGCCTCCGCCGGCTCGGCTCGTTCCGCCCCTGGAGGAGGAGCAGGTGCCTCCTCCATCTCCGGTGCTGCCGGTGGCCCAGCGTCCGGCTGCGGGTTCTCCCTGATGCTCTTGCGCATCGAGCGCCGGATGGTGGTGAAGATTCCCTGGGGCCTGGTGGCGGTGACGCTGGCCATCGCCCTGCTGGGCATCTGGAACCTGGCCTCGGCCTCGCGGCCGCCGCACACCCCTCTGTGGGCGCGGCAGCTGCTCAACCTCGGAGTGGGCGTGCTGGCCGGGGTGGGGGTCTGTCTCATCGACTACCGCTTCGTGCAGCGGATGGCCTGGTCGATCTACGGACTGAACGCGCTGGCCCTGGCGGGGCTGCGGTTCGTCGGGCATCGAGCCAAGGGTGAGGCCAGCTGGTTTGCCCTCGGCCCGCTGCGGATCGAGCCGGCCGAATTCATGAAGGTGGCGCTGATCATCGCGCTGGCCCGCTTCTTCCACGACGACTACCGGGAGGGCGAGCGTCCCTACGGGTTGCTCCGGTTGTGGAAGCCCCTGCTCCTGGCGCTGGCGGCGGCGGCGCTGGTGCTTCCCGACCTGGGGAACACCATGATGATCCTCTTGACCGCGGCGACGATTCTCGTCTTCGCCCGGCTCCGGCCCTCGCTGCTCGGGGTGGGGTTGGCAGCGGTGCTGGCCATCGGGGGGATCATCTGGAACGACTACGTTCGCGACCCGGCCGACGGCCATGGCACGGTCATCCGCCAGGCGCTCAAGCGTCACCAGAGCCAGCGAATCGCCGGTTGGCTCTCACCAGACTCCGACCTCAAGGGCTCGGGCTACCACGCCGCGCAGTCGAAGATCGCCGTCGGCTCGGGTGGCCTGGTCGGCAAGGGCTGGATGCAGGGGACGCAGACGGGGCTCTTTTTCCTGCCCGAGCAGCACACCGACTTCATCTTCTCGGTCTGGGCCGAGGAGCACGGATTCCTGGCCTGCATGCTGCTCCTCGGGCTCTACGGGCTGATTTTTGCCTTCGCCCTGGGGGTGGCCATGCTGGCGCGCGACCGTTTCGGTGCCTTCGTGGCCGTTGGGGTGGCGGCGATGATGTTCTGGCAGGTGTTCGAGAACATCGGGATGGTGGTCGGGCTCTTGCCGGTCACCGGAATCACCCTGCCGCTCATGAGCTACGGTGGCTCCTCGATGCTGAGCGTGATGCTCTCGCTGGGGCTGCTGGCCAGCATCGCCATGCGCCGGCACATGTTCTGACCCGGGCCAATCCCTGGGTGAGGCTCTGTCGAATTACAGCAGCGTCCCACGGAGGATGAGGCTGGCCACGGTGAAGTAGATGATGAGTCCGCTCACGTCGACCAGCGTGGCCACGAAGGGAGCCGAGGCCTTGGCCGGATCGAATCCCAGCCGTCTCAGCAAGAACGGCAGCATCGACCCCACCAGATTTCCGTAGAGTACCACCCCGATCAGACTCAGCCCCACGGTGATGGCCACCAACGTGTAGTGCTCGCCGTAAAGGTGAAACACCCTGGCCCAGATGAAGATGCGCAGAAAGCCGATGGTCCCCAGGAGCAGCCCCAGAGACAGCCCCGAAGCCAGCTCGCGACTCGCCACCCGCCACCACTGCCTGAGCACCACTTCGCGCAGCGCCAGCGAGCGGATGATGATCGAGGTGGCCTGCGAGCCGGAATTGCCGCCCGAGGAGATGATCAGCGGCAGGAAGAGTGACAACACCACTGCCTTGTCGATCTCGCTCTCGAAGGCGCTCATCGCCGTGGCAGTCAGCATCTCGCCGAGGAACAGCGCGCTCAACCAGCCTCCCCGCTTCCTGATCATCGAACCAATGCTCACGTCGAAGTAGGGCGCGTCGAGAGCCTCCACGCCGCCGAGTCCCTGGATGTCCTCGGTGGCCTTCCGTTCCGCCGCGTCGAGGACGTCGTCGATGGTGATCATCCCCACCAGGGCGCCGCGCGAATCCGTCACCGGCAAGGCCACCCGGTCGTACTTCTCGAAGGTGGCCACCACCTCGTCCCGGCTCGCGGTCGCCGGGATACTCACCAACGTCCGGTCGCTCAACGCGCTGACCTTGGTCTCCGGCTTGGCCAGCACCAGCTCCGCCAGCCGGATGTCATCGAGCAGGATGCCCTTGTCATCGGTGAGGTAGATGACGTTCAGGGTCTCGATGTCCTTCCCGTGCTGGCGGATGTAGTCGAGCGCCTGCTGGGCGGTCCAATCCGGCCGGACCGCCAGGTACTTGGGGGTCATGAACCGGCCAGCGCTACCCTCGGGATAGCCCAGCAGTTGCCGGGCCACCTTTAGCTGCTCGGGGTTGAGCGTGCTCAATGCTCGTTTGGTCACTTCCGCCGGCAGCTCCTCGAGGAGGCGCGTCCGGTCGTCCGGCTCCATCCCGTTGAGCAGTCCCACCAGCTGCTCGGTGCCCAGCGTGTCCACCACCTCGGTCTGCTGATCGACCGGGAGGTACTCGAAGACGTCGGTGGCCGTGTCGCGGGGGAGGATACGGAAGATGATTCCGCTGTCCTCGGGCGGGAGGTCCTCGATGACCTCTGCGATGTCCGGCGGATCCATCTCCGCGAAGGCTTCGCGGAGCGACGCGTAGTCCTTAGCGCGGATGAGCTCCTCGAACTCCGGCTTTAGGAGATTGCCGAGCATATGAGTCCCTGGGAAATGGGTTCCCCGAGGGGGCATGGTGATATGAAAGCCGGAACGACACCATGGCCAAATCGAATGCGACGCGGAGTCGGTCGGTCGTCACCACACCGGGACCGGCAGCGCGAGAGGGATTGAGTACCGCGCTTCAGCGGGCGGATCTGGTCGGAACCCGCATCGAGCTGGACACCACGGACGACGGGCCAGAGCACCGGGCCTTTCCCCGGGCCAAGCTGGTGGTTCCCTTCGGCCTGTGGATCGGGGAGGGGGACGACCGTCGCTTCTCGGCCACTCTCGTCTCGACCAACGTCAGCGTCAGCGGGGCCTTTCTGCGCAGTAGCTTCTTTCTCCCGGTCGGGACGGAGCTGGCCGTGCGCTTCCAGGTCGAGCCCACCGGCCCGGCAGTGGAAGCCCGGGCAGAGATCCTCCGCGTCGAGACCGAGGAGGACCGCACCGGCCGGACCGGCCTGGGCATCCGCTTCCTGGAGTTCTTCCGGCAGACCGAGGTGACGCTGGCCCGACTCTTCCTGGGAGAGCAGCTCAGGAAGTTCGCCGAGACTTACCTGGCCTCGGCCCGGGCCCGCTCCCTCAGCTCGGAGCTGGACCGGGTGGTGGACGCGCTGGCGGCCTGGGAGCTGCTGAAGGTGACGTCTCCCGACGACCCCTGGCGCGTCGGGACGGGCGCCAAATAGAACTCAACCCAGCTTCTTGAAGCTCTCTTCGAGGCGGCTCTTGGGCACCGCACCGACGATCTGCTCCACGACCTGCCCGCCCTTGAAGATGAGCATGGTGGGGATGCCGCGAATGCCGTAGCTCTGCGCCGTCTGCTGGTTGTCGTCCACGTTGAGCTTGGCCACCTTCACCTTGCCCTTGTACCGGGTCGCCAGGTCCTCCAGCGCAGGAGCGATGGCCTTGCACGGCCCGCACCAAGGCGCCCAGAAATCCACCAGCACCGGCTCCTGCGACTCCAGGACCGTCGCCTTGAAGTCGCCATCAGAGACATTCACCGTATCCTGCCCAGCCATGGTTCCTCCTAATAAACCAGCCTCGGCCCGCCTGCATGACATCGCAGGCTGACGCCCGATCCCGAGGAGGTCGTTCCGGCTCCCCCGGGGTGGACTATGTACCGGGGACGGTCCGGCCGTGCACGCTTCCGGATGGTAAGGTGCCGTCAGCATGAAGCTTTTCCTTCCCCAGCACACCCTCGAGGAATGGGCCGCCTCCGACAAGGCCGACGTCCATGACCATGCCCTGCTGCTGGCCCGGGATCCGACCCGCTATCCGGTTGTGCCAGCGGTGCATGTGACGGCGCTGGTCACAGGTGTGGATGAGCACGCCCTGCTCCGCAAGGTGCGGACCGATGCCCAGCTCCAGGCCATCGGGGCCGAGCGACTGGCTGACTCGGTGGTCGCCGGCGACAGTGCTTACGACGTCGTCAGCGGCTATGTGGTCCAGGTCCCGGACGCTGCCGCCATGCCCCAACCCGCCGAGACGGATCTCTTGGCCGAATTCCTCCTCAACAAGTTGTAGCCCGATGCCTCGCCTCTGCTTCGCCCTTGCTTTTCACGCCTACGCGTTCGGGGCCTTGGCCTATCTGGCGCTGCTGGCGCAACGGTGGAAAGGGCTGGGCTGGTTGGCCCGGGGGCTGACCCTCGCCGGATGGGTCCTCCACGGGGTCGGCCTGGCCATTCTCCTGCAAGGTCAGCACTGGATGCCGAAGGGATTCGGCGAGGTGGCCAGCCTGCTGGCCTTCCTTCTGGTGGCGGTGTTCCTGGCGGTCGACTTGCGCACCCGGGCTCCGGTGCTGGGCGCCTTCCTCTCACCGGCAGCGGTCGCGGTGCTCATCCCCTCGCTGTACATCGGCCCGCATAGCGCCGACCTGGCAAATCCGCTCCGCCAGCCACTGCTGCCCGTGCACATCGCAGTGGCGCTGGCGGGGCTGGCCGTGTTCGGGGTCGCCACTGCCGTGGCTGGCGTCTACCTCCTGGCCGAGCATGCGGTGAAGGGGAAGCGCTTCGGGACCTTTTTCCGCAAGGTCCCCTCGCTCGAGCTCCTCGATGATCTGAACAAGAGGCTGGTGGCCTGGGGCTTCATTGCCTTGTCACTGACCTTGCTCACCGGAGCCTGGGTGGCGGCCCGACTGCGGCCGGCGGACCGGTGGGATCCGGCACAGCTGGCCATCGTGGTGGCCTGGATTGCCTTCGGGGTGCTGCTCCAGGCCCGCACCTTCGCCGGGTGGCGGGGCCGCCGGGTGGCCTTGCTGACCATGGCCGGCTTCGGCGTGCTGGTCGTCTCCTTCGTGACCCGCTACGGCCCCTGGGTGAGCCGATGACCCCGCCCCTGGTCTGTGTCGGACTATCGCACCACACCGCTCCCATCGACGTCCGCGAGCGCCTGGCCTTGCCCGACCAGCAGCAGATGGCCTTGCTCCAGTCGGTGGCCCAGGCCCCCTCCGAGGCCCTGCTCCTCTCCACCTGCAACCGGGTGGAGCTGTACCTCGTGTCCGGGGGAGCCGAAGCGCCCGAGCGGGCCCGGGCGGCATTGCTGGAGTCGGCCGGGCAAGACCTCGGGCCGCACCTCTACCTGCACCAAGGGGAAGCTGCGCTGATGCACCTGTTCCGGGTCGCGGCCAGCCTCGATTCGATGGTGGTGGGGGAGCCGCAGATCCTCGGACAGGTGAAGGACGCGTTCGAGGAGGCCCAGCGCCTCGGCGCCGCCCGCGGGGAGCTGACTCGCATCTGTGCGGCCGCCTTCCGGAGTGCCAAGCGTGTCCGGACGGAGACCGAGGTGGGTCGGGCAGCGACGTCCATGGCCGCGGCGGCGGTGGAGCTGGCCCGACACATCTTCGACGGGCTTCACGGAAAGACGGTCCTCCTGGTCGGCGCCGGGGAGATGGGGGAGGTGGCCGGTCGACACCTGGTCTCCGCCGGGGCCTCCCGGGTGCTGGTGGCCAACCGTACCTTCGAACGTGCCGAGGCTTTGGCCCGAATCGTCGGCGGAACGGCGGTGGCCTTCGAGCCGCTGGACGAAAGCCTGGTCCTGGCAGACGTGGTGGTCTGCTCCGCCGCTTCGCCCCGGCCGGTCATCACCCGCGAGCAGGTGGGGGCAACGCTCAAGCCCCGCCGGCACCGGCCCCTTCTCTTGATCGATCTGGCCGTCCCCCGCGACATCGATCCGCAGGTCCAGACGCTCGACGGCGTCTACGCCTATGACGTGGACGACATCCAGAAGGTGGTCGACGAGAACGGCGCCGCCCGTCAGGCCGCCGCCGCCCGTGCCGAGGTGCTGGTCGCCGAGGAAGTGGCCGCCTACATCCGTCAGCGGGCGGTCCGCGACCAGGTGCCAGTCCTGGCTCAGCTGCGCGCCCGGGCCGAGCAGATCCGTCGGGCCGAGCTGGAGCGGGCCCTGGCCAACCTTCCCATGCCTCTCAGCGCCGAGCAGGCGCGCGTCGTCGAGGCCATGACCGCCGCCATCGTCAACAAGATGCTCCATCAGCCCACTGCCAAGCTGCGGGCGGTTCAATCCGGGGAGAGCGACCTGGCCGATGCCGCCGCCGAGCTGTTCGGCCTCGATGCAGCGCGCTTGGCCGGTGGCAGCGAGGGCTGATGCCTGCCCCTGCGCTGCGCATTGCCACCCGCAGGAGTCCGCTGGCCCTGTGGCAGGCCCGGCACGTGGGGGGACTCTTCCAGCGACGATGGCCAGGCACCTCGGTCTCCCTGGTGGAACTGACCACGGAAGGAGATCGGCAGCTGGATGCCCCGCTGTCGCGAATCGGTGGCAAGGGTCTCTTCGTCAAGGAAATCGAGCAGGCCCTGCTCGAGGACCGGGCCGACCTGGCGGTCCACAGTCTCAAGGACGTGACCAGCACCTTCCCCCCCGGTCTGGTGCTGGCAGCAGTTCCGGAGCGCGAGGATCCCCGTGACGCCTGGGTGAGCCCTTCCGGTGAACGGTTCGACGGCTTGCCGAGGGGGGCACGGGTGGGGACCTCCTCCCTCCGCCGTGCCTGCCAGCTGCGCGAGCTCCGGCCCGACCTGGAAGTGGTGCCCTTGCGTGGGAACGTGGGCACCCGGCTGCGCAAGCTCGAAGAGCTCGGGCTGGCCGGAGCCATCCTCGCCCTGGCCGGCCTCCGCCGGTTGGAGCTGGAGTGGCGGGTCACGGAGATTCTTTCACCCGAGCACATCCTGCCCGCGGTGGGGCAGGGCGCCCTGGCGCTGGAGTGCCGCGCCGATTCCCCGCTCCGCGCCCAGTGCCAGGCGCTCGAGCACCGCCCCACTCGCACCGCCGTGGACGCCGAGCGTGCCTTCCTGGAGCGCCTGGAGGGCGGTTGCACCGTGCCGCTGGCTGCCCATGCCCAGCTCGAGGATGGCCGGCTGTGGCTCCGCGGGCTGGTGGGCGCTCCGGACGGAAGCCAGGTCATCCGTGGCGAACGGCGGGGCCTAGCGCACGAGGCGGCCGCGCTGGGACGGGACCTGGCCGACGAACTGCTCCGTCGGGGCGCCCGGGCCATCCTCGACTCTCATGCCGGGGAGCGCTCCGGTGTCTGAACGGTTGCGGGGGGCTGAGCCCGATCGCCTTCGGCGTTTGCAGGGGATCCGCGTTCTGGTGACTCGCCCTCGCGAACGGAGCCAGGCCCTTTGCTTCTTGCTCGAGGACGAGGGTGCCGAGGTGGTGACGTTGCCCTTGCTCGAACTCGAGCCACCGACGGATCCGCGCCCGCTCCAGGCCGCCGCCGAGCTCTTGGGCCGCTTTGCCTGGGTGGCATTCGTGAGTGAGCGAGCGGTGTCGGCACTGGTGGATGCGACGCGCACGGGCGGGACACTGGAGGTCCTCCGCACTCGGCAACTGGCCGCGGTCGGTCCGGCCACCGCTTCGGCCCTGAAGGCCCAGGGGCTGGAACCCGCGTTGATTGCCCGGGAGTCGACCGGCGCCGGTCTGGGCCAGGCCCTCCTTCCGCGGCTGCAACCCGGTGAATCGGTGCTCCTTCCCGCTGCCGAGGAGGGGAACCGGGCGCTCGAGCAGGCGCTACGGGACGCCGGGGTGGAGGTGGTCCGTGTCGCGGCCTATCGCTCGCGGTCGTCCTCGTCCCCGGAGGGTTGGGCCGAGGTGTGTGCCCGGCCGCCGCAATGTGTGCTCTTCGGCTCGCCTCGGACGGTGGAGGCCTTTCTCGAGCTCCCGGGCGCTCGGGCACTCCTTCCGGTCCTGCGAGCGGTCGCCGTGGGCCCGACGACCGCCGCGTCCCTGAGCGAGCGGGGGTGGCCGGCAGCGGCCGTGGCCCGCCAGCCGACGCCTGCCGACTGGGTAGAAGCGGTGGTCCTGGCGATGGCGGGGTAGACTCCCAGCTCTCCGCCCCATGACCCAGGCCGCCGCGCTCCCCCGCACCAGCGCCGATTTCACGCTCAGCTTCGTGCTCCAGGCGCTGGTGCAGGCCAAGCTCCTCACCCCCACCCAGGCGCAGGACATCCGGAGCAAGGAGATGGCCGCCCGGGCCCGGGTGCTGAAGCAAGTGGGAGCGGACAAGGACGAGGCCCGCTACACCGTCTCGCCCATCGAGGTGGTCGCCGCGTTCCAGGTGCCACTACCGGCCGGCCGCTTGCTCGATCAGGATCGGGTGAGCGAGGTCGTCGCCGTCGCCGCCGGGGTGGGCTACCGGAAGATCGACCCGCTCAAGCTGGACATGGCCCTGGCCACCCGGACGGTGTCCAAGCCGTATGCGCAGAAGCACGTGCTCCTGCCGCTGGAGCGGAGCGAGGCCGGCGCGCTGGTGGTCGCAGTGGCCAACCCCTTCGACCGCGAGCTGCTGGAGAATTTGCATCGGCTGGCCGGTCAACCCATCGAGCCGGTGCTCTCCGCCAAGGCCGACATCCTCAAGGCCATCGCCGACATCTACGGCTTCAAACGGACCCTCGCTCAGGCAGCGACGGACTTCGCCACTCCCGCTGGCTCGCAAATCCAGAACTTCGAGCAGCTGGTCTCGCTGTCCGGGAGCAAGGAGCTGGACGCCTCGGACAAGCCCATCGTCCAGGCGGTGGACTATCTGCTCCGCTATGCCTTCGACAACCGAGCCTCGGACATCCATGTCGAACCCAAGCGCGACACCACCGTGGTGCGTCTGCGCATCGATGGGGTGCTTCACCCGGTCTACACCCTTCCCATCGGAGTGCATCCGCCCATCGCCTCCCGGGTGAAGACCCTGTCGCGCATGGACATCTCGGAGAAGCGCCGGCCGCAGGATGGGCGGATCAAGACCGAGCGCGAGGGACGGGAGGTCGAGCTCCGTGTCTCCACCTTGCCGACGGCCTTCGGGGAGAAGGTGGTCATCCGCATCTTCGATCCCGAGACCCTGGTGCAGGACATCGCCCAGCTGGGCTTCGACGAGGACGAGAAACACGTCTTCGAGTCGTGGATCGACGAGCCCCACGGGCTGATCCTGGTCACCGGTCCCACCGGCAGCGGCAAGACCACCACCCTCTACTCGGCCTTGAAGGCGCTGGCCGGCCCGGACGTCAACGTCACCACCATCGAGGACCCCATCGAGATGGTGTGGGACGGCTTCAACCAGGTTCAGGTGCAGCCCAAGGTGGACCTGGACTTCGCCAACGCCCTCCGCCACATCCTTCGTCAGGATCCGGACGTGATCATGGTCGGCGAGATCCGCGACCCGGAGACGGCGGAGAACGCCATTCAGGCGGCCCTGACCGGCCACCTGGTGCTCTCCACGCTCCACACCAACGATGCGGTGGGGGCGGTGAGCCGGATGAAGGATCTCGGGGTACCGCCATTTCTCTTATCCAGCTGCCTGCTGGGAGTGATGGCCCAGCGTCTGCTGCGCCGGGTGTGCACCCGTTGCGCCGCTGAAACCGCGCTCACCCAGGATGAGATGCTGGCCCTCGGAGCGCCGCTGCCGCTGCTCCAGGGGGGAGTCCAGATTCTCCAGGGCGCAGGCTGCGTGCACTGCCGGGGCACCGGCTTCTACGGTCGGACCGGTGTCTTCGAGATCATGCCCGTCACGCCGAAGATCCGAGAAGCCATCGCTGCCGGGGCCAACACCCCCGAGCTGGTTCAACTTGCCCGCGCGGCCGGGATGCGCACCCTGCGCGAGGCGGGGGTCCGGAAGCTGGCCAGCGGC
>JBKOYI010000101.1:0-13670 GCA_046725335.1 Myxococcota bacterium | reverse complement strand
GGCGGCGGTGCAGGTGGAGGACGAAGGCACCTTCACCAACCTGGATGGCGTCACCCAGCGCTTCCGCCGAGCCTATCCCGGACGGGCCGATGTGAAGCCGCACTGGGCCTGGGCGGTGGCCCTGGCCCAGGACTTCGGCTTTCCCTGGACGCAGAGCAGTGCTGGCGAGGTGTTTCGCGAGTGGGCGCCCAAGGTGATCGAGCTGGCCCCCTTCGACTGGGAGGCGGCCGCGCCACCGCTCAAGATCGCCCGGGGCTTGAACCCCATCCCCACCGGCGCCGATGGCCGCCCCCCCGGCCACCGGGAATTCGGAGCGCCCCGGGTGCGGGGCATCTGAGGAACGGCCATGAAGAAGACCCTCCTCATCTGGACTGCCATCGGATTCATCATCGGGACGATCTTCGTCGTCTCCGCAGCGGCCTATGCGCTGGGCGGGCTGCTGGAAACCTGGCTGGGGAGCGGCTGGGCCTGGCTGAGCAACTTCCTCATCCTCCTCTTCGGCTTCGTGATGATCATCGCCACGGTCCTCACCCTGGCCGAGCGCAAGTGGAGCGCGATGATCCAGGACCGTGTCGGTCCGAACCGTGCCCGGATCGGGCTGCCCGGAATACGTCACAGCGCGCTGGGCGGGCTGCCCCACGTCGCCACCGACGCGCTCAAGATGCTGACCAAGGAGGATGTCCGGCCCAAGGCTGCCGATCCGCTGCTCTTCAACCTGAGCCCCATCCTGGCCTTCGCCCCGGTGCTGGCGCTCTTCGCCGTGGTCCCGGCCGGCCCACGGGTGAACGTCTTCGGTCACACCGTTGGTTTGCAGATCGCCAATCCCGACTTCGGTCTGCTCTGGGTGTTCGCCATCGCCTCCTTGGCGGTGTACGGCACCTCGCTAGCGGGCTGGAGCAGCAACAACAAATTCGCCCTGCTGGGTGGTGTCCGCGCCTCCTCCCAGATGATCTCCTACGAGGTGGCGCTGGGTCTGGGGCTGGTGGGGATGATGTTGGTCTTCACCACCGTCCGTCTCCCCGAGCTCATCGGCACCGTGGGCCCGAGCGGGATCGGGACCGGTCAGGCGCAGCATCTGTGGGGCGCGAGGCTGGACTGGCTCGGCAATCTGGACGTGGGCATCCCGGCCTGGGGCATCTTCCTCCAGCCGGTCGGCTTCGTGTGCTTCTTCGCCGCCGCCTTCGCCGAGACCAAGCGAGCCCCGTTCGACGTGCCCGAAGGCGAGAGCGAGATCATCGGCTACTTCGTCGAGTACTCGGGAATGAAATTCGGAACGTTCATGATCTCCGAGTTCATCGAGGTGGTGGTCCTCTCCGCCATCACCACCGCCATCTTCCTGGGAGGCTGGCACATCGGCTTCGCTGGTGACGCGGCCCTCGCCGGCTCGGCGTTCTTCCGAAGACCCGAATGGGGGTGGCTGCTGGGGACCATCTACGCCACCATCTTCTGGGTGAAGGTCCTGGTGCTCTGCTACGTGCAACTGGCCATCCGCTGGACCTTCCCCCGGTTCCGGTACGACCAGATCCAGTCGCTGGGCTGGAAGATTCTCTTGCCGGTGGGTCTGACCAATGTCTTCCTCACCGCGGCGCTGGTACTGCTCGACCCGTCGCTCAAGTGGCTGGCCATTGTGGGGTTCGTCGAGATTGGCTTCGTGCTGGCCCTGACCCTCCGCCGCCGGGATGAACCCGCCGCCGCACATGCCGGTGGGGCCCACGCTCCCTCGGCTGATGCACACGCTCACGGCCCCGCGGATCTCCCGGGAGCGGCGGCATCCACTCACCATTAGACGACAGGCGGGACTCGGAACCTCATGGCCTACCAGGCGAGCAAGAATCCAACGACCGATCTTCGCGAGCGGCTCTTCCTCCCCGAGCTGCTCCGCGGCCTGGCCATCACCACCCGGCACTTCCTGAAGAACCTCTTCAACCCGCGGGACACCAATCCCCAAGTTCAGGACCGCGTCGGCGAGAACCTCGTCACCACCGTCTCCTACCCCGAAGAGAAGACTCCCTATCCCCCGGGGTACCGCGGCCTACACCGGCTCGTTCCCCGCGAGGACGGCAAGCCCCGCTGCGTGGCTTGCTACATGTGCGCCACCATCTGCCCCGCGCAGTGCATCTACATCGAGGCCGGTGAGTACGAGACCACCGACCCGGCCAGCGATAGCCGAGTGATCGAGAAGTACCCGACCCAGTTCGTCATCGACGAGCTGCGCTGCATCGTCTGCGGTCTCTGCGTGGATGCTTGCCCCAAGGACGCCATCCGCATGGACACGGGCACCCACGCGCCGGCGGAGTACACCCGCTCGGGGTTCGTCTGGGACATCCCCAAGCTCCTCCAGGGCCCGGCGGTGAGCCATCCCTCGGACCCGTGGTTCAAGCGCACCGGATCCGGGGAGCCGGCGCATCAGCATCGCGAGGCCCACACCCGCATCGGCGAGGGACTGGTCCCGCTCAAGCTCCCCGGCGAGCACCACAAGCGCACTGAAGTCACGGATCAGCCGGTGCCGGTGACGCGGTTTCTGAAGGAGTAGCCGCTCGGCCTGGATTTGGACCGGGCATCTCCCCCAGGGTCAGGCAGCGCCCAGGGCGCGCGCCACCTGGTAGGTGAACACTGCGCCGAGGTACGCCAGGGTGGTCATCGACACGAAGGCCAGAATCGGCGCGCGGACCGTTCCGGTCTCCTTCCGCATCACCGCCAGAGTCGCGGCGCACTGGAGCGACAGGGAGTAGAAGACGATCAGGGCCAGCGCCGCGGCCAGTCCCATGCCGCCGAGCTGAAGCTGGGTGGAGAGCGCGGTGAGCTTGGTGCCCGCGTCCTCCAGCCCGTTGAGCGTGCCCATCGTCCCCACGAACGTCTCGCGGGCCACGAACGAGGTGGCGATGCCCACCGTCACCTTCCAGTCAGCACCCATGGGGTGGAAGAGGGGGGCAAAGACTCGACCCAGCGTGGCCAGGAAGGACTGGTCGAGGTGGCCGGCTCCCCTGGGGAAGTAGCCGAGCACCCAGACCACCACCACCACGGTGAAGATGACCGGAGCAGCCCGCTGGACGAAGCTCCACGACCGCGAGGTCGCGGCGATCAGGATGGGCTTCACACTGGGAAGTCGGTAGGGCGGGAGCTCGACCAGGAACGGGGCATCGGACAGCTGCGGAAGACGCTTGCGGGTGAGGCGGTCGAGAACCGCCGCCGCGAGCAAGGCCATGATGATGCCGAAGGCGTAGATGCCGGCGAACACCACTCCCTGCAAGCCGAGCAATCCGCCGAGCACCGTGCGCGCCGGGATGAAGCCTCCGATGAGCAGCGCATAGATGGGCAAGCGGGCCGAGCAAGAGGTGAAAGGAATGACTAGCACGGTGAGGAGCCGCCGGCGGGGCGACTCGATGGTCCGCGCCGACATCATCGCCGGGATGGCGCAGGCATGGCCGGACAGCAGCGGCAGGAAGCTCCGGCCGGACAACCCGAACCAGCCCAGCGGTCGGTGCAGGATGACGGCCGCGCGCGCCAGGTACCCGGAATCCTCCAGCGCCCCGATGATGAGGAAGAGGATGAAGATCTGGGGGACGAAGGTGAGGAAGGCTCCGACTCCGGCGAAGAGGCCGTCCTGGACGAAGTCGTGGAGCACGCCGGCGGGCAGAAGTCCTCCCACCCAGGCCCCGCTGGCGGCGATCCCGGCCCGGACGGCGGCCATCAGCGGCGCGGCCCAAGTGAAGATGGCCTGGAAGAGCACCGCCATGACCAGGGCGAAGACTGGAAGTCCGAAGGAGGTGGAGAGGAACACCCGGTCCAGACGCTCCTGGCTCTTGAGCAGGACGTCCCCCACCGGGCCGTAGGCGCGGGCCAGTCGCCGCGCCAGCAGCTTGCGGTCCTCGATGGAGCCGCGCTCGGCGGAGGGGACAACGGGGGGAGGCCCCTTGTCGGGGTGCAGGAGCGTCGCCCGAAGGCGGTCCACGCCTTGGCCAGTCTTGGCGGAGACGCCGATGAAGGGGCAGCCGAGCGCACCGGAGAGCCCGTCGACGTCGATGCGCGACCCCTTCCCCACCACCTCGTCGAGGATGTTCACCGCGGCGATGACCGGGACCTGGACGGCTCGAGCCCGGGGGAGCAGCTCCAGCAAGAGGTAGAGGCTTCGCTCGAGCCGGGTGGCATCCAGGACGCAGACGATGGCCCGGGTGCCCGGCTCGTGGAGGGCCCGATCCAGCCGCTCGATGGCCACTCGTTCGTCGAGGGTGAGCGGCTCCAGCGAGTAGATGCCCGGGAAGTCGTGGAGGGTGAGGCCCCCGGCGTGGCCCGAGCGGATCTCCACCGTCACCCCGGGATAGTTGGCCACCCGCTGGGTGAGGCCGGTGAGCCGGCTGAAGAGCAGGCTTTTTCCCGAATTGGGGTTCCCGACGAGGAGGACGTCAGCGCGCTCAGCGGCTGCGGTCATCGTTGTCCGGCGCGCCCAGCAGCACGTGGGCCGCCACCTCCGGCTCGAGCGCGAAAGCCGCTCCGGAGACGGCGTACACCCGCGGGCCTCCGAAAGGCGCCCGATGCACGCACCGCACGACGTTGCCTTCGACGAAGCCGAGCTCTCGCAGCCGGCGGCCGACCTCGGGGCGGACATGGGCCTGAAGGCCCCGGACCCGCCCCTGGGTGCCCGGCAGGAGGTGCGCCAGATTCGTCATGCCCCCCTTTTATTGAGACTGATTCGCAAAGTCGAGGTCAGGAAGTGCCCCGTCTGATGAGCTCTAGAAGTGAGCTCAAGAAGCTTCACCCTTAGTGAAGGCAGCCCAGCTTCAAAGTGAGCAGGACGTGGGGGTCCGCCTGTTCGACCGCACCTCCCGCACCGTGAGCCTCACCGACGAGGGGAAACGCTTCCACGCTCAGGTGGCTCCGCTGCTCGCCGGCCTCGAGGATGCGGTCAGCCAGGCCGCGGGCGCGGCGACGACCCCGCGCGGGAAGCTCCGAATCAACGTCGATCCCTGGTTCGCACGACTCCTCCTCGCTCCAAGGGTCGGCAAGTTCCTGACCGCCTACCCGTCGCTGTCGCTGGAGCTGGTGATCCGCGACCGGCTCGGCGATCTCGTGGGGGAAGGATTCGATGCCGCCCTGCGTTTCGGCGAGCCCGAGCCATCCGCGCTGATCGCCCGCCTTCTGCTCGAGACACGCCTCCTGACCTGCGCCGCGCCTTCGTATCTCGAGCGTCGCGGGACGCCGAAACGGCCCACCGATCTGGCGGGCGGACGACACGAGTGTCTGCTGTTCCGCGATCCCCTCACCGGCCGCCCGTTTCCGTGGGAATTCCACCGTGGCCGCGAGGTCGTCGAGGTGCCCGTCTCGGGTCGGCTGATCGTCAACGACCTCGCAACGCTGTTGAGCGCCTGCGCAGCGGGGCTTGGCCTGGCGCAGGTGATGGAGCTTGGCCTGGAGGAGATGTTGGGGCGCCAGCTGGTCAACCTGTTTCCGAGCTGGTCCGACGAGCTGTTTCCGTTCTACGTCTTTCATCCCTCCCGTCACGTGCCGCCGGCGAAGATCCGCGCCTTCCTCGACTTTGTGGAGACCTTGCTGTGAGGCACGGCCACGCCGACCCGGTCGAGAGCTTGCCCACCTCGCCCGCTCCGGCGACCATCCATCCCTTGACCTCGCCGCCCGTCAGCTCGCTGGCGCACACCCATCGCGCTCGCCTAGCCCGGAGAGCGGAACGGCTTGCCAGACAGCGGCACCTGGTCGCCATCCGCGACGGCGTCGTGGGGGCGCTCCCGCTGGTCCTCGTGGGTTCCCTGTTTCTCCTGGCTGCGCAGCCGCCGTGGCCCGCGCTGCAGCGGCTCGTCGAGCCGTACAGCGCAACCCTGCTCCTGCCCTACCGGGCGTTGGGGGGTTGCATCGCGCTCTGGGTCACCTTCGGAACTGCCCAGGCACTGGCCCGCAGCTACGGGCTCGATGCACCGGCCGCCGGGCTTATCTCCACCGCTGCCTACGTCCTCGCGGCGCTTCAACCGGTCGTTTCCGGCCAACCCCTGACGGTCGGCCTGGCTCGGCTGGGCGCGGGTGGCATCTTCACCGGCCTTGCCCTGGCCATCGGCACCGTCGAGCTGACGCGGCTCCTCGTTTCGCGGAACTGGACGGTGCGCATCCCCGGCGGTGCGCCCGAGGTGGTGGTCCGAAGCTTCGTGGCCCTCCTCCCGGCGTTCCTGGTGATCGCCGTCGTCTTTTTCCTGGTGCACGTCCTCCGCTTCGATCTGATTGCCTTGCTCGAGCGAGCCGTTCATCCGCTCATCCAGGCCGCAGACTCGCTGCCGGGGATCCTGGCCCTGGTAGCGCTCGACAGCGCGCTCTGGCTTCTGGGGATCCACGCTGCTGCACTGTCGGCCAGCATGCGTCCGGTGTGGGAAGCCATGCTGGTCCGCAACATGGAGGCCGTGGCCGCCCACGCGCCGCTGCCCCACGTCGCGCCACTCCATTTCTATCTCTGGTTCGTCTGGCAGGGTGGCTCCGGCGCAGCACTGGCGCTGGGCCTGTTGCTGCTTCGCTGTCGCTCCGCCCAGCTGCGAGCCGTTGGGCGGGCCGGCCTCGTGCCCGTGCTCTGCAACATCAATGAGCCCCTGCTCTTCGGCGTGCCGGTGGTTCTCAATCCACGTCTGGCCCTCCCCTTCGTCGGCGCGCCGCTGCTCTCGGCCGTGGTGGCCTGGACCGCCTTCCGGGCTGGATGGGTCACCCCGCCCTATCTGGAGACCGTCTGGACGCTCCCGGCACCAGTGGGCGCCTGGTTGACGACCGGCGGGGATGTGCGTGCCGTCCTGCTCGAGCTGGCGACCCTCTGCCTGTGCATCGGCATTTACTGGCCTTTCGTCCGGCGCGAGGATCGGCGGCTCCTCGCCGAGGAACGGGCCACCCCCTCCCTTCCGTCGACCGTCGAGACTCCGTAAGACTGCAGGAAGCTGTGCCCAACTACCGCGTGTCCATCTGCAAGGGTCCCGATTGCCGCCGGAACGGATCGGACCGGGTGATGGACGCCGCGGATTCCGAGGTCCGCATCCTGGGCCTGCAAAGCCGCTGCACGCTGGTTCGGGGCGGGTGCTACGGCCTGTGTCACCTCGGGCCCAACGTGGTGGTGCGCGAGGACCGGCCTCGGGCGCAGGACTCCTTTCGGCAAGAGGACTTCCAGCTCATGGGCTGGGAGGATGAAGTGCACTACGGCGAGATGACGCCTGAGAAGATGCACCGCGTTCTGGCCGAGCACGTGGGCGAGGACAACCCCGTCGAGCCCCTCCGCGGCGCACGCGAGGACTGAACCGCCTCGCACAAGGCGTCAAACAGCGCGGGACCAAACCCCGGCCGCCCCGTACCGAGACCTGTCTTGTCCCAAGGTCTCTCCCGGTAGTTGTCTGTCCGACCCGTCGTCCCCATCTTGCAGGGTTGCAAAACTTCACAACAGGGGAGGACTCACTATGCAATGGAGGACGAGAGCAGCACTCGTCGCCTTGGTGAGCGCCTGCGCCAGCGCACCGCCGGTGCCAGCGCAACGCTTCACCGATGCCGAGACGGAAATCCGGGCGGCGCAGGAAATCGGCGCCGAGAAGGTCCCGCAGGCCAAGCTCCACTTGCAGCAGGCCCACGACCAGCTCGAGGCCGCCAAGAAGTTGAGCAAGGACAAGCCCGAGGAGGCCGCGCGGAAGCTCGAATCCGCCAAGGCCGAAGCCGAGCTGGCCAATGCGCTCACCCGGGAGCAGACGGCACGGGCCGAGGCGGACCAGGCCAAGGCCCGGCTCGAGGCAGTTCGGAAGAACCTGTCCGGAACGGGAGGTGCCCGATGAAGACCGTCGGCGCGTTCGCAGCAATGGTGGTTTTCGTGATCGCCTGCAGCCACCTCGAGGCTACTCCCCGGCTGAAGGAGGCCCAAGCCGCGTATGCCAAGGCCGCCCAGGGACCGGCGGCGCAGTACAGCCCGGCCGAGCTGGCCACCGCCAAGAAGTTCCTCGACCAAGCCAACGCGGCGCTGGAGACCGGTGATGCGCAGGTGGTCGACGACCGCGCCTCCATCGCCCTCGACAAGATCTACACCGCCGAGTCCATCGGCCGCGGCCAGGAAGCCAACGCCCAGCGGGATGCGGCGCTCAAGGAGTTGAACATCAGCCGTGACCAGCTGCTCAGCCAGACCCAGCAACAGCTGGGCAAGGAGCGGGAGGCGCGCAACGACGCCGAGGCCCAGCTGGCCAAGAGCCGGCAGGAGTTGGAGCACTACGCCCAGGTCCGCGAGCTCGCCCGCGGCACGGTCATCACGCTTGCCGGCGGTGTTCTCTTCGAGACCGGGAAGGCGGAACTGCTGCCAGGAGCTCAGGACCGCCTGGCGCGGGTGGCGGATTTCCTCAAGAGCTCGGATCGCAGCGTGGTCGTCGAGGGCTACACCGATTCGACCGGATCGGAGACAACGAACATGGCCCTCTCCGAGCGGCGGGCCCAGACGGTCCGTGACTACCTCGCCTCCCAAGGCGTCCCGCCGGATCGACTCAAGGCCGAGGGCAAGGGCGCGAGCTCCCCGGTGGCCAGCAACGCCACCGCCTCGGGGCGCTCGATGAACCGCCGGGTGCAGATCGTCCTCGAGCGCGGACCAGCGAATGCCAATCGTGCGACCGACACCGGACCAGGGCTCGGCGGCGCCGCCAGTTCGGGCACCCCGCCGGTTCCATTGGGGACCCCGCAACCACAGACCCCGCCGCCCAGCACGCCCGAGACGCCACCCGGCAGCGGCCGCTGACCGCATGGCACAGACCACCTCGGGAGTGATCTGCGCCGTCAGCTCAGTCCGCGGAAATCGCTCCGCCCATCCCAGTCGGGCGGCGGCGGGGAGAGGATGTAGCTCCGCACCCGCTCCGCCCAGCGCGCCGAGACGACATCCACCCCGGCGTGCGCCTCGAAAAACGCCAGCGCTCCGGCGAAGTCGCGCATCCGCACCCGGGCCAACGCCGAAGGCCAGCCTTCCAGGACGGGCTGCAGAACCGCCGGGATCTCCCCCCGCCGCCCCAGCAGCTCGTAGAGGGTCTGCGGGCCTGCCCCCAGATTCATCACGTCCAGCTCTCGGAAGACGAATCCATCCCCAGCCCGGCGCACGGTCTCCGCCGAGGCCAGCAGGGCGGTGGCGTAGATCCGGTTGGCTCCCTCCAGCCGCTCGGCCACCGCCACCGGCTCTCCCAGGACGGTGTAGTTGGCCTTGAGCGTGCTCCCCATGTCCCCGGCCACCACCTCGCCGGAGTGGAGGGCCATGCGCGCCCGGACCTCCACCCCGAAACGCCGTTGCCACTCCGGACGCAAGCGCTGCAATTCCTGTTGAATGGACAGCGCCGTGCGGCAGGCCACCGCCGCGTGCCGATCGAGCCGAACCGGCGCGCCCCAGAAGGCCAGCAGAGCGTCTCCCACGTACTCCACGTGCCCGCCGGTCTGGCGCACCAGATGGGTCAGCTCGCCGAAGTAGGCGTTTAGCAGCTCTACCAGCCGCTCGGGTTGCAAGGAGCGAGTCAGCGCGCGGAAGGATTCGAGGTCGGCGTAGCAGAGCGTGACCTCGCGCCTCTGGGGCCGCATCAGCTCCAGGTTGCGGAATACCTGGTCGGCAATGTCCGGGCTGACGTAGCGGCCCAGCGCCCCGTAAACGAAGTCACGCATCTGCCGCTCGGTCCGGAGGGCGGAGCGCGAGGTCAACAGCCAGGCCAACCCGAAGGCGACCAGCGGACCGGCGGCAGCGACCCAGCGCCCCTCGGCCAGGAAGAGGTGTCGAACCCAGACCAGCCAGCCGGCCACCGCCAGGACGGCAGTCCCCAGGTAGATCAGTCCCCCGATGAAGGAGCGGAACACGCCGCTGAACCCGAGGGCCAGAAAGGCGCCCAGGAATGCCATCCCGAAGGTGGCCAGCACGTCGCTCCGCACCGGCGCGCGCTCGATGCCGGCACCGTCGAGCAGATTCTCCAACGCCTGTCCCACCACGGCCGCGTGGGAGACGCCTGGACCGAGCGGGGTCTGAGGCCACGCGCCCTGCCCACCGGAGGTCGCGGCCAGGATGGCCGTTCGATGTTGCACCTCGTTCCGAGCGCGGGCTGGAACGCCCGTCTCGGCATCGAACAGGTTCTGCAGAAAGCGCCAACTGGGAATTGCCCGCTGGAGTGAACCCCGCCCGTTCCGGCCAGCCTCCGCTGCGTCCCAACGGAGCAGCGCGTACCCGGTGCGGTCGGTGGGAATGCTGCGACCCCCCACGACCGCCAGCCGTCCGTCCGACCAAAGCAGTTGACGACTCGAGGCCCGGGCCAGCGCCCCCGCCAGGGCCAGCGAGGGCAGCAGATGCGTCCGCCCCTGGGGGGAGACCCAGCGGACGAGGTGCTGGATCCCACGCACCTTCCCGTCTCCATCGATGGCCAGCGCGGTGTGACCATAGCGGCTCGCCCGGCCGAGGAGGGCCGAGATTGGAACGTCGAGCGAGCGCGCCACCGGAACTGCCTCCAGGTCGAGCCCCTGGACCTGCACCTCGGCCAGCTGCACCAGTAGATCCTCCGGCGAGACCTGGAACCCACGATCGGTGGCACCGAACTCCCGCGTCAGCGGCGTCCCGCTCACCCCCAGCCGCTTGGCCAGCTGTCGCGCTTCCTCTTCCGAGGCCACGCCTGCCCACACCCGCGTCCGCCCGCCTTCGGAGATGGCAAAGGCCGGGCGACGATCGGCCAGGACCCGACGGAGCAGCTCGGTGGGACCCGGGCCATCCGCCTCGTCGAGACCGACCAGAACCAGCAGCGGGCGCAACGGACGCACCACCGGCGGAGGAGGCGCGGCCGAGACCCCGAAGCCGAGAACCGTGGGGGCCGGGTTGGCATCCAGTGACCGCCGGAATAGCTCGTCATCCCGCAGCTCGCCTCCCTCGCGCGGGCTGGCCGAGTCGAGGGGCCAATCCAGGAGAACCGGCGTCGCCCCCTCGCGGGTCACCTCCCCCACCAGCCGCCCCAGGAGTGAACGAGGCCAGGGCCAGATGGCCAGGTCGGGATGGGGATCCTCGCGGGCGTTGGCCAGCGTCTCGTCGTCAACGCCGACCAGCACCACCTTCTGGGCCGGATCGCTGCGCCGGCCGAGCTCTCGCAGACGCCAGTCCAGCAGCAGCCGCTCCAGCCCATCGATGGGCGCCCCGACCCACCTCCTCAAGCTCGAACGGCTCGAGGGCTCCTCGTCACGAAACCCGGACTGGGGCGGAATCCGGGCGCTGACGATGGCGCCCACGACGCTGCCGAGGATGGCGGCCTGGAGCAGGCTGAAGCCGAGCACGCGCAGAAACCGGCGCCCGGCAGAGGGAAGTCGCGGTGACAGGGGCCACCGATGTTGCCGTCATCGGGCGGGGCGCGACAAGGCCGATCCGCCCCCTGACATCAGGGCATGGACTGGCTGCCCATCGGTTCGGTCGCCCGGCTGGCCGTACGCAGCGGCTCGGGCAAGGCCTCCTTGGCCTCGCGCAGCCGCTCCCGGAGGTCCTGGCGGAGATCCACCCCCGGCTTCGGCGCGAGCAGCAGCCCCAGTCCCGCTCCCACCAGCAACCCCACGCCCAGCGCGGTCAGCGCCGGGGCGATCCAGTCGTTCGTCCCGGCCCGCTGTAGCCCCACCAGCTCCAGCAGGTCGTCCCGATCCAGCCTCTTCAAATCTCGCAGGCTCAGCATGGCCTCCTCCTTCTGGCGTTGACCCGTTTCCTAGCTTGGTGATGAGGGGGCCCCGTCGCCGCTCCCCTCGGACGTGAAACCGGAGATCGCCGCTTCGGCCAAGCCGAGCAGCTGGTTCCGCAGCAGCGGGATGGCGGCCAGACGCACTCCCATGCCCACCAGGCGGAAGGTCAGCGGGGTCAACAGCCCGCCTCCCAGCACGTACCCCAGGCCCAGCGCCGTGGCGACCATGCCGTAGGGATGTCGCTGGACCCGGCCGCGGAGGTCGAGGGCCTGGCCGAGGTCCTCCAGGGTCGACCGGGCCTCATCCATGAGCTGGTGGGCGCTTTCGTTGAGGTGTCCCACCCGGCCGGCGAAATTGGCAGGCTGACCGTTTCCAGAAGGGGGCGGATTGGGCGGCGTGTTGGACATGGGCAGCCGTCCTAGCGCGAGGCGATCCGGCCTACCAGGAAGCCCGCGGCCAGGGCGATGGCCAGCGAGGTGATGGGCCGCTGCTTGATGAAGCCGGTGACCCTGTCATTCAACGAGTCCAGCTCGCGGCGTGCCCCCTCGAGCTGTGGCGCCACGCGGTTCTGAACCTCCCGTGCCTTCTCGGACAGCGTGTCGGTGGTGGCCATCGTTTTCCTCCTCCAGTGATTGCCTTGAGTCAGCGTCGGCGGCGCGTCCCCAGCCAGACGCCGGCCATGAAGGCCAGCCCCAAGGTGAGCACCGGGCGGCGGCGGACCCAGGCCCGTGGGTCCCAGGCGTCGTGGAGCTCGCGGCGAAGTGCGCCCGCCGTTCCCACCAGCTGGGCCCGGGCACGCTCGATCTGCGCCCGCATGTCGGCCTCGCTGCTCGGGAGCGCTCGTTGCTCAATGGTCATGCCGCGCCTCCAGCGCTGCGGCCGAAATCCGCTCCGGAACCAGCGCGTGCGCCGTTTGCTCCAGCTCGCGCAGAGAAGTGTCGAGCACGGGACGGCGGAGCCGCCGCGCAGCCCGGGCGATGCCCACCATCCCGCCCACCATGTTGATCAGACCGACCAGGGCCACCGCCCCCGCCAACGGCAACCAGCGGGCCAGGGCCAGAGCCAGTCCGGCGTTGAGGAAGGCGTACCCGACCAGGATGAGCGGGGCGAATCCGGCGATCTGCCCCACGCTCAGGCCCACCGTCCGGGCGCTGTTCTGCAGCTCCAGCTTGGCCAGGGCGACATGCCGGGCGAGCAGATGACTGAAATCGGCGACCAACTGCACCACCAGGTCGGCCATCCCCTGGCGGGCCCCATCGGTCCTCTGCGTCCTGGCAGTCATCTGCGCTCCTGACGCACCTCGGTAGACGGTAGGCACCGGAACGGGCTCGCACAACCGGTCGGCCGCCGGGCTCGGTCCAGGGAACCAGGCTACACGTTTCGGGTGCGGCCTGGGGGCCTACCGAGGCAGGCCCGTCCGATGCGAATCAACAGCTGCACGCCCCCCTGGCGTCGCCCGGCACCATCCAGCCCGGGATGCGAGTCTGACCCGGGGCACGGCGCTCCAGGCGGTCAACACCCACGACTGCGGGGAGGTCGTCGCGGAGGGCCTCTACCGGTCGTGCCCTGGACCGTTGAGCGCGTTCCGGACGTGACCGGTCTGGGCGTACTCGACGAGCTGCTCGGCTAGCTGCAGGGCACAGGCCAGCTGGCCCTCCTCGGTCGAGGCCCCCAGGTGCGGGGTGCAGATGAAGTTGTCGAGCGCCAGCAAGGGGTGGTCGGCCGCGACTGGCTCGGTGGCAAACACGTCCATGGCAGCACCGGCCAAGGTCCCGTTCCGGAGTGCCTCCGCCAGCGCAGCCTCGTCGACGATTCCACCCCGGGCGCAGTTGATGAGATAGCTCCCCTTCTTCATCGACCCCAGCAGCTTGCTGCCCACCAGGTTCCGGGTGTTCTCCACCAGCGGCACGTGCACGGAGACGATGTCGCTGCGGCGGAACAGCTCGTCCAGGGGAACGATCTGCACGCCCTGGCGCCGGGAGGCCTCGGCCGGGTGGGGATCG
>JBKOYI010000166.1:0-14128 GCA_046725335.1 Myxococcota bacterium | reverse complement strand
TTTCACCATCGGCTTCCCCTGTTTGCACCCGAAGGCTCGGGCGAATTCGGGCATGTTCACCACCAGCCCATTGACCCGGTACTTCGCGGGGGAGTGCGGATCGGTGCGCGCCCGGAGTCGAGCGGACTCGGGACGATCATTTTCGCAGGCCCACTGGGCGTTGCCGACGAAGAAGCGCTGCTCCGGGGTGAGCCCATCGATGGGGGTGATCTGGTCGGTGTTGGCAATGGCCTTCTTCCAGGCACGGTAGGCCAGGATGAGTCCCCCCAGGTCGGCCACGTCCTCGCCCAGGGTCAGCTTGCCATTCACGTGGATGTCTCCCACCGCGATGTAGGAGGAGTACTGGGTGGAGATGCAACTGGCCCGCCGGTTGAACTCCGCGGCGTCCTCCTTGGTCCACCAGTCCTTGAGGTTGCCGTGGGCATCGAACTGGCGGCCCTCGTCGTCGAAGCCGTGGGTCAGCTCATGGCCGATGGTTACCCCGGTGTTCCCGTAATTCGGGGCATCGTCCATCTTGGCGTCGTAAAGCGGCGGCTGGAGAATGCCGGCGCTGAAGTTCATGTCGTTCATGTTGGGGTTGTAGTAGGCGTTGACGGTCGGCGGCGTCATCTGCCACTCGCCCCGGTCGATCGGCTTTCCGATTTTGCCGAGCTGGCGCGCCGACTCGAAGCGTACCGAGCGGGCCACGTTGCCGAAGAAGTCGTCCCTGGTGATGCGGATCGAGGAGTAGTCCCGCCACCGGTCGGGGTAGCCAATCTTGTTGGCTATCGCTTGCAGCTTTGCCAGTGCCTGTTCCTTGGTCGCCGGTGACATCCAGTCGAGCGTGCGGATGTCCTGCGCCATCTCCTTTTCGATGGCCAGGACCATGGCCAGGGCGCGTTGCTTGGTCTCTGGCGAGAAGTTCTTCTGCACGAAGACCTGACCCAGTGCCTCGCCCAGGTCCCGATCGATGTAGCGCACGCAGCGCTTCCAGCGCGGGGACAGCTGTTCCGCTCCGCGCAGGTACTTCCCGTTGAAGGCGAAGTCCTCCTCCACGAATGGACGGGACAGGTACTCGGCCTCGGAATTCACCAGGTGCCAGCGCTGGTACTGCTTCCACTCGGGCAGCGGTCGGCGGCGGAGCGAGGTGTTGAGCTGCTCGAAGAACTTGGGCTCGCTCACATTCAGGACCCGGGTCCGGGGGATCCCCGAGGCCGCGAAATAGCTGGTCCAGTCGAACTCCGGGGCCAGCTGCATCAGTTTCAATGCCTCCATCCGGTGGAAGACCTTGTAAGGGTCGCGCCGCTCGACCCGGGTGAGGCTCGCCCGGGCCAGCTCGGTCTCGATGTCCAGGATCAGCTTGGCGGTGGCCTGCGCTTTCGGGGGCGCGTCCCCGAGGAGCTCGAGCATCTTGGCCACGTGCTCGACGTACCGCGCCCGTTGCTCGGTGCTCTTGGCGTCGGTGTCGAGATAGTCGTCGCGGTCGGGGAGCCCCAGGCCGCCGGCGTAAGCGGCGGCGATGAACTGGGTGGCGTCCGAGGCATCCTGTTCCGAGCTGAAGCCGAACAGGAACTGACCATCTCCGGTCGTCAGATGTCGCTCGGCCAGCCAGGTCGCCAGCCCCTTGCGGTCCTTCACCGCTGCCAGGGCCTTCAGGGCCGGCTCGAGCGGCCGTGCGGCCAGAGCCTCCACCCGGGCCTCGTCCATGCAAGCCGCGAAGGCATCGCCGATCTGCACCTGGACTGGAGTCCGGATTGAGGCGGGATTGGCCGCCGTTTCCAGCAGCCCCCACAGGTGTCGCAGGATCTCGTTGGAGAGCTTCCGGTAGACGTGCCACGAGGTCTGGTCCGCGGGGATGGGGTTCAGCTTCTGCCAACCGCCGCAGCTGTAGGCGTAGAAGTCGGTGCAGGGGTCGACGCTGCGATCCATGGACGCCGGATTCAGTCCGGGCGCGTAGGGCAGCGACTCCAGCGGCGTCTCCGCGACCGGTGGGGCATCCCCCAGGGCAGGCATGGCCAGCACCAGCAAGGGCAGCAGGCGGCGCATCGTTGTCGTTTCCTCTTGGGCCGAGCTCGCAGGCTATGCGTCGGGCGGCCGGTCTGGTGTGTCTGAAGCGGGGAATTCCTTTCGTGAGGCAGCAGGCTGCGGCTGACTGCCCGGCAATCGCCCCAGCTCGCTGTGCACAAGCCGGGCCGAGACCTTCCCCAGCGAATCTCTGAACGTCCGTCCAGTATGCGAGACGGAAGCCGTCGCCCCGGACGGACGTCGAGCTCCATCGCTCCCTCTGGCGGGCGGCTGGCACGGCAGGTGCCAACCACCGAACCCCATCGGCAGGCCGCGCGCCCGCCGAGGTCGTTCCATTCCGGAGCGACGGCGTGGAGGAGGCCCGAAGTGCTGACAGCAGGAAAGCGATTGGCGGTGTTTTCGATCCGGGAGGGCAAGGGAGGCAGCGTGTGGGTTCGTGCCGGGTCGGCGTTCGTGAACCGGGACGGTTCTCTCAACGTGCTGCTGGATGTCCTTCCGCTCGACGGAAAGCTGCACGTGCGGGAGGCGGGCGAGAAGCGGGACGGCGGGGAGGTGGCGGCGGAACCAAAGTTGGCCTCGGTGGGAGGAGCCTCGTGAAGCCGCGCTTCCTCTTGCTGATCGTGGGGCTCTTTGCCGGAGCGGCCCTGGCCGAGGCGCCGTCGGCTCCGGGAGCGGCCACCACCTCGAAGGCCAAGCGCACCGTGGGCACCGGCCTGCTCAACCTGAATGGCGCGACACTCGACCAGATCGACGCGCTTCCGGGAATCAGCCCGCGGGTCGCAGCCGAGGTGGTCGCGCAGCGGACCAGCCATCCTTTCACCCGGCCAGAGGACCTGCTCCGGGTGAAGGGGATGAGCCGGCGGCGATTCGAACGGCTCCGGCCCCACTTGGCGGTGAGCGGCCCGACCACCTTCCGCGCCGCCCGCGGTCCGAGACCCTTCCCAGGGAAGGCCGCAACGTCCAAGCCCTGAAGGCAGGAGATTCCCGCCATTGGCGCAGGCCACCAGGGGGGTCCTCGCCATCGTGGCGCAGATCCCCCTGGTTGGTCGGATGGATCGCGCCGCAATGGCGGCAGAGATTCGATCGGCCGCGAGGGCAAGCGAGGACCGCCCAACCAGGGGGGTCTTCGCCATCAGGCCGGTGGCGTGCAAGAGAGCGCGCAGGATGCGACCTCTCTTCTCGCCGGCCGGCCTGGCGCGGGTGCAGCAGGCGATGAACGAAGGGCCGCTCCTGGCCTTCGATTGGGACGGCACTCTGGTGCCCATCGCGGTGCGCCCGGAGCACGCCCCAATGGACCGAGCGACCGCGAAGGCCTTTCGGACCGTCTCGGAACGGTGGCCCACGGCCATCGTCTCCGGACGCGCCCGCAAGGACCTCAGGGTGCTGGCTGGAGAACTGGGCCCGGTGGCGCTCATCGGGAACCACGGGATGGAAACCGGATTGCGCGATTCCCGGGCGCCCCAGTGGCGGCGGCAGGTGCGGAGCTGGCAGCGGCAGCTGGTCGGTCTGGAGCGCTTCCCGGGTGTGTTCGTCGAAGGGAAAGGATTCTCGCTCTCGATTCACTACCGGGAAGCTGCGGACCGGAAACGGGCGCGGCAGCGCATCGGCAGCGCCTTGCGCCCGCTGCAAGGAGCCCGCCTGATCGTCGGCAAGGCGGTGGTGAACGTGCTGCCGGCCGATGCACCCACCAAGGGGACCTCGGTGTGCGATCTCGCCCGGCGCCTCGGCAAGCGGAGCATCGTCTTTCTGGGCGACGACGTGACCGACGAGGACGTCTTTCGTCTGGCCCCTGACCCTGAGGCCGATCTGGTGGGTATCCGGGTCGGTCGAAAGAAGGGCTCGGCCGCCCAGTGGTTCATCCGCACCCAGTCCCACCTCGTTCGGCTGCTGACGCTGCTGGCCAGCTTTTGAACCACCTGGCACTTCCCACGGGCCCCCGCCGCAGGCCATCATCTTGGGGTCAGAGGAAGGGCGGGACGCAGTCCCGGGTTGAGAGCCCGGTTCGGCGCACCCCGCGCCGTCCGCGCCCGCCGTGAATCTGCCGCACCCTGCCCCGGAGTCGGTCTCCGCTACGCCCCTACCCGATGCCCCCCCACCCGGGGCCACGGTGGAGCACTTCCTGGGCCAGGTCCGCCGGCAGCAGGCGGCAGCAGTGGCCTTGCAAGCGGCGCTGCTGGCCTTCGCGACCCTCGGAGCTGGAGTGGGGCTCGCCGCCCTGGTGGTGAGGCCCTGGCCTCGGTTCGCCGGCTGGGTGCTGGGAGCCGCGGCTCTGGCCGCGGCCGGCCTGGCTGCGGTTCGGGTCTGGACCCACTGGGCCCGGCGGGCGGGCGATCCATTCAGGGCGGCACGGCTGGTGGCCTCCCGGGTCCCGGGGGTCTCGCTGGACCTCCTGGCCGCCCTCGAGTTGCGCCGGGCACTGGCCCAGACGCCGGGTTTCTCCGAGGAGCTGGCCTCCGCCCATCTGCGCCAGGTGGACGCGCTCGCCACCCGGCTCGATCCGAGCGCGGTGGTGGACCGGACGGCCGGGCGGCGTGCTGGACTCCTGGCGCTGGGCGCCTTGGGACTGCTGGCGGTGGTGGCCGGGATCTGGCCGGACCGCCTACGGGCGCTGGTCTCCCAGCTCCAACCCGCCGCGGCGACCGCTCGGAGCACCCGCGAGCCCATCACCGGCGAGCTGGAGCTGACTTACCAGTACCCGGCCTATACCGGTCTGGCACCCCGGACGGTGACTGGCAGCACCGGCGACATCAGCGCCCCCAAGGGCACGGTGGTCCAGCTCAAGTCGCGGGCGGATCGCCAGGTTCAGGGCGCGCATTTGGCGGTCAATGGCAAGACGGCTCCGCTCCAAGTCCACAACGGCCGGGATCTGAGCGGCACCCTGGTGCTGGACAAGTCCGGCACCTACGCCTTCGTCTTCACCGGCCGCACCGGGCGGGAAGTGGCTCGCGGGCCCGATCTCCCGCTCACCGCCGAGCCGGACGCCCCGCCCACGGCCACGCTGCTGTTCCCCGCGGCGGAGCTGGAAGTGGATCCCGACCAGGAAGTCACCCTGCGCTGGGAGGCCACGGACGACTACGGCCTGTCGGAAGTGGCGCTGGTCTGGACCGGGCCGGACGGCCAGAACCACCGCCAGAAGCTCCCCCACGATGACAGTCGGAAGAGCGCAGGCCAGCACCGGTGGGCCCTCGGGGGGCTGAAGCTGTCGCCGGGAGATCGCCTCCAGTATGCGCTGGAGGCCCTGGACAACGACGCCGTGGATGGACCGCAGCGGGGGGTCAGCCGGCAACAGACTCTGTTGGTCTACAGCGCCGCCGAGCACCGCCGGGAGGCTCTCCGCCGAGCCAACGAGTTGTGGGAGCGGCTGATCGGCCATCTGGCCACACGCATGGAAGGGCCGGACCGGGAGGGACAGAAAGCGCCAGAGAAGATCCGCGCTCAGGAGCCGGTGGATGCCTCGGGGCTGGCTCTGGCCAATGACATCCTCAGCGTGGCCCGGGCGCTCGGCCGGGAGCGCGATCGCAACGAGGCCCTGGTGGGAGCGCTGGCTCACATCGGCCAGGACACCCAGACCCGGGTGCGGGCCACCTCCGAGGCTCGAAAGCTGTGGTTCCGGCTGGCCGGACGGCGGGGCGAGTTCGACCTGGACGGGCGACTCACTCGGGTGGTGCAAGAGGAGATCTCCACCCTGGAGAAGGACGTTCTCTATCTGGAGTCGCTCCTGGACCAGCAACGGATGGAAGAGCTGCGCCAGCTGGCCGGACAGCTGGCCCGAGATCAGCGCGAGCTGGCCTCGCTCATCGAGCAGTTCCAGAACACCCGCGACCCAGCCCTCCAAGAAAAGATTCTTCGTCAAGTCAGCGCCCTGCGCGCCCGGATGAACGAGCTGGCGCGGCGAATGGGCGAGCTACAGAAGAGCATCCGGGACGAGCACTTCAACATGGAGGCGGTCCACGAGCTGGCCAAGCAGCAGGACATGCAGGGCGGGCTCGATGAGATTGAAAAGCTCCTCAAGGAGGGGAAGACCGAGGAGGCGCTGGCCCGACTTCAGCAGCTGCAGGCCCAGATGGGGGAGCTGCAGCGACGGCTGGAGGAGTCCGCTGGTGACATGGGGGCCCGCGCCAACCCCGAGCTGGTCAAGCGCTACCGCGAGTTCGCCGACGCCTTGAAGTCCACCTCCGAGGAACAGAAGCAGCTTTCGGAACAGACCCGAGCCCTGCGAGACAAGTACCGCGAGCAGATGCGGCAACGGCTCCACCAGGCGGCCGGCTCGCTCAAGGAGCAACTCCAGAAACGCGCCGAGCAGGTGCAGCAGGATTACCAGCGCATCGGACCCAACGACCTCAGTCCCCGGGCCGACCAGCCGCTGGAGCAGGCCCGTTCCGAGCTGGACAACCTGCGTTCGGCACTCAAGGCCGACGATTTCGACCTGGCCGCCGAATCGGCCCAGCGGGCGGTCCGGCATTCCGAGGAGCTGTCTCGAGCCGGGGAGGCGCAGCGGATGCTGGACGAGGCCTACCAGAACCCGCCCGAGGTGCGAGAGAAGTCTCGGCGTCTGGCCCAGCGGCTCGACCGAGATGCCGAGGCCATGCGCGACATCCGGAGGAAGCTGGAGCAGCTTTTCCCCCCGCTCAGCTCACAGCTCAGCCCCCCGGACCGGCAGCGAATGCAGGAGATGGCCCAGGGGCAGCGCAAGCTGGAGCAAAAGGCCCAGGACCTTTCCGGTCGCATGCGTCAACTTGAGCAAATGGCCCCGCTCTTCGGAGAGCAGGGGGAAGAGATGATGCAGCAGATCTCCGACCGGATGGCTGGGGCCACCGAACGGCTGGAGGGGCGGGACCCGAGCCGCGGCTACGGGGAACAGAAGGCCGCCCTCGACTCGCTCCAGCAACTTCAAGAAACGCTGCAGCAGAGCCAGCGCGGCGGAGGAAAAGGCGGGCTGCCCTTGCCGCTCCTGGCTGGAGGCGAGCAGGAGGGGGGCAACGAGCTGTCTCGCCAGAAGGTCGAGGTTCCCGACGCCGACCCCAACGGAGCTCCCCGCGAGTTCCGAAAGGATCTGCTCGATGCCATGAAGCAAGGAACGCCCGAGCGCTACCGCGACCAGGTCAAACAGTTCTACGAGGAGCTGGTGAAGTGATGGCGCGGGCCCTGAACCCCCTCCTGAGCGTACTGCTGCTCGTCCTGGGGCCGCTGGCCCACGCCGGTGCGGCGGGGGTCGAGGTTCGGACGCACCTCCGGGCACTGGAGGGGCTGCTCGACGAGGAGGACTACTCCGGTGCCCGCGCCGAGCTGGAGCGGCTGCGGAGCGCCCATCCGGAAGGCGAATCCTTCGACTTCTTCGCCGGACGGGTGGCCTTCGGCGAGGGCCACTACTCCGAAGCGGTGGAGCTGCTCGAGTCGGCCGGGGTGGAGGATCGTCCCGGCTCCTACTTGCGGCTGGCCAAGGACACCCTGGCCATCACCCGGGGCCACGAGCGGGCGGAGAGCGCCCACTTCATCTTCTTGTACCCGCCAGGCAAGGACTCCATCCTCGCCCCCTACGCGCTGGAGGCGCTGGAGGCGCAGCGGGCGGCGCTGGCCCAGGACCTCGGTCATGGCCCGGCCGGCAAGGTGCGGGTGGAGGTGGTCAACGATGCCTCCGAGCTGGCCCGGGTCTCCACCCTCTCCAAGCGGGAGATTGATCAGACCGGGACCATCGCCATCTGCAAGTTCAACAAGCTGATGGTCACTTCGCCCAAAGCGGTCCTGCGCGGCTACGACTGGCTGGACACGCTGGCCCACGAGTACACCCACTTCGTGGTCACCCAGGCCGGGCACAACAGCGTCCCCATCTGGCTTCAGGAGGCGCTGGCCAAGTACCTCGAATCACGCTGGCACGGTCCGCCGGGACTGGCGCTCCCGCCCTCTTCCCGCGCGCTGCTCGCCCAGCGGGTGCAGAAAAACCAGCTGGTCCCCTTCGCCAAGATGCACCCCTCGATGGCCAAGCTCCCCACCTGGGAGGATGCTGCCACTGCCTTTGCCGAGGTGTTCTTTGCCGCCGAGCTGCTCCACAAAGACTATGGGATGAAGGGCCTGCGCAAGGTGGTCGAGGCGATGGGCCGGGGGGCCAGCGACCAGCAGGCCATCGAGAGCGCCACCGGGAGGAGCTTCGGGCAGTTCGAGAAGGGCTGGATGACCTACCTCCGCTCCCAGCCGGCCCCGCGCTCCGCCCCATCCGCCTCGGCGGACCGGGTGGTGCTCAAGGGGAAGGACGATCGGCCAGACAGTTCCAACAAGGGCCGGGAGATTTCGTTCGGTGACTTTGACGAAGTGAAGGATCCGGCGGCCCGGCGCTGGGCCCACCTGGGCGAGCTGTTCCGGGAGCGGGGCCGTTTCGTGGCTGCGGTGGAGGAGTACGGCAAGGCTCACGCGCTGGTGGGGAACGCTTCCGAGTCCATCTCCAACAAATACGCCCTCTCACTGATGGCGGTCCGCCGACTGGACGACGCAGAGAAGGTGCTCCAGGGTTCATTGCAGGCCCATCCCGGCCACGCTGCCACTCAGGTCCATCTGGGACGGCTCTACCTGGCCCGCGGCCAGTGGCAGCGGGCGCGGGAGGCCTACCGCGGTGCGCTGGCGCAAGATCCCTTCGACCCGGAGATCCACGTGGCCCTTCTGAAGTCGGCCGAGTCGCTGGGCGATGCCAAGCTGGCCGAGCGGGCCCGGGCTGCCACCACCATCCTCACCGGAGTGCCGACCGAGCACCTGGTTCAGCTCCTGGCCAGGCTCCCGGGGCCCCAATCCGACCCCTCCGAGGTGGCCCTGCCTCGCGGGCCTGCCGAGCCAGCCCCCGTTTCCCGGCCACCGGCCCGCAAGGGAAAGCCCACCGAGACGAACTGACGGCTATGACATCCCCCATGACCTCTCCCCTCGCCGCCGCCCTGGAGCCCGGGACCGACCTGCGTGCCGTGGAGGCCCTGGCCCGGGCCCGCACCGGCATCGTCGAACAGATCGACAAGCGGGTGGTCGGGCAGCGCGAGGTGGTCGAACACCTCCTCATCGCCCTCTTCTCCAAGGGTCATTGCCTCTTCGTGGGCGTGCCAGGGCTGGCCAAGACCCTGCTCATCTCCACCCTGGCCGAGGTGCTCAACCTCACCTTCAACCGCATCCAGTTCACTCCGGACCTGATGCCCTCCGACATCACCGGCACCGACATCCTGGAGGAGGACCGGGCCACCGGCCATCGCGAGTTCCGCTTCGTCCGAGGCCCGCTCTTCGCCAACATCGTCCTGGCCGACGAGGTCAACCGCACGCCTCCCAAGACCCAGGCCGCGCTGCTGCAGGCCATGCAGGAGTACCGGGTCACCGCCGGAGGAGAGACCTACCCGCTCGACCTGCCCTTCCTGGTGTTCGCCACCCAGAACCCCATCGAGCAGGAGGGGACCTACCCGCTCCCCGAGGCGCAGCTCGACCGCTTCATGTTCCTGGTGGACGTGGGCTACCCCAGCGCCGAGGAGGAGGTGCAGATCGTCAAGAGCACCACCTCCGGACCTCCGCCGCGGCTGCAGAAGGTCCTCGCCCCGGAGCAGATCATCGCGCTTCAAGAATTGGTCCGCCGGGTCCCGGTGCCGGACCACGTGGTGCGCTACGCAGTGGAGCTGGTCCGCCACACCCGCCCCAAGGAGAACGGAGCCCCCGACTTCGTCCGCAAGCACATCAACTGGGGCGCCGGCCCCCGGGCCAGCCAGTACCTGGTGGTGGCGGCCAAGGCTCGAGCGGTGCTGCAGGGCCGTTTCGCTGCCTCGGTGGAGGACGTCCGGGCCTTGGCCCTGCCGGTGCTCCGCCATCGGGTGCTCCCCAACTTCGCCGCCGAGAGCGAGGGCATCACCAGCGTGCGCATCGTCCAGCAGCTGTTGGAGCTGGTGAAGGGCTGATGGCCCCACGCCAGCCATGACCGGGCTCGACGCCGCGACGCTGGCCAAGCTGGCCGGGGTGAAGCTGCGGGCCCGGGCGGTGATGGAAGGCGTCCTCTCCGGGTTGCACAAGAGCCCCCACCAGGGTCAGAGCGTCGAATTCTCCGAGCACAAGGAGTACGCCCCGGGCGACGAGCTGCGCCACCTGGACTGGAAGGCCTTCGGCAAGTTCGACCGCTACTATGTCAAGCGCTACGAGCACGAGACCAACCTGCGGGCGGTGCTGGTCGTCGACGGCAGTGGCTCCATGGGCTACCGCAGTGCCGCCCTCTCCAAGCTGGAGGTCGCAGCCACTCTGGCCGGAGCGATGGCCTACCTCCTGGTCCGCCAGCAGGACGCGGCCGGAGTGAGCGTCGTGACGCGGGAGGGCTTTGCCGAGGTGCCACCCCGCGCCGCCGCCGGTCACTTGCACACCGTCCTCGAGGCGCTGGAGGCGGTGGAGCCCCGCGGTGGAACCGACCTCTTCGCCGCCGCCGAGCACCTGGCCGAGCGGGTCCGCCGGGGCGGCCTCATCCTCATCTTCTCCGACCTGTTTGACGACCGGGAGGAGGCACTGGCCAAGCTGCTGGCGCTTCGGGCCCGAGGGAACGACGTGGCGGTCTTCCAGGTCCTCGATCCGGCCGAACTGGAGTTCCCTTTCGACGACCCGACGCTCTTTCTGTCGATGGAGGACGAACGGAAGCTGGAGGTGAACGCCCGGGAGATCCGCGCCAGCTACCTGGAGGAGTTCGGAGCCTTCCTGCAGCGCACCCGCGCCGTCTGCTCCCAGGCCGACGTGGACTACACCCTGGTCCGGACCGATGAGCCGCTGGATTCGGTGCTCCTCACCTTCCTGGGAAAGCGCTCCGGGAGGACGCGGTGAGTTTCGGCCAACCGTGGTTCCTGTTCGGACTGCTGGCCGGGCTGATCCCTCTGGCGGTGCACCTCTTCGACCGCCGCAAGCCCCGGCCTCAGCCGTTCGCCGCCATTGCCTTCGTCCTGCGCAGCCAGCGCCGCACTGCCTCGCGGCTGAAGCTCAAGCGGCTTCTGCTCTACACCCTGAGGACTCTGATCCTCCTCGCCATTCCGCTGGCCCTGGCCCGTCCCGAGCTGCGCCGGCCGGGGACTCCGATGGCCCAGGCCATTGGACCGGCAGCGACCGCGGTGGTGGTGGACCGCTCACTGGCCATGCGTTTTCAGGAGGGTCAGAGCCTGTTCGACAAGGCCAGAACCGAGGCCCGGAGCGCGCTGGCCTCGCTGGGACCCGAGGACCCGGTGACCGTCGTCCCCTGCGGCTCGGACGTGGTGCCCCCGGCAGCCCCGGGCCTGGACCGGTCCCTGGCTCGCGAGACGGTGGAGCGGATGCGCCCAGCCTGGACCGGGGCGGACCTGGGCCGCTGCCTGGAGCTGGCCGCCCGGGCGCTGGAGGAGAGCCCCACCCCGGGAAAACGCTTGGTGGTCATCTCCGCCTTCACTGCCGGCTCACTCCGGTTGGAGACGCCCCCGCCCACCCTGCGCGGACCGGGCGACAAGCGGGTTCGCCCCGAGATGGTGCTCCGGGACGTCGCCCGCGGCCGAAAAGTCCTCCCCAACCACTTCATCGCCGAGCTGAAGGCCGAGCCGGCGCCACAGGCTGGAGGCCGCTCGGTGCAGGTGAGCTTCACCGTGCGGAACGTCTCCGAGAGCGCCGCCCGAGAAGTGCAGGCCAGCGTCGAGCTGGGGGGGCGGGTGGTGGCCAAGGCTTTCCTGGAGCTGACTGCCGGCGGGACGGCGCAGAAGACGCTCACCGTCCGCTCCGAAGCGGGCGGGCCGGTGGCCGGGGCGGTCACGCTCTCGCCGGACGGCCTGGCCGAGGACGACCGCCGTGACTTCATCGTCCACGTCCCGCGAGAGCTGCGGGTGCTGGTGGTCGACGGGGCACCCAGTCCGGTGCGCTACCGCGACGAAGCGTTCTTCCTGGAGGCTGCGCTCAGCGCACCCAGCTCGCCGGTCCGCACCACGCTTCGGGATCCAGAAGCCGGGCTCCGCGAACGGCTGGACGCCTACGACGTGGTGGTCCTGGCCAACGTCAGCGCGCCCGGGGTGGAAGAGGCGGGCCGGCTGCGCTCTTTCGTCGAAGCCGGCGGGGGGCTTTTCATCTCCATGGGAGATAGGGTGGACCCCGAGCCCTGGACCGCCCGGATGGGCGAGCTTCTTCCGCGCCCGCTCCGTCTGGTGAAGACGGCCGGCGGCGGCCCGCCCGAGACCGAGGGACGACTGGCCAGGCTGGGGGACGTGCACTGGGACCATCCCCTCTTCGCGCCCTTTGCCGGACGCGCCCGTGAAGGACTGCTGGGAGCGCGCTTCAGCAAGTACATGCTGGTGGAGGGCGGAACCCGAGCCGACGGCTCGGAGGTGCTGGCCGCCTATGATGACGGCGCACCGGCCTTCGTCACTGCCCGGCGGGGACGTGGACGGGTGCTCCTCCTCACCGGAACCTTGGACCGGGACTGGGGCGACTTTGCCATCCGGACCAGCTACCTGCCCCTGGTCCAGCGAGCCACCGCCTGGCTGGCCAGCGCGCTGGACGAGCGCGAGACGGTGCAAGGCCGGGTGGGACAGACCTTGACCCTGCGTCCCGACGCGCAGACCCCGGTGACGGAGGTGCGGGCGCCCTCCGGCGAGGCGGTTCCGATGCGCCTCGAGGCGGACCATTCCCTCAGCGTCGGCCCGCTTCCCGAGCCCGGGCTCTACCGGGCGCTCGACCGCGCCGGACAGCCAGTGGGGAGCTCTCAGTTTGCCGCGGTCCTCAACCCTGCCGACAGCGACCTCACCCGGCTGGATGAAGCCCAGTTGCAAGCCTACTTCGGCGAGGAGGCGGTGCGCGGGCCAGCCAGCGTCGCCGACCGGCGTGTTCCCCTCTGGACCTGGCTGGTAGTGATGGCGGCGGCGGCCTTCTTCTGCGAGGGGCTGCTCCTCCGCAAGACGTGACCGAGCGCCCGTCCGATTGGCGGGGCGTCCATTCTAGCTCTGGCCGAAAGCTTCGATGGCGTCGTCAGGTCGCACGACTCCTAGGTCTGCTCGACCAGCGCGGCGAGCCTGGCCAGCGAGGATCGCCAGCCGGCTTCGTTGTCGGCGGTCGGCAGGCCGGGCGGCAGTCCCTCGTGCACGGCGAGCACTTCGGTACCGCCGTCTGCATCGGCGAGCGTCATCGTGATCGTCATCTCGCCGCGTAGCTCGGGATCTACCGTCTCGAACTCGACCACTTCGACGACTCGCTCGTTCGGCACGAGCTGCACGAAACGGCCGTGGAACGTGTCGGTGTGCCCGCTCGTCTTGCCGACGGCGGTCGGGGCATCGTAGGTGAGCGAGATCCGGAACGAGCCACCCTCCCGTCCCTCGAAGACGTGCACCTGACTGGTCATGCCGGTCGGGACCATCCACCTCGCGACCGCCTTGGCGTCGACGAGCGCGCTGTAGACTCTCGCCCGCGGCGCGTTCAGGTGGCGACGGACGCGGGTCGAGCTCATGCCCGAGCCTTACTTACCCGCAGCGAGCGGAGCAACACGCAGGCGCAGAGGACTACGCGGCGCGCGTTGACCCACGAACGTGCAGTGGCGTGTTGACGAGCCGGACCCGGCGGCCGTGCTGGCGATCCTTTCAGCGGCTGAGGCGATAGATGGTCCCGCTGCTGTCGTCAGAGATGAACATGGCCCCGTTCCCGTCCACCGCCACGTCCACCGGACGGCCCCAGTAGCCCTGGCCGCCGGCGTCGATCCACCCGCTCACCAAATCCACCGCCGCGCCTGGTGTGGAGCCGCCGCCGGGGAAGGGAACCAGGATGACCTTGGCCCCGGTCTCGGTGCGGCGGTTCCATGAGCCGTGGAGCGCGATGGCCGCCGCCCCCTTCCATGGGGCCGGGAAGGCCGTGTCCTGCAGGAACAGCAGCCCCAGCGGGGCCGAGTGCGCCTGGATGCCCAGCGTTACCCGGTTCATCGCCTCGCAGTCAGCTGCGCTCCCGTCCCGGTTGGTGTCGTAATCGCGGTCGAAGGGCATGTCGAAGAGGCCTGAGGGCCCATCCGGGTTGGGGTTGCAGAAGGGCCAGCCGTAGTTGCCGCCCTCGCCCAGACGACTGAACTCGTCCGGCGGGTGGTTGTCGACGAAGCTCGGCACGATCTGCCCGTACTGGCCAGTGCTGTCCTGGAACGGATAGGGCA
>JBKOYI010000107.1:0-7877 GCA_046725335.1 Myxococcota bacterium | reverse complement strand
AAGTGTTCTGGTCGTGTATGCGACCCGAGAGGGTCAGACGGAGAAAATCGCTCGCCGCATCGCCGCCGTGCTTCAAGCAGGAGGCGTCGGGGTGGAGCTCTTCGACGCAGAACATCCTTCGCGGGAGCTCGACCTCGAGCGCTTTGGAGCCGCCTTGATCGGTTCTCCGATCCGCTCCGGCGGTTACCTCCCCTCCATCGTCCGCTTCGTCCGAGACCGGCGTGCCTTCCTCGCTCGGGTTCCATCCGCGTTCTTCTCGGTCGGGCTGGCGATTGCGAGCCGAACCGGCGACGGCCGGGCCCAGACGCTCAGGGTGGTCGAAAAGTTCGTCAAGAAGACCGGCTGGCGCCCTCGGCGTGTGGAACTCATCGCCGGTGCCCTCCCGTACTCCAAATACAACTTCCTGATTCGGTTCGTGATGCGCCGAATTGCAGCGCACGAAGGCGGCGACACCGACACGTCGCGTGACTACGAGTACACGGACTGGAAGGCGGTTGATCGCTTCGCGTCGGAATTCATCGCCGAGTCTCTCGCGGCAGGTCGTGCGAAGGCGACGGCGAGGGAGGCCGTCCCTCAGTCCTAGACCCCCAGCTCCAACACCCAGCTGTTCCGCTCCTCCCGCCGCTGGAGTGCCATCCCCTTCGTCCTGAGCGGTGTGCTGCTCGTCGCCGGGTACGTGGGCGCCAGCGCCGTGCTGATCGACAACGACAGCAACCACACCGCCAGGTGGGCGGGCCGAGGGCCTGAACGGAGAGCGGGAACCTCGGGCGGAACCCGGAGGCGACCGAACGAGGCGAAGACACCTGTCCCCCAAGCAGCGGCCGGCAACGGCTGCTACCCGAGGCCTGGGGACGACCGCGACCGTCCCCGGGCCTCGGCGTTTCTCACTTCGCCGGAACCGGGCCCCCACCCGGATCGCGCCCGTTCTCTCCCTCGGACCCCGGCTCCCCCGCCCGGTGCGGCACGTGGTGCGTGACCCGCTCCCGCGCCGTCTCCACCAGCACGTAGAGCACCGGGATGAGCAGGAGGTTGAGCACGGTGGAGAAGAGCATCCCGCCGAACACCGCCGTCCCGAGTGACTGCCGGCTCACCGCCCCGGCCCCCCGCGCCACCATCAGGGGCACCACCCCGAGGATGAAGGCCAGGGAGGTCATGAGGATGGGCCGGAGCCGTACCTGGGAGGCGTGCACCGCGGCGTCGAGCACGGTCTCGCCCCGCTCGCGGAGCTGGTTGGCGAACTCGACGATGAGGATGGCGTTCTTGCTGGACAGGCCGATCAGCATCACCAGCCCGACCTGGCAGAATATGTCGTTCGACAGCCCGCGGGCCGCTTGCGCCAGCAAGGCGCCGAGCAGAGCCACGGGGACCGCGGTCATCACGATCAGCGGCAGCACCAGGCTCTCGTACTGTGCCGCCAGCACCAGGAAGACGAAGACGATGCCCAGGGCGAAGATGAACAGCGTCTGGCTGCCGGAGCGGAGCTGCTCCAGCGCAATGCCGCTCCACTCGTAGCGCATGCCCGGGGGCATCACGCTCGATGCCACCTGCTCCATCGCCCGCAACCCCTCGGTGGAGCTCACGCCTGGCGCGGCGGCACCCTGGATCTCCGCCGAGCGGAAGAGGTTGAAGTGGGTGACCGCCTGCGGCGCGGTGCTGCGTGAAGGCTCGAGCAGAGTTCCCAGCGGGACCATCCGCCCGTTCTCGCTCCGGACGTAGAAGGCCTGGAGGTCGTTGGGACTGTTCCGGTACTGCGGATCGGACTGGACGTAGACCCGGTAGGTCCGGTTGTTGAAGTCGAAGTCGTTCACGTAGGTCGACCCGACCAGCGCCTGCAGGGTGGAGAACACCGCGGTGAGCGGCACGTTCATCGCCTTGGCCCGCTCCCGGTCGATCTGGAGGACCACCTGAGGGTCGTTCACGCTGAAGGTGCTGAACACCGAGCCCGGGGCGAGCTTGGGGTTGTTGACCGCCGCGCCGGAGATGGCGCGCACGGTGCCCGAGAGCTGGCCGAGGTCGCCGCTCTCCGACTCGAGCTCGAACTGGAAGCCGCCGATGCTCCCCACGCCCTGGATGGCGGGAGGGTTGAACGGCAGCACCAGGGCAGATTCGATGCCGGCGAGCTTCTGTCGCACCCGGGGGAGCAGGCCGGCCAGGGTGGAGGCCGTCTTCCGCCGCTCGTCCCAGGGCTTGAGGTTGATGAACATGATGCCCCGGTTGGGGCCATTGCCCAGGAAGCTGAAGCCGCCGATGGCGAACACGTCCTGCTCCTCCTCGAACTCGTGCAGCGCCTTTTCCGCCCGGAGGATGGTCTGCTTGGTCCACTCGAGGCCTGCGCCGTCCGGCCCCTGGATGGCGACGATGAAGTAGCCTTGGTCCTCCTCGGGAATGAAGCCGCCGGGGACGAACCGGAATGCGAGGTACGTCCCGGCCAGCGCCGCGACGAGCACGGCGATGAACAGGAGCCGGTACCTCAGCATCCGGTGGAGCAGCGCCCCGTAGCCCGCCGCCAGTCGCTCGAGGCCGAGGTTCACCGCCCGGAAGAATCGGCTCTGGCCGTGGGACTGGCGGAGCAGGAGCGCCGACATCGCCGGGGTGAGGGTGACCGACATGAAGAGCGAGAGCAGGACGCTGAAGGCCAGGGTCAGCGAGAACTGCTTGTAGATTCGTCCGGTCACCCCGGGGAAGAAGGCGACCGGGACAAACACTGCCACCAGCACCAGGGTGGTCGCCACCACCGCCCCGAACACCTCGCCCATCGCCTCGCGGGCGGCGACCCGCGCCTGCATCCTCTTGCTCTGGATGAAGCGCTCGATGTTCTCGATCACCACGATCGCGTCGTCCACCACCAGGCCGGTCGCCAGGGTGATACCGAACAGGGTGAGGTTGTTGATCGAGAAGCCCAGCGCCTTGGCGAAGGCAAAGGTGCCGATCAGCGAGACGGGGATGGTCACCGCGGGGATCAGCGTGCTCCGCAGCGTCTGCAGGAACACGTAGATGACCAGCACCACCAGGAGGATCGCCACCCCCAGGGTGAACAGCACCTCCTTGATCGACTCGCTCACCACCCGGGTGGTGTCGAAGGCGACGCGGAACTTCACCCCGGGGGGGAAGAGCTTGATCAGCCGGTCCAGCTCGGCCGTCACCGCTCGCTTCACCGCCAGGGCGTTGGCGTTCGGCAGCTGGAAGACCCCGAGGCCAACCGCGCTCCGTCCGTTGAACCGGAGGAGGCTCGAGTAGTCCTGCGCTCCGAGCTCGGCACGGCCCACGTCCCTCAGTCGGACCAGGGTGCCGTCGGCCCCGGTCTTGACGATGAGGGCCTCGAACTCAGCCGGTTCGGTGAGCCGGCTCTTCGCTCGCACGCTGAACTGGTAGTTCTGTCCGGGAACCGCCGGCTGACCTCCGATGGCGCCGGCCGGCACGTTCACGTTCTGTTCCTGCAGGGCGCGCACCACGTCGTCGGTGGTGAGCTGCACCCGCGCCAGCCGGGTCGGGTCCAGCCAGATGCGCATGCTGTACCGGCGCTCGCCGAAGATGCGCACCTCGCCGACGCCCGCCACTCGCTTCAGCGCGTCGCGCATGTACACATCGGCGTAGTTGCTGAGGAAGAGATCCGAGTACTCGCCGTGCTCGGTGTAGAGCGCCCCGGCGAGCACGATGCTGGTGGAGCTCCGGTTGACCAGCACCCCGGTCTGCTTCACCTCGTTGGGCAGCTGGCCGATCGCGGTGGAGACACGGTTCTGGACGTCGATCGCCGCGGCGTCGAGATTCCGGTCGACCTCGAAGGTGACTGTGATGGTGCTGGTCCCGTCGTTCCCCGAGGTGGACTGGATGTACCGCATCCCCTCGACGCCGTTGATCTGCTGCTCCAGGGGAATGGTGACCGCCGACTCGACCACCTCGGCGGTGGCGCCGGTGTACGAGGCGGTGACGGTGACCTGCGGTGCGGCAAGGGGCGGATAACGCTCGATTGGCAAGGTGGGGATGGCGATCACCCCCAGGAGCAAGAAGATGAACGAGCAGACGCCAGCGAAGATCGGCCGGCGAATGAAGAAGTCGACGAACATCGGAGCTCAGGCCCCCTGGTCCTTGGTTGCCACCTGTTCCGGCGCGAGCGGGAAGCCGTTGCGGACGAACTGGACGCCCGAGACCACCACCTGCTCGCCGGCCTTGAGCCCGCTGGTTACCACGTAGTCGTTGCCAACCACCTCGCCAAGTTCCACCGGCCGCTGCTCCGCCACCAGGCCACCGGAGGGATTCCCCCGCACGGCGACGTAGACGAACGGCTGACCCCCTTGCCGGGTGACCGCCACCACCGGGACCACCAGCGCCTTCCGCTGGTCGTACACCAGTCGGACCCGGACGTACTGCGAGTAGCGGAGTTTGGTGGTGTTCTCGAACACCCCCTTCACCAGTACCGTCTGGGTCGCCGGGTCCACCGACGGAGAGACGAAGCTCACTGGCGCCTCGACCACCGGCTTGTCGTCCGGCCCGAGGACCTGGACCACCGTGTCCGGGCCCAGGCGCGGGGCGAGCGACAGCGGCACGTTGACGTTGGCCTCCAGCCGACGGTCCTGGGTGAACTGGGCGATGGCGGTCTGCGGGGTCACGAAGTCGCCCACCTTGACCAGGAGGTCTCCCACGTTGCCGTCGAAGGGCGCGGTCACCCGGTAGTAGCTGCTCTGCACCGACTGGGCGCGCAGCGCGCTCTCCGCCGCCGCCAGGTCCGCCTTCGCCGAGGCGCGCTGGGCCGCCGCCTGATCGAACTCCTGCTGGCTCACCACTCCGCTCGGAGCGAGCTTGGCTGCCCGCTGGTAATTGTCCTCTGTGAGCTTCAGGGCGGCCTCGCGCGCGGCCACCGTCGCCCGGAAATTGTTGGTGAGCGCGGCCTCACGCGAGACGTCGAGCTGGACGATGGTCGTGCCGCGCTTGACGCTCTCGCCGGCCTTCACCGGGATGCGAGCCACGATGCCGTTCACTTGCGGGTGCAAGGTCACCGCATTCCGCGAGTTGAGGCTGGCGATGAAGTCCGCGCTCTGCTTGACGTCCTGCGGCGTCACGGTCTGCAGCTTGACCTTGGCGGGCGGCGGTCCCGCCGTCCCGGCCGACTTGCCGCCGCACCCGGCGAGGCTGAGGAGCAGCACGATTCGCGCGACGCGTGGCATGGGATCTCACCTGCATCCGCGTGTAGTGCGATTCGCCGCCCGTTGCACCTTCGTTGCGGCCGATCCCCGCTCCGGAGCCGCCATCTGTCTCCGCCCGACCCCGCCCTCGGACAGGTTGGAGCCTTCCCGAGGGATGTTGCACCCGTTCAAGCCGCGCCTCCGCGCGACACCGCATGGTGCGAGCGATCCGCGGAGGAGCCCGGGTGCGCGCGCTCTGCTCTCTCGCAGTGGGATGTCTGGTCCTCGGGTGCGGGGGGGTGGGAGGGAAACCCCGCGAACAGCTCGGCAGCCCTGGCCGCCAGCCTATCACCCGACCCCATCGTCGAGGTGCCATGTCCGCCGGCCGATTGCGGCAACCTCACCGGGCAGACCGAGGCCTCCGCGTCGCTGACCCTGCGCGAAAACGCCGGGGTGGGCGCGGTGCTCGACTCGGTGTCCATGACGCTCCGCTCCCTGGCCTCCGGCACGAAAACCCGGTTTGTTCTTCTTTGGATCCGAGGAGATCGACTGGATCGAGTTGGCCGACTACTACGTCGAGCTGCACGTGGGAGCGCGGACGTACCTGTACCGCGAGTCGATGGCGGCGCTGGAGGCCCGGCTCGACCCCGCCCGCTTCGTCCGCATCCACCGGACGGCCATCGTCAACCGCCGGGTGCTTAGGAGCGGGTCTCGCTCCGGCAGGAGCTGGAGTTCCTGCAGGCGTACCTCGCGCTCCAGCAGATCGGTGCGCCCGGGCGGCTACGAAGCCGGGTGGACATCCCGGCCGAGGCCCTGACTGCGGTCCTCCGAATGCCCGCTGCATCGCAGGCGCGGTGGAGAGGCAGCCGGAACCTGGTGGCGCGACAGCGGCGCGTCACCGGGTCCGGGAAAGACCCAGTCGCTCGTTCGCGGAAGGGTCTTCAGCGCGTGGAGAACGGAGTGGTGCAGCGCAGCTCGCGCGTGCGGCCACCCTTGGGGGTCTCGACTCGAAACTGGTACACGCCGCGGCGAACCACCAGCTGCTTCAGCTTGAGGTTGACGTCGGACTACTGAAGGCCAGCGGCTTCGCTGATCCGAAGGCCCGATCGCGCAAGCAAGAGGAAGAGCGGGTACCACTCCGGGACGACGTTCGCGCTGCGACGAGGAGCTTCTCGACCTCGCCGGGCTCATGTCGCTGATTTGTGCCCACTCAGCGCCAGACAGGACCCGACACCGGATTCCAGTCGGTGACAACCCATTGATTTTGGGAGTGCCCAGGGCGGGATTCGAACCCGCACACCTTTCGGCGCCACCCCCTCAAGATGGTGTGTCTACCAGTTCCACCACCTGGGCAGAGGGCGCCTTACGTAGCAGTCCCGGCGGTTGATTCCAAGTCCCGGGAGGCCCGAGGGGGGCCCGTGCTCTGCACTGGCTCGCCTCAGCGAGCCGGGCCTGAGGACCGCCAGGCCCGAGCGAAGCCGCCCGTGAGGACGTAGCGCGGAAACGTCACCCATTGCTCGACGAACAACCGGGCAACGAGGTCCCGCCACCCTCGGAAGGGCACCGGAGCAGTGGCCTCACGCCGGTGGCCCCTCCCCTGCAGCGCCACCGGCAGCACGAGTGCGGCCACCCCGGCGGCGGCCAGCCACCCGCTCCCACGAGAGAGCGCGACGACCAGGGCGCAGCAGCCGGCCAGGAACAGGGGCGCGGTCAGAGCGTGGACGAGGAGATTGGCGCGGTCGCGGTGGGTGGAGGGGTAGCGCGACCACTGCCAGGCCAGAAGTCCACTCTCGCGCGATGTGTCCACGATGCCCTCGCTCGGTAGCGCCATCCCATCTGTTTAACGGCCAGCTCGCTCGCGCTCACCACTCCATGGGCGTGAGAACCGACCAAACCGCGATGGGAATAGCGATGTTGTCGGTCGCCCGCGGCGCCAACGCTTCGGCCGCCGCGGCGGCGAGGGCACCGGCGACGACCGCAAGCGTTCTGGGCGGAAGCCCGAATCGCCACCCGGCCAGCGCAATGCCCGCGGCCGACAGGAGCGCCACGCCCAAGGATCCCTCGAGGCTCTTCTCCTTGCTCCAGGACAACCGAAACCGGTGCCTGCCCCACCTGCGACCCACCGCGCCGCCCAAGCCGTCTCCGAGTGCCAGGGCCAGCAGTCCGGCTGCGGCAGGAAATGGAGCGACGAAGACTCCGGCGATGGTCAGCCCCGCCGCCGCGAGGGCATAGAGCACGAGGCCCGACCACCGCTCATCGTCGCCCGAGACCGAGCCTTGGACCTTCTGGGCCCAGCCCACTCGGTGAGCGAGCCGGGGCACCACGGCCAGGAGCACGGCTCCGATCCAGGCAACGGTGATCGGACCCCACCCGGAGCGCCACTCGGGCCAGCCCAGCGGCCACACCCCGGCGCCGACATGGAGCAGGTCGCGAACATAGGTGCGAGGTAGCCCCGCCGAGGCCAGCGCCAGGGAGAGGCCAACCCCGCCGACGAGGATTGCCAGCCAGCCGAGCGCGAGCAGAAGGTCGTGCACCGCGGCAGCGTCTCACAGCCGAGAGCCTCCCGGTCCCCCGTTCCGGTGGCTCGCAAAGTAGGCCCGCTACGGCACGGTGGCAGTGGCGGTCCCGCTCACCGTCTCCTCGGTGGCGGTGGCGGTGATGGTGATGTTGTTGCCCTTGGACAGGGCGGTGGCCAGCCCCTGGGACCCCGCGGCGTTGGATATGACGATCACGGTGGTGTCCGACGAGGTCCAGGTC
>JBKOYI010000046.1:0-7325 GCA_046725335.1 Myxococcota bacterium | reverse complement strand
CCCACCGAACCGCCCGGGCTGTCCACCCGGACGACGATGGCCCGAATCGAGTCGGATTCTGCGAACTCTCGCAGTTCCTTCAGCGTGGTCTTGGCGTCGGCGATGATCCCGACCACCTCGACCACGCCCACCCGCTCGCCCCGGGCCAGCCCGGGCGCACGCCCGCTGTGGATGGCGATCCAGGCCAGCGCCAGGAAGGCGAAGAGGCAGAGAAAGAGGCCCCCGAACACGAGGCCGATGATCCAAGCAGCGCGGCGATCCATGTTCCCCGAGCTTCTAGCCGATCCACCCGCCGCCGAGCACCTCATCCTGCCGGTAGAACACCGCCGCCTGTCCGGGAGTGACCGCGCGGACCGGCGCTTTCAGCTGGACGGTGATGCGCCGATCGTCTTCCCGAAGAACCTGGGCCGGCGCTCCGGCGTGTCGGTGCCGGACGCGCACCTGCACCACCTCATCAGCCGCGGGCGGCTGGTGGACCCAGGATGGCTGGAGCACCGTGAAACGCTGTCGTTCCAGCGCCTGCGCTGGGCCCACCACCACCGCCTGCCGTGCGGGGTCGATGCGCTGGACATAAAGCGGCTCGGCAGCAGCCACCCCCAGACCGCGGCGCTGGCCGACGGTGAAGCGGTGGATGCCCCCATGCCGGCCCAGCACCGCCCCCTTCCCGTCGACGACCGGTCCCTCCGGCTGCGGACCGGCCACCCGCTCCACGAAGCTGGCGTAGTCGCCGTCGGGGACGAAGCAGATCTCCATGCTCTCGGGCTTCCGGGAGGTGGGCAAGGCGTGGCGCTCGGCGACGGCCCGGACCTCGGCCTTGGACAGCTCGCCCACCGGGAATTCCAGCTCCCGGAGCGCCTGCTGCCCCAGGGTGAAGAGGAAGTAACTCTGGTCCTTGGAGCCATCGCGGGCGCGGAGCAACCGGACCTGGTCGCCCGATCGGTCGAGCCGGGCGTAGTGGCCGGTGGCCAGCCGGGCCCCCAGCGCCCGGGCCCGGGAGAGGAGGAAGTCGAACTTCACGTCGCGGTTGCAGGCCACACAGGGGACCGGCGTGCGCCCATCCAGGTAGGACTGAACGAAGGGCTGAACCACTCTGTGCTTGAAGAGCTCCTCGGCGTCGGCGACGTAGAAGGGAATGCCCAGCTTGACCGCCACCGCCCGCGCATCCTCGATGTCGTCGGGGCTGCAGCAGCTGCCACAGCGGGCCGCCCCCTCGTAGGACCAGACGCGCAAGGTGATGCCCAGGACCTCGTGTCCCTGCTCCTTGAGGAGCGCGGCCGCAGCCGACGAATCGACTCCGCCGCTCATGGCCACCACCACGCGCACGGCCGCTGGCTAACACAGTCCGGTCAGGGCTGCTGGCCTGGGAACCTTTCGCGCAGGAGGCGCTCCAACGTTTCGGGGGTGTTCCGGGAAGGATCCTCGAGCACCGCCTCGAAGAGGAACCGGGTTGCCTCGCCGACCGCCGGCGAGGGCCCGACACCCAGCAGGCGCATCAGCTCCGAGCCGTCCAGGGCCAGCTCCCGGACGCTGAGCGGCGGATGGGCAGCCAGGACTCGCTGGACGCGCCGGGTGAGGTCGCCCCGAACGTCGACTCCCCGAGCCCGGGCCAGGGCCAGGGCCGGCTCGGCCCGCTCGGGGCCCAGTCGAACCAGCCAGCGGCGAGCCTCAGCGTCGCTCCAGTGCTCGGCCTCCGGCTCGAGGGCGAAGGCCAGGAGCTGTCGGACCGTCTCCACCAACCGCGCCGGAAGCCGGAGGCGTGCCAGGGCGGCTTCGGCCTCGGCGTTCCCGATGAGCAGCGCGGCCAGACGCACCTCCAGAGAGGGCTCGCCCCGGGCCACTCGCTCCGTCCGTGGCCCGTCCTCGGAGGAGTCCAGTTCGGGGAGCATCACCGAGAGCAGGCCGGTCTGGCGGAGGAGCGACAGCCCCCGGGCGACGCCGGGGGCCAGCAGCAGCTTGAGGAACTCGTCGCGCACCCGTTCCTGGGCCACCTTTCGGAAGACCGGCAGCGCCCCGGGGATGGCCTGGGCGGTGGGGGCATCGAGCTCGAAATCGAGCACCGTGGCGAAGCGAACTGCCCGGAGCGGACGGAGCCCGTCTTCCCCGAAGCGCTCGGCTGGAGTGCCCACGCAGCGGACCGTTCTCCGGGCCAGATCCTCCTGCCCACCGAAGGGGTCCTTGATCCTTCCGGCGATGGGATCGAAGGCGATGGCGTTGATGGTGAAATCGCGCCGCGCCAAATCCTCCTCCAGGTCCCGGCGGAACTCGACCGAGCTGGGACGGCGACCGTCGAGATAGGCGCGCTCGACCCGATAAGTCGTCACCTCCACCGAGCCCTCGGGGATGAGAACCGTCACCGTCCCGTGGGCAATGCCGGTGGGCACCACCCTCTTGAAGAGGCCCACGACCTGCTCCGGCAGCGCCTGGGTGGCCACGTCCCAGTCCTTGGGCGTGGAGCCACGGAGGAGGTCGCGGACGCAGCCGCCCACCAGCCAGGCCTCGTACCCGGAAGTCTGCAGCCGCTCGAGCAGGGCCCGCACTCCGGCCGGGACGGCGGCCCGGCGGAGCACATGCGGAAGGGTGGCATTCATGATGAGTCCCTGCGCGGCGGCGACGGCTCTGCTATGCATCGCGCCTTTTCCGCCGTCCAGCATGCCGCCCCCGTCCCCGCCCGTCGCTGTCGTTCTCAGCCCCCCGCAAGGGGATGGTGATGGTCCTACGTCCGGCGGGTCGGCTGAGCTCAGCTCCGCCCGCCCCCTGGATACGCCCGGCTCGGCCTCGGAAGGGGCGACTGGGCTCACTGCTCGCCGCCGAGGCGTCTCGCGCTTCGCCTGGATTGCCACCGGGCTGGCCGTCGTTCATCTGGCCATCACCGCACGAACCGGGGGGATCCGCTGGGAGCACGTGCTGGCCGACGGGCTCATCGGTGTGCTGCCCTGGTTCGGGGGCGGCGCCCTCCTCTTCGTCCAGGCGGCGCTGCCGCTCTGGTTCACCGGCGTGCTGGTGGAGTGGCAGAAGTTTCTTCCCCTGCTCGGGCCGGTGCGCACCGGCGACTTCCGCGACCTCGAGCTGCGCTTTTTCCGCGCCGGCTCGCCTCCGGTGACCTGGCCGGAGTGGCTCTACGCCCGGCCAGTGCTCGTCCTGGACATCGTCTGCGGCGCCGCCTACCTCCTCTACCTCTACGAGTATTTCGCCCTGGCGGTGGATTTCTTCTTCCGGGAGCGGGCGCGCTTCCACTCCTTCGTCTGGGCCTTCTTCGTGGCCAACGCCCTCGGGGCGCTCATCTACATGATCCTCCCAGTGGCGCCGCCCTGGTACATCCTCGACCACGGGCTGGGGCCGGCCGATCTCCACGCCCTGGGGAGCGCCGCCGGTTGCGCCCGGTTCGACGCCTTCTTCGGCATCCATTACTTCGAGGGCTTCTACGCGCGGAATCCCAACGTCTTCGGGGCCATGCCCTCGTTGCACGTGTCCTATCCCCTGATGGTGGTGATGTTCACCTGGCACCGGGGCTGGGGATGGCGGTTGGGAACCCTGGCCTTCACCGCCCTGGTCTCCTTTGCCGCGGTGTACCTCTGCCACCACTACGTGCTGGATCTGCTGGCGGGCTACCTGGTCGGCGTCGTCTCGGTGTATGCGGGCCGTTTCCTTGGGCAGCGGCTCCAGCCCGCCACCGGGGCCGGCCGCGCCGCCCCGTCCACCGCAGTCTTTTCACAGGACAGAACGAAATGAGCGAGCAGCCAACGTCGACCCCCATCCGGCCGGCCAAGGGCCGCCTGGGCATCCTCACCCCGGGCATGGGGGCGGTGGCCACCACCTTCTACGCCGGGGTGGAGGCGGTGAAGCAGGGTCTGGGCGTGCCGGTGGGCTCGTTGACCCAGCTCGGGACCATCCGGCTCGGACTGCGGACCGAGAACCGCTACCCCAAGATCAAGGACTTCGTTCCGCTGGCCCGACTGGAAGATCTGGTGTTCGGCGGCTGGGACATCTTCGATGACAACGCCTTCCAGGCGGCGAAGCGGGCCGGCGTTCTGGAGAACGAGCTGCTGGAGAAGCTGAAGCCGCGGCTCGAGGCCATCACCCCGATGGCAGCGGTGTTCGACCCGGCCTACGTCAAGAAGATCAACGGCCCCAACGTGAAGACTGGCGAGAGCAAGATGCACCTCGCCGAGCAGCTCCGGGCCGACATCCGGAACTTCATGAAGCGCAACGGGGTCGACCGGTGCGTCATGGTCTGGTGCGCCTCGACCGAGAGCTACATCGACTCGGGACCTGCCCACGCCAGCCTGCCGGCCTTCGAAGCGGCGCTCAGGTCCAGCGATCCGTCGATCGCCCCCTCGATGATCTACGCCTATGCCGCCTTGATGGAGGGCGTCCCCTTCGCCAACGGGGCACCCAACCTCACCGTGGACATCCACGCGCTCCAAGCGCTGGCCAAGCAGCGGAAGGTCCCCATCAGCGGCAAGGACTTCAAGACCGGCCAGACCCTGGTGAAGACCGTGCTCGCCCCCATGCTCAAGGCTCGGATGCTCGGGCTGAACGGCTGGTTCTCCACCAACATCCTCGGAAACCGCGACGGCGAGGTGCTGGACGATCCCGGCTCGTTCAAGAGCAAGGAAGTCAGCAAGCTCAGCGTGCTCGACACCATCTGCGAGCCGCAGCTCTACCCCGAGCTGTACGGCCACTACACCCACAAGGTGACCATCAACTACTACCCGCCTCGGGGCGACAACAAAGAGGGCTGGGACAACATCGACCTCTTCGGGTGGCTGGGCTACCCGATGCAGCTCAAGGTCAACTTCCTGTGCCGGGACAGCATCCTGGCCGCGCCCATCGTGCTCGACCTGGCCCTCTTCTCTGACCTGGCAGCCCGCGCCGGCCTCAGCGGCATCCAGGAGTGGCTCAGCTTCTATTACAAGAGCCCGATGGCCGCCCCGGGGCTCGACCCGGAGCACGACCTGTTCATCCAGCAGATGAAGCTGAAGAACAACCTGCGAAATCTGATGGGTGAGGAGCTGATCACCCACCTGGGGACGGAGTACTACGAGGACCGCTAGAGCATGTCGGCCACCCCCGCCACGGCGCCGAAGTCAGCGCGAGCTCGAGCCCCCTTTGCTCTCTTCGCCCTTGGGTTCGAGCGGCTTGCCGGTGCCGGAAAGCCGGGCGATGAGACCGTCCATGCCCTCCTTCTTTACAATCCTGTTGAAACTGGACCGGTAGTTCTCCACGGTGGAGACCTCGTCGACCACGATGTCGACGATGCGCCACTGCCCGCCCTCCTGGCGCATGCGGTAGTCGATGCGGGTCGGCTCGCCCTTGATGGCCACCTCGGTGGGCACCAGGGTGTCTCCGTCCACCGACTCTTCGGGCAGGTATTTCACCCGGGTCGACCGGTACTGGTCGAGCTGCTCGCCGGTGGCCTTCCGGAACCGGTTGGTGAAGGCGTCGAGGAACTTCTTCCGCTTGGCCGGGGAGGTCTGGGCCCAGGTGCTTCCCAGGGCGGACTTGGCCATCGTCTCGAGGTCGATGGCCCGAGTAAGGATGTTCTCCAGCCGCTTGCGCGTCGCCGGCGTCGGCTCGGTCCCCTGCTTGGGCAGCACGGCGCGGATTTCCGCATCGCGCGCCTTGAGGGCCTCGGTCGCAGTTTCGGCGTGGGCGGACGCGGCAAACACGGGCGTCAGAAGAACGAGCGTCAGGCGGAGGGGGCGCAGGGTCGAGGGTCTCATGGAGAGGGGATGTCCCCGGGCCATCCGGGGCCCATGTTGAACGAAGAGCCAGCCCGACCCATGCAACTTGGGTTGACTGGTGCCCACATTCCAGTATCTACAGGCTGCCTGGCCGCTTGCAGCGGTTCTGTCGCCAGGATTTGACGGAATTGACACCGACCCTGACCAGCGTTGCCGCCCTCGTCATGCTGGCTGGCGTCTTTGTCCTCGGCCTGGCGGCCTTTGCGGTGAAGAGCGTCCTGAACGGCCGTCCGCACACCGAGCGGGTGATGAAGCAGGGCGGGTCGGTGCTCCTCGGCGAGTACTTCATGGAGTTCGGCCTCTGGCTCTTCCGGCCGATCGCCCGCGCCTGCATCCGGATGGGCATTCATCCCGACACCCTGTCCTGGACCTCGCTCGCTCTACACGGGATCGCCGCCTGCGCCATCGCCACCGGCTGGTTCGGTCTCGGCGGCTGGGTGCTCGTCGCCGGAGCGGGCTGCGACGCGCTGGACGGTGCGGTGGCGCGTGCCAGTGGCTTGGCCTCCGATGCTGGGGAAGTGCTGGACGCGGCGGTGGACCGATGGGCAGAGATGGCCGTCTTCTTCGGCTACGCCTTCTACTACCGCGACGACCCCTTCGGCTTCTTTCTGGCCGTCGCCGCCTGCGCTGGCGCGGTGATGGTCAGCTACGCCCGGGCCAAAGGCGAAGCGATGGGGGTCGACGCTCGGATGGGGTTGATGCAGCGCCACGAGCGGGCCGCCTACCTGTGCGTCTCGACGGTGCTGTCACCGCTGGTGGTCTGGGCCTGGGAACCGGACGTCGTTCATCCCCGACACTATCTGGTCCTGGCGGCGCTGGCCCTGGTGGCCTTCTTTGCCAACGCCACCGGCATTCAGCGAACGGCCTACACGCGAGCCGAGCTCCGGAAACGGGGTCGCTGAGCTGCCCATGACGTCCCTGGAGGGTGAGATGCGCGGCTCGGGCCGGGCCCGGGAGCTGAAACACTTCCTCGGCTCACAGCTGTCCTCCTCGCTGGCCTCCGGGTTGGGCTGGGTGGTGATGACCGGCCTCATCCTGGTCGGCGTCCACTACGCCACCGCCATCGCGGTGGAGGCGGTCCTGGGGGCGGCCACCGATTTCTTCGTCAAGCGGCGTTTCGTATTTCGAACCCGCCACGCTCCCGTGGACCGGCAGATGGTGCGCTACGCCGTCACCTCGCTGCTGTCACTGGGCCTCAACGAAGCCGCGGCCAACATCCTGGTGGAACGGGTGGGGGTGCATCCGGCTCCGGGGGCGCTGGCGGCGGCGCTGCTGGTGGGCCTTCTCTTTAACTACCCTATGCACCGATTCTTCGTCTTCCGGCACGCCACCCCCGCGAGTCGCTGACATGTCCCGAGTCGAGCTGAAGACGGAGATTCCCGGTCCCCGTTCCCGGGAGGTGGTGTCCCGCGAGCAGGCCCACCTGGCCCCTGGGCTCCAGGGCTTTGCCCTCTGGGCGGGGGTGGCCATGGACCATGGCCAGGGCAGCCATCTGACGGACGTCGACGGCAACACCTACGTCGATCTCATCGGCGGGATCGGGGTCAACTCCTTGGGCCACGCCCACCCGGCCTATGTGGA
>JBKOYI010000133.1:0-17314 GCA_046725335.1 Myxococcota bacterium | reverse complement strand
GACGGGAACGGTGAAGCTGCCGGACAACGTGGAAATGGTGATGCCGGGGGACAACATCGCCATCGAGGTGGAGCTGATTACCCCCATCGCCATGGAGAAGGAGCTGCGCTTCGCCATCCGGGAAGGTGGACGGACGGTGGGGGCCGGGGTGGTGGCCGAGGTCGTTGAATAAGGGTGCGTTATGCCGAAGGGAAACCGCAGCATCATCTCCCTCGAGTGTCCGGTCTGTAAGCGACGGAACTACTCGACGACCAAGAACCGGCGGAAGAGCCAGGACAAGCTCGAGTTGAGCAAGTATTGCCCCTGGTGCCGCAAGCACACCGACCACAAGGAAGGAAAGGTCTGAAGCAGCTCTAGGCCAGTAGCTCCAACGGTAGAGCAGCGGTCTCCAAAACCGCGTGTTGGGGGTTCGAATCCCTCCTGGCCTGCCATTTCCGAGGTGCCGACCAAACTCCATGGCAGCCGCATCCGACGCCACCACCGCCGCCAACCGCTCGTCGATGACCCCCGAACGCCTGGTGGTCATCTTCACCCTCTGCCTGGCCATCGTGCTGGTGCTGTTCCTCAAGCACATCATCGCCCCGGCCTGGGTGGCGGTGGGGCTCCCGGACCGACCGCTCTTCGAGGGCGCCGAGGAATGGACCTACAGCACCCTGGTCACGCTGGTGGTGGCCGCCGCGCTGCTGGGCGGGGCCTGGACCAACGCCCGGGTGCGCCATCTGGCGCTGGAGACCGCCTCGGAGCTGATGCGGGTCACCTGGCCCAGCGGGGCCGAGACTCGGGTCTCCACCGTGGCCGTGGTGGTGGCTTCTCTGTTCGCCGGGGTGCTGCTCTTCTTCATCGACTCGCTGGCCTACAAGCTGATGGTGGAGTGGCTGCCAGCGTTGTGGGGGAAGCTTTAGATGGGTGAGAAGCGCTGGTACGCCGTCCACACCTATTCCGGCTTCGAGAACAAGGCCAAGAAGAGCCTGGAGGAGAAGATCCGGATGGAGGGGCTGCAGGACTCCTTCGGGGAGATCCTCATCCCGGTGGAGCAGGTGGTGGAGATGGTGAAGGGGGAGAAGAAGACCTCCAAGCGGAAGTTCCTCCCCGGCTACATCCTGGTCCAGATGGAGATGAACGACCGAACCTGGCACCTGGTGAAGAACACCCCCAAGGTCACCGGTTTCATCGGCGCCGCCGCCAACGAGCAGCCGCCACCCATCCCGGAGAGCCAGATGGAGCGGCTCACCACCCAGATCTCCGAAGGGACGCTCAAGCCCAAGCCCAAGGTGCAGTTCGAGGACGGCGACACGGTCCGGGTCATCGACGGCCCCTTCAGCAACTTCAACGGGACGGTGGAAGAGGTGAACCCGGACAAGGGCCGGGTGAAGGTGCTGGTGTCCATCTTCGGCCGGGCCACCCCGGTGGAGCTGGACTTCATGCAGGTGGAGAAGACCAGCGCTTGAGCGTGTGAGGTGAAGTGGGCCCGCCGGAACGACTCGTTCCGGGACTGGTGTTCGGCCGTGGGAGGGCAGCCCGCCCGACCGCACCACGGTGAGGTGAAGCGATGAAGAAGGTCACAGGGCAGGTGAAGCTGCAGATCCCCGCGGGCAAGGCCAACCCGGCTCCGCCCATCGGGCCGGCGCTCGGTCAGCAGGGCGTCAACATCATGGAGTTCTGCAAGCAGTTCAACGCCCAGACCCAGGCCCAGGCCAAGGAAGGCCTGATCATCCCGGTGATCATCACCGTCTACCAGGACCGGTCCTTCACCTTCGTCCTCAAGACGCCGCCGGCGGCGGTGCTGCTGAAGAAGGCGGCCGGGCTGCACACCGAGAAGAAGAAGGGCTCCGGTGCCCACCGACCGGGCAAGGAGAAGGTGGGCCAGGTGAAGCGCAAGCAGCTGGAGGAGATCGCCCGGCTGAAGATGCCGGACATGACCGCCGGTTCGTTGCAGGCAGCCATGGACACCATCGCCGGGACCGCCCGTTCCATGGGCATCGACATCGTCGACTGAAGACGGCCGCCAGGAAAGGAGACAGCGCCAAATGAGCAAGGACGCCAAGAAGTTCCGCGCGGCCGCCGAGCTGGTGGACCGCAACAAGCGCTATTCGGTGGAGGAGGGGTTCAAGCTCCTCAAGGAGACGGTGGCCAAGCGCCAGGTGAAGTTCGACCAGACCGTGGACGTGGCCATCAACCTGGGGGTGGACCCCAAGCACGCCGACCAGATGGTGCGCGGGGCGGTGGTGCTCCCCAACGGCATCGGCAAGACGGTGCGGGTGGCGGTGTTCGCCAAGGGCGAGAAGCAGCGGGAAGCCCAGGACGCCGGGGCCGACGTGGTGGGCGAGGCCGACCTGGCCAAGCGCATCGAGGAAGGCTTCATGGACTTCGACACCGTCATCGCCACCCCGGACATGATGGGCGTGGTGGGCCGGCTGGGAAAGGTGCTCGGCCCCCGGGGGCTGATGCCCAACCCCAAGGTGGGGACGGTGACCGCCGACCTGGCCAAGGCCATCGGCGACGCCAAGGGGGGCAAGGTGGAGTTCCGGGCGGAGAAAGCGGGCATCGTCCACGCTCCGGTGGGCAAGGCCTCCTTCCCGGCGGAGAAGCTGACCGAGAACTTCAACGCCCTGATGGAGCTGGTGATGAAGCTCAAGCCCTCCACCGCCAAGGGGGTCTACCTCAAGGGGGCCACCATCAGCGCCACCATGACCCCGGGCATCAAGCTGGACGTCCAGGAGATCGGGGCCCGGCACAAGTAAGCCCCGGTTTTTGACCGCGCGGCGGGGGGCTGACTGCACCGCGCCGCGCTCGCTTCAACGAGCCGGAGAGCTCTGGGCCGCTCCCACCTTCTGCTCGGCAAGCTCGGTCAGGTAGGCGTGGAGCTGCGACACCACCGCCGCCCCCTCACCGATCGCGCCTCCCACACGCTTCACCGACCCGCAACGCACGTCGCCGATGGCGAAGACACCCGGCACGCTGGTCTCCAGCGGTCGGGGGACGTCCCTCCGGCCCGCCCGAACCAATTCTTGCAGGGTGAGATCGGTGCCGGTCTTCACGAACCCCTTTTCGTCGAGTGCCACGTCGCAGTCCCGGAGCCATTCGGTCGCCGGCTCGGCCCCAACGAAGACGAAGACGTGCCGCACATCCGACTCGCCCTCGCAGCCGGTGCGGTGGTTCTTCCAGCGGACTCTCTCCAGTTCCCCCCGCTCGCTCCCCTTCAGGGCGGTGAGCTCGGTGAAGGGCTGGACGTGGATGTTGGAGGTGGCGGCAATCCGGTCCACCAGGTAGCGCGACATGCTCCGGGCCAGGGTCGAACCCCGGATGAGCAGCAGCACCCGGGCGGCGTGGCCGGAGAGGTAGACCGCTGCCTGTCCCGCGGAGTTCCCCCCGCCGACCAGGACCACGTCCTTTCCCCGGCAGCTCCGGGCCTCGATGGGAGAGGCCCAGTAGGAGACCCCACGACCCTCGAAATCGTTCAGCGCTGGGATCGCCGGGCGCCGGTAGCGCGCCCCCGAGGCGATGACCACGGTTCGGGCGGAGACGGTCCGCCCATCGTCGAGAGAAATGGAGAGTGGTGGTCCCGGAGCCTCGCGCGGGTGACAGGAGAGCCGGGTGGCAACCGCCGGCATCGCGAACTCCGCTCCGAATTTCTGCGCCTGGGTGAAGCCGCGCCCGGCCAGCTCCTGGCCAGAGATGCCGGTGGCAAAGCCGAAAAAGTTCTCGATGTGGGCGCTGGCGCCGGCCTGACCCCCGAACCCCCGAGCGTCGACGACCAGAATCGACAGGCCCTCCGACGCGGCATACACCGCGGTGGCCAAGCCAGCCGGCCCGGCCCCCACCACGGTGACGTCGTAGCCATGTTCCCGGATGGAGTTGGGCAGGACGTTCAAGTATCTGCCCAGTGCGATGTCCCCCGGATTCTTGAGAACCGTTCCGCCCGGGCAGACCACCAGCGGCAGGTCGTCCGGCCCCGAGGCATGGCGGGCAACCAGCTCGGCGGCGTCGGCATCTTTCTCCGGGTCGAGGACCGAGTGCGGGTGGCCGCTCCGGAGGAGGAATTCCTGCAGCGCCCGCATCCGGGCCTCGTTGGGTGGACCGACCAGCACCGGGCCGCCGAATCCGAGCGCGAGGAGCCCCAGGCGCCGGAGCGTCAAGGAACGGAGGATGCGCCCGCCCAGCTCGACCTCGGCGACCAGGAGCGCCCGGAGGCCCTCAGGAGGAATCAGGATGGCCTCCACCGGCCCCTGGCACTGGACGTCGAGGAGGGAATCGGCGCCCGAGAGCTGCCCCACCTCGGCCAGGGTATGGCCCGGGCCCTCCCGCTCCCAGATGGGAATCCGCCGCCCGAGCGCGTCACGCCGGCTGAAGGCCACCTTCCCGGAGAGCATGACGAACATCCCTGGCCCCGGTTTCCCCACCTCGAAGAGCATGGCGCCGTCGGGGTAGGAGCGCCTCTCCCCGAACCGGGCGAACCGGGGGATGTCGGCCTCGGGCAGGGGAGCGAAGATCTCGTGGAGGCGTCCCTCCAGGAACGCGAAATCGGAACCGGGGGGCAGCTTGGGCAGATCGGGAATGAAGTCGTCGGGACTCGCCACGCGGTTACCCTTCCTCCGGCCTGCCCCGATGGCAAGGGTCTCGTAAGCACCAGCGGGGGCAGCCTTTGACAAGCCGACCCACGCGGTTAACTTGCCAAGAGCTCGTAAGCACCAGCGGGGCGCCTTTGACAAGCCGCCCCCTCGTTGCTACATGCGCCGGTTCCGCCGGGGTGAGCGCGCCCCGGCAACCCTGGTCCAAGACAGCAGGGACGGGCTTGAGCTCGTTCAAACGGAGGCACGCGACGGCGTGACCTCCAGCCCTGCCGAGACGCGAGGGAGCGCCGGACCCGGACGCGGGGCCGGACAGCCGAACGGGGCCCTGGGCCCCGCTCGTTGGAGTGGACCTCCCCCGGTGGGGGGAATCCTCTCGCTCTGCCACTCTGGCTCAGGGCAGCACGACGTCGGGAGGTGAGACAGAACGTGGAGAGGAGCCAGAAAGAAGTCGTTGTCAGAGAGCTGAACGAGAAATTCGCCCGGGCCCGTACGGCCATCGTGGCCGAGTTCTCCAAGCTCAACGTCGAGACGGTCACCCGGCTGCGGAAGAAATTCCGTGAGAGCGGGGTGGACTACAAGGTCCTCAAGAACACGCTCGCCAAGCGAGCCGCCAAAGGCACACCGGTGGAGGTGGTGAGCGGGGATTTCACCGGCTCGGTGGCCATCGCCCTGGGGTACGACGATGTGGTCGCCCCGGCCAAGATCCTCTCCGAGTTCATCAAGGAGCTGGAGACCATCAAGATCCGGAGCGCGGTGGTCGAGGGGAAGAAGACCGACGCTGCCGGAGTGGCCGCGCTGGCCAAGATGCCTGGGCTCCCCGAGCTTCGGGCCAAGCTGTTGGGGCTGTTGACCCAGCCGGCCGGAAAGCTGGTCCGGACGATGGCCGAACCCGGATCCCGGCTTGCCCGCCTGATCAAGGCGCGGCAGGAGGCCTTGAGTAAGTAAATTTACTTGCAGTCATTAGTTTTGAAAACATGTTCACCGGGACCACTCTGCTGCGCGGAGTCAAGTCCCGTTATGAGGCTCAATTCCGCCATGGCAGACCTGAATCAGATCGTCGACTCGCTGTCCTCCCTGACCGTCATGGAGGCCGCCGAGCTGGTGAAGAAGCTCGAGGAGAAGTGGGGTGTTTCCGCCGCCGCCGTTGCCGTTGCCACCCCTGGCGCGGGCGGTGGGGCAGCCGCTGCGGCCCCGGCCGAGGAGAAGACCGAGTTTACGGTCGTCCTGGCCGGTGCCGGCGCCAACAAGATCAACGTCATCAAGGAGATCCGCGCCATCACGGGCCTGGGCCTGAAGGAGGCCAAGGACCTGGTGGAGGGTGCTCCCAAGACGGTGAAGGAGGGCGTCAACAAGGACGACGCCAAGAAGATCAAGGATCAGCTCACCGCGGCTGGTGCCACCGTCGAGATCAAGTAGTCGCTCGCACGAGCCCGCGCCGGGGCCACACGTCCCCCGGCTCCGCGGGCTCTTGGGCGAGTTCCACAGCAGGCGTGCCGACACGGCCCTCGGGAGGACGAGGGAGTGCCGGCATCGCCTTTGAGCGCATCCGCAACGCGCCTTCCCGTCCCAGCCCGGTGAAGGCGCACCGCCGTAGAGCCGTCAGGGAGACCGAATGCCCACCTCCGTCCAGAACAACTTCCGCGTCCGAAAGAGCTTCGCGAAGATCCAGAAGATCATCGACATCCCCAACCTAATCAACATCCAGAAGCAGTCCTACGAGAAGTTCCTCCAGGCGGACATCGCCCCCGACAAGCGCGAGGACGTGGGGCTCCAGGGGGTCTTCAAGTCCGTTTTCCCCATTCGCGACTTCAACGAGACCAGCTCACTGGAGTTCGTGAGCTACAACCTGGAGCGTCCCAAGTACGACGTCGACGAGTGCCACCAGCGGGGGATGACCTACTCCGCCCCCATCAAGGTGGTGGTGCGCCTGGTGGTCTGGGACAAGGACGAGGAGACCGGGGCCCAGAGCATCCGGGACGTCAAGGAGCAGGAGGTCTACTTCGGCGAGATCCCGCTCATGACCGAGAACGGGACCTTCATCATCAACGGCACCGAGCGGGTGGTGGTGAGCCAGCTCCACCGCAGCCCGGGGGCTTTCTTCGACCACGACAAGGGCAAGAGCCACAGCTCGGGGAAGCTGCTCTACAACGCCCGTATCATTCCCTACCGGGGCTCGTGGATCGACTTCGAGTTCGACCACAAGGACCTCCTCTACGTGCGCATCGACCGGCGGCGGAAGCTCCCGGCCACGGTGCTGATCCGCGCCCTGGGGGCCGTCCCCGACACGGCCAAGAAGAACCCCATCGAGTTCCGGGGCACCACCGAGGAAATCCTCAACTACTACTACGCCACCGAGACCATCTACCTGCACTCCAGCAGCGAGTTCGAGAAGTCGGTCGAGCTGGAGCTGCTCCCCGGCCAGCGGGCCACCCGTGACATCAAGACCAAGTCGGGCGAGGTCATCGTCAAGAAGAACCGCAAGTTCACCCGCGGGGCCATCAAGAAGCTCGAGGCGGCCAAGATGCGCACCCTGCCCATCGACGCCGACGAGCTGTTCACCAAGGTCTCGGCCTACGACGTGGTGGACGAGTCCACCGGCGAAGTGATCCTCGAGACCAACGAGGAGGTCAGCCAGGAGAAGGTGGACGAGCTCCTCAAGCGGAGCATCAAGGAGTTCAAAGTCCTCTTCATCGACAACCTCAACGTGGGTCCCTACCTGCGTGAGACGTTGATGCTGGACAAGATCGACACGCCCGAGCAGGCGATCATGGAGATCTACCGGCGGCTGCGCCCCGGGGATCCCCCCACGCCCGAGACGGCGATCAACCTCTTCACCAACCTCTTCTTCAACCCCGAGCGCTACGATCTCTCCAAGGTCGGCCGGCTCAAGCTCAACTTCAAGTTCGGGCTGGAAGAGCCGCTGGACGGCCAGATCCTCACCAAGCGGGACATCCTGGAGGTCATCCGCTACCTGATCGACCTCAAGAACGGGAAGGGGACCATCGACGACATCGACCACCTGGGCAATCGCCGGGTGCGGGCCGTCGGGGAACTGCTGGAGAACCAGTACCGCATCGGTCTGGTCCGGATGGAGCGCGCCATCAAGGAGCGGATGAGCCTGCAGGAAATCGAAACGCTCATGCCCCACGACCTGATCAACGCCAAGCCGGTCACGGCGGTGATCAAGGAGTTCTTCGGCTCCAGCCAGCTGTCGCAGTTCATGGACCAGACCAATCCGCTCTCCGAGGTCACCCACAAGCGGCGGCTGTCCGCGCTCGGTCCGGGCGGACTGACCCGCGAGCGGGCCGGGTTCGAGGTCCGGGACGTGCACCCCACGCACTACGGCCGCATCTGCCCCATCGAGACGCCGGAAGGTCCGAACATCGGCCTCATCGCCTCCTTGTCCACTTTCGCCCGGGTGAACGAGTTCGGCTTCGTGGAGACGCCCTACCGCAAGGTGGAGGAGGGCGGGGTGACCGGCGAGACGGCTTTCTACTCCGCTCTGGAGGAGGAGAAGCACACCATCGCCCAGGCCAACGCCGAGTTCGACAAGCGGGGCAAGTTCACCAGCGAGCTGGTCTCCAGCCGGCGGGGAGGCGAGTTCGTCCAGGCCAAGCCCGAGGACGTGGACCTGATGGACGTCTCACCGAACCAGCTGGTCTCGGTGGCCGCCTCCCTCATTCCATTTCTGGAGAACGACGACGCCAACCGGGCGCTGATGGGCAGCAACATGCAGCGCCAGGCGGTGCCGCTGCTCCGCACCCAAGCGCCGCTGGTGGGGACGGGCATCGAGGCGGTGGTGGCCCGGGACTCGGGCGTGACCTGCGTGGCCAAGCGCGACGGCATCGTGGAGGCCGTCGACGCCAGCCGCATCGTGGTCAAGGCCGACGTGGGCAACGTCTCCGACGTGGGCTCCGAGGTCGACATCTACAACCTGCTCAAGTACCAGCGGAGCAACCAGAACACCTGCCTCAATCAGAAGCCCATCGTCCGCAAGGGCGACCGGGTGAGGAAGGGCGACGTCATCGCCGACGGGCCGGCCACCGAGACCGGCGAGCTGGCACTGGGGGCCAACGTGGCCGTGGCCTTCATGCCCTGGCAGGGCTACAACTTCGAGGACTCCATCCTCCTCTCCGAGCGGCTGCTCAAGGACGACATCTTCACCTCGATTCACATCGAGGAGTTCGAGTGCATCGCCCGGGACACCAAGCTGGGCAAGGAAGAGATCACCCGGGACATTCCCAACGTCGGTGAGGAGGCCCTCAAGGACCTCGATGAGTCGGGCATCATCCGCATCGGCGCCGAGGTGAAGCCGGGCGACGTCCTGGTGGGGAAGATCACCCCCAAGGGCGAGACCCAGCTCTCCCCCGAGGAGAAGCTGCTTCGAGCCATCTTCGGCGAGAAGGCCGGAGACGTCCGGGACAGCTCCCTGCGCGTTCCTCCCGGCGTCACCGGCACCATCATCGGGGCCAAGGTGTTCAGCCGGAAGGGCGTGGAGAAGGACGAGCGGGCCAAGCAGATCGAGTCCGCCGACGAGGCCAAGCTTCTCAAGGACCAGAACGACGAGATCAAGGTCATCCAGGATTCGGCCTTCCTCCGGCTTCGCAAGATGCTGGCCGGCAAGGAAGTCGAAGGACGGCTGGTCGACGACAAGGGGAAGGTCCTCCTCAAGAAGGGCGACATCCTGGAAGACGAGCTGCTCTCCACCGTGCCCTACCGCTACTGGTCGGAGATCAGCGTCGGTGAGCCGCTGGACACCAAGGTCCGCGACATCCTTCGTTCGCTGGAAGAGCAGAAGGAGGCGGTGAAGCTGGTCTTCGGCGAGAAGATCGCCCGGATCAAGAAGGGCGACGAGCTGCCCCCCGGTGTGATCAAGATGGTCAAGGTCTACGTGGCCATCAAGCGCAAGCTGGCGGTGGGCGACAAGATGGCCGGGCGCCACGGGAACAAGGGCGTGGTCTCCCGCATCCTCCCCGAGGAGGACATGCCCTATCTGGAGGACGGTCGTCCGGTGGACATCGTTCTCAACCCCCTGGGCGTGCCCAGCCGGATGAACATCGGCCAGATCCTCGAGACCCACCTGGGCTGGGCGGCCCGAGGGGTGGGTGAGCGGCTGCAGGCCTTCATCGAGGAGAAGTGGAGCGGGGAGAACCTCCGCAAGGAGCTGAAGAAGATCTACGACGACAAGGCATTCGGGGAGTTCCTGGACACCCTGCCGGACAAGGAGATCGTGACCTTGTGCCAACGGCTGCGCCGGGGCATCCACGTCTCCACCCCGGTCTTCGACGGGGCCCGGGAGGCGGAGATCCACTCCCTGCTGGACGAGGCCGCCCTGCCGCGCTCCGGCCAGATGGTCCTCTTCGATGGCCGGACCGGTGAGGCCTTCGACCAGAGCGTCACCGTGGGGGTGATGTACATGCTCAAGCTCCATCACCTGGTGGACGAGAAGATCCACGCCCGGAGCATCGGCCCCTACAGCCTGGTCACTCAGCAGCCGCTGGGTGGCAAGGCCCAGTTCGGTGGCCAGCGGCTGGGGGAGATGGAGGTCTGGGCGATGGAGGCCTACGGGGCGGCTTACACGCTCCAGGAGTTCCTCACTGTCAAGTCCGACGACGTGGTGGGCCGCACCCGGATGTACGAGGCCATCGTCAAGGGCGACAACGTGCTCGAGTCGGGCCTCCCCGAGTCGTTCAACGTGCTCCTCAAGGAGCTCCAGTCGCTGGCCATGGACGTGGAGCTGCTGGAGAACGCGCCGCCCGAGCGGCAGCGCTCTCTGAGTGATGGATTCGATACCGAACCGCGGAAGACCGGGACGGATGCCTGATTTCAGCCGGCGCCCCGCAGCACGGGGGGCGCCGCGTTCCTCAAAGTTATTGGAGGCAACGTGAAGGACATTTTCAACTTCTTCGAGAAGCCCAAGGACCCACTGTCGTTCCAGGCCATTCGCGTGGCCCTGGCCTCACCGGACAAGATCCGGCAGTGGTCCCACGGCGAGGTGAAGAAGCCGGAGACCATCAACTACCGCACCTTCAAGCCGGAGCGGGACGGGCTCTTCTGCGCCCGCATCTTCGGCCCGGTGAAGGACTACGAGTGCAACTGCGGCAAGTACAAGCGCATGAAGCACCGCGGGGTGGTCTGCGAGAAGTGCGGGGTGGAGGTCATCCAGTCCAAGGTTCGCCGCGAGCGGCTGGGGCACATCACCCTGGCCACCCCGGTGGCCCACATCTGGTTCCTCAAGAGCCTGCCCAGCCGCATCGGCAACCTGCTCGACATCACCCTCAAGGATCTGGAGAAGGTTCTCTACTGCGAGAGCTACATCATCATCGATCCCAAGGCCACGCCGCTCATCAAGGGCGAGCTGGTCAGCGAGGAGAAGCTGCACCGGCTCTACCAGGAGTTCGGGGAGGACAGCTTTGCTTCCGGGATGGGCGGCGAAGCAGTGCGGGAGATGCTGAAGAGCATCGACGTGCACAAGCTCTCCGAGGAGCTCCGCCGGGAGGCGCGGGAGACCAACTCCGAGGCCAAGCGAAAGAAGCTCTCCAAGCGGCTCAAGGTGGTGGAGGCCTTCCGGATCAGCGGCAACCGTCCGGAGTGGATGATGCTGGACGTCATCCCGGTCATCCCCCCCGACCTCCGTCCCCTGGTGCCCCTAGACGGTGGCCGCTTCGCCACCTCCGACCTCAACGACCTCTACCGCCGGGTCATCAACCGCAACAACCGGCTGAAGCGGCTGCAGGAGCTCAACGCCCCGGACATCATCATCCGCAACGAGAAGCGGATGCTGCAGGAGGCGGTGGACGCCCTGTTCGACAACGGGCGGCGGGGGAAGACCATCACCGGCCCCAACAAGCGGCCGCTGAAGTCGCTCTCCGACATGCTGAAGGGCAAGCAGGGCCGCTTCCGCCAGAACCTGCTCGGAAAGCGCGTCGACTACTCGGGACGCTCGGTGATCGTGGTCGGCCCGGAGCTCAAGCTCCACCAGTGCGGCCTGCCCAAGATCATGGCCCTCGAGCTGTTCAAGCCCTTCATCTACAACAAGCTGGAAGAGAAGGGCTACGTCACCACCATCAAGAGCGCCAAGAAGATGGTGGAGCGGGAGCGCCCCGAGGTGTGGGACATCCTCGAGGAGGTGATCCGCGAGCACCCGGTTCTGTTGAACCGCGCCCCCACCCTGCACCGGCTGGGCATCCAGGCCTTCGAGCCGGTTCTCATCGAGGGCAAGGCCATCCAGCTCCATCCGCTGGTCTGCGCCGCCTTCAACGCCGACTTCGACGGCGACCAGATGGCGGTCCACGTGCCGCTCTCCGTCGAGGCTCAGATGGAGGCGCGGGTGCTGATGATGTCCACCAACAACATCCTCAGCCCGGCCAACGGCAAGCCGATCATCGTCCCCACTCAGGACATGGTGCTGGGCATCTACTACATGACCCGCCCCCGCGAGTTCGCCAAGGGCGAGGGCCGCATCCTCGCCTCTCCCGAGGAGGTGCGGGCCGCCTACGACCACGGCGAGGTCGCCCTCCAGGCCAAGGTGGTGTGCCGTATCGACGGGGTGCGGAAGGAGACCACGGTGGGTCGGGTGCTCCTCTGGGAGATCGTCCCCCGCAAGGTCGGCTTCGACGCCATCAACAAGGTCCTGGACAAGAAGCAGCTCGGGGCGCTGATCGACACCTGCTATCGGCTCACCGGGGAGAAGGAGACGGTGCTCCTCGCCGACCGGATCCGGAGCCTTGGCTACACCCACGCCACCAAGGCCGGCATCTCCATCGCCCTCAAGGACATGAAGATCCCGCCCCGGAAGCAGGAGTTCCTCGACTACGCCCGGAAGGAAGTGGCGGAGATCGAGAACCAGTACCAGGAGGGCCTGATCACCTGGGGCGAGCGCTACAACAAGGTCATCGATATCTGGGCCGAGGTCACCGAGAAGGTCGCCGGTGAGATGATGCAGCAGATCTCCCAGGAGGAGGTCTCGGGCGAGGGAGCGGCCGGCAAGAAGGAGAGCCGGAAGCAGCCGTCCTTCAACCCCATCTACATCATGGCCGACTCCGGAGCCCGGGGCTCGGCTCAGCAGATCCGCCAGCTGGCCGGAATGCGCGGCCTGATGGCCAAACCCTCGGGTGAAATCATCGAGACTCCCATCACCGCCAACTTCCGCGAGGGGCTGTCGGTGTTGCAGTACTTCATCTCCACCCACGGAGCCCGGAAGGGTCTGGCCGACACCGCGCTCAAGACCGCCAACTCGGGCTACCTGACCCGCCGTCTGGTGGACGTGGCCCAGGACGCGATCATCACCGAGTACGACTGCGGCACCATGGACGGCCTGGTCATCGGAGCCCTGGTCGAAGGCGGGGAGATCATCGAGCCGCTGGGAGAGCGCATCCTGGGCCGGGTGGCCCTGGACGACATCCACGACCCGGTGACCGGCGAAGTGCTGGTTCGCGCCAACGAGGAGATCGACGAGACGAGGGTCAGCCGCATCGAGAACTCCGGTCTGGACAGGGTGAAGATCCGTTCGGTGCTCACCTGCCAGGCCCGGCGCGGAATCTGCGTCGAGTGCTACGGACGTGACCTGGCCCGCGGCCGCAAGGTCAGCATCGGCGAGGCCTGCGGCGTCATCGCCGCCCAGTCCATCGGCGAGCCGGGTACCCAGCTCACCATGCGCACCTTCCACATCGGTGGTGCGGCGACCCGGCGGGCCGAGCAGTCCTCACTGGAGAACCGGAACGCCGGCACGGTGAAGTTCGCCAACCTCAACACCGTGAAGCGCGCCGACGGCACGCTGGTGGTGATGAACCGGAACGGCGAGGTCCTGATCGTCGACGACTCGGGCCGCGAGCGAGAGCGTTACCAGGTCATCTACGGTGCCAAGCTGCTGGTGAAGGATGGCCAGAAGCTGGAGGGCCCGACGCTCATCGCCGAGTGGGACCCCTTCGCGGTTCCGCTCCTCACCGAGGTGGGCGGCATCGTGCGCTTCGACGACATCATCGAAGGCGTGACGATGAGCGAGACGCTCGACGAGGTCACCGGCCTGTCCCGGAAGACCATCATCGAGTCCAAGGACCCCGACGCCCGCCCGCGCCTCACCCTGCGCGGAGAGGACGGGGAAGTGCTGACTCTCCCCAGCTCGGGGCAGCCGGCCAGCTACTACCTGACCCAGGGGTCGATCATCACCGTCAACGACGGCGACACCATCACCGCCGGTGAGGTGATTGCCAAGGCTCCCCGGGAGACCACCAAGACCAAGGACATCACCGGTGGTCTGCCTCGGGTGGCCGAGCTGTTCGAGGCTCGGAAGCCCAAGGACCACGCCATCATCGCCGAGATCGACGGGGTGGTCTCCTTCGGCAAGGACACCAAGGGCAAGCGCAAGCTGATCATCACCCCCGAGGTGAACGGCGAGCAGCGCACCGACCTGGCCAAGGAGTACCTGATCTCCAAGGGCAAGCACATCAGCGTGCACTCCGGGGATCGGGTGCGGGCCGGTGAGCCGATGATGGACGGAGCGGCCAACCCCCACGACATCCTCAAGGTGCTGGGTGAGAAGGAGCTGGCCCGCTACCTGGTGGACGAAGTGCAGGAGGTCTACCGGTTGCAGGGCGTGAAGATCAACGACAAGCACATCGAGACCATCGTCCGGCAGATGCTGCGCCGGGTGCGGGTCACCGACGTGGGCGACACCGGCTTCCTGGTCGACGAGCAGGTGGAGCGCTGGGTCTTCGAGGAGGAGAACGAGAAGGTGATGGCCCGCGGCGAGAAGCCGGCCGCCGGCGAGCCGTTGCTCCTCGGCATCACCAAGGCCTCGCTCTCCACCGAGTCGTTCATCTCGGCATCGTCGTTCCAGGAGACCACCAAGGTGCTCACCGAGGCCGCCATCAACGGCAAGGTGGACTACCTCCGGGGCCTCAAGGAGAACGTGATCATGGGCCGGCTCATCCCCGCCGGCACGGGGCTGCCGCAGTACAAGCACCTCGACCTCGAGGTGGAGAGCCCGGCCGACGAGATCCGGGACCTGGAATCCGCGCTGGCCGCCAGCCACGAGGAGCAGCCGCTCCTTCCCCCCGAGACTCAGCTCCCGGGGCTGGGGACCAGCACCGGGGCGGCCTAGCCTCGGGGCCAGTTCGGACTCCCGACGGGCCGTCCTCGCAATGACGCCGGGGGCGGCCCCGGCTCTTTCGGAAACCTGAGCCGACTGTCTCCCCTGCGGGGCAAAACCGTGGCATGACCTGTCGGTTTGGAGGTCAGCGATGCTTGCGGTGGGTGAAGCGGCGCCGGACTTCGAGGCGCTGGACTGTCAGAAGCGCCCTGTGCGCCTGAGCGCCTTTCGGGGTCGGAGGGTGGTGGTCTTCTTCTTCCCCAAGGCCTTCACCCCGATCTGCACCGAGGAGGTGCGGCATTTCCGCGACAACCAGGAGCGCATTCGGGCCCTGGGCGCCGAGCTGATCGGCGTCTCGATCGACAGGCCCGAGGTGCAGTGCGATTTCGCCCGGTCGGAGAACCTCAATTTCACGCTCCTGGGCGACCTCGATCGAAGCATCAGCGAGAAGTTCGGCGTGCTCTGGCCCGCGGTGCGCATCGATCGGCGGGTGACCTTCCTGGTCTCTCCCCAGGGACTGGTGGAGGAGATCATCCAGCACGAGCGTCAAGCCTGGAAGCACGTCGACGGCATCGTCACCGCGCTGGAGCGGCGGGCCAGTCCTCCGGCTGCACCCTGATCCAGGCGGCGAGTTCAGGGCACTCCCCGCTGGCCGGGGACCGGAAGGGCGCGGCAGCAAATCCGGAGCCCCGCTCGCGCCGAGCGAGGCCGAGTCAGGGCAGGGCGACCCCGCAGGTCCGAAGCGCCTCCGGGCGGTTCTTGGCCACCAGCGCCCAGCGGTCGATGGACTGGCCCGTCCGTTCATCGAACGTCGGCGTCCCTCCGAGGTAGCTCGTGCCCTGCGGGTTTCCGTAGGAATCGAACTTGTGCTCCGTCAGCCATCGGTCCGCACAGGTTGCCTGATCGGCGCTCACCACCGGGGCACCGCTGGCCGAGCCCGAGGCTGGTGCCGGGCGAGCGGCCGTGTCGGAAGGCGGGGAGGCCACGCTGTGCGGACTCTGCTCCCGACATCCAGCCGCGAGCAGCAGAAGCAGCAGGACGGGGCGCATGCCGATTACCCTAGGCACTGAGAAATGGAGGACGCAATCGTCGTCATCGGCGTGGGCGGGCTGGGCTGTCCCGCCGCGGTGGCCCTCGCGGAGGGAGGGGTGCGCAAGCTCACCCTTGTCGACGGCGACGTGGTGGAGACCTCCAACCTCCACCGGCAGCCGCTCTACGGACCCGAGGACGTGGGTCGACCGAAAGTGGAGGTGGCCGCCGAACGGCTTCGCCGGGCGTTCCCCGGATTGACGGTCGAGACCTGGCAGAGGCGGGTCACTGCCTCCGACGTCGACCAGCTCCTTTCGCGGCATCGGCTGGCCATCGACGGAACCGACTCGGTGGCCGCCAAGTTCTTCCTCAGCGACTCGGTGGCTCGAACCGGGGTCCCACTCGTCTCTGGAGGAGTGGTGCAGTGGGAGGGGCGGGCCATGCGCATCGACCCCGGAGGCGCCTGCCTTCGCTGTCTTTTCGACGAGCAGCCCGGCGAGGACGAGGTCCCGACCTGTGCCCAGGCGGGAGTGCTCGGCTCGCTGGCCGGGGCGGTGGGAGCGCTCCAGGCGGCGCTCGCCCTGGGGCCGCCCTCTCCCCCGGGGGCCGCGGCCATGCACCTGTTCGACGGGAAGAGCTTGCGAGTGCGCACCCTCACGGTCCGTCGGCTCCCGGGATGCCCCGGATGTGGAGGAGGGGTGTGATTCCGGACGCGAGCATCGACATCACCGGCGAGGTCTGTCCGATGACGTTCGTGCGCACCAAGCTCGCCCTGGAGCAGCTTCCCCCGCTCGGCATTCTGGAAGTTCGGCTCCGAGGGGACGAGCCGCTGCGGAACGTGCCGGCCAGCGCCAGGGATGATGGCCATGCGGTTCTGGCACTCGAGCCGCTCGAGGACGGCTGCTGGCGACTGCTCTTGCGCAAGGCTGGGAAGGGATGCTGAGCGAACCGCAGATTCAACGCTATGCGCGGCAACTCCTGCTCCGCGAGGTGGGGGGCCGCGGCCAAGAGGCGCTGGGGAGGGTGGGCGTCCGGCTCGAGGGAACCGGTCCCCTGTTGGCCTCGGCTGCGGCCTACCTGCGCGCCGGGGGGACGCCGGTGGAGCACCTGGCTCCGTCGCATTCGGCCTGGGTGGTGGCCCCGGCCCTGGTCCAGGGCCCGCCCGACCGATGGCTGGCGGTGATCCGGGCGCCGGCGACCCTTTCGGGTGAAGGGCTGATCGTCGGAGCGGAGGGTGCCGCAACCTCGATGTGGTCGGCGGGGGGAGAGGCCTGTGGAGAGTGCCTGGCCCGGCTGGTGGGGGGACTCCGGACGGACTCGCTCCGGGGCCCGGCCGCCCTTCTCGCCGGCAGCTTGGCCGCTCTCCTGCTCCAGCGGCGCGCCCTCGGTCTGGCGCTGGCTCTGGAGGGCATCTGCATCGTCGAGGGTGGGAGCGCGCGAGTGCTTGCTGTCCCGGTCTGCTCGCACCGGCCGCCCCGGGTCACGGCCGAGGTCCTGGCTCGGGTGGTTGCCCATCTCACCTCCGTCTGGCCGGAGGAGGGCTGCGGGGTGCTCCTCGCCGGAGACCATGGGGTTCGGGTCGTTCCCCTCCCCAACGCTCAGGCCGCGCATCGGGCGCGCGACC
>JBKOYI010000135.1:0-25440 GCA_046725335.1 Myxococcota bacterium | reverse complement strand
TGCGAAATCGGCGTAGGCCTGGCCGATGCGGGTCAGCGCTGCAATCCCCTGGGCGCCGTCACCAGTGGCGATGACCTCCAGGTACGCCTTCTCCACCGACTTCAGCCCGTTCTGCTTCTTTGCCAGATCCGCCTTGGCCGTAGAGACGCGGGCGAAGTCCAGCCGCTTGTACTCGTCAAAGAGCGGCTCGGCACCCAGAAAGGCGGCCCGGGCGTAGGCGGCGACGATGGCTGGGTCCTTGCGAGCAGCAACCGAGAGCGACGACCACAACTTCACCACGTGCTGCCGCTGAGCCTCGGCCCGGGACGTCTGCCCCGCCCGCCGGAGCGCTTCCAGCTGCAGTCCCGCGGCTTCGAAGCGGCGGGCGGTGGCATCGGCGGGCGCCATCTCCTCGGCCTGGGCATAGGCTCGGGCCGCCTCGAGATGGTGACTCTCGCGGTCGCGGAGCTTGCCGACGGCCAGGGCCACGTCGGAGGCGTCCTTCCGACCGGCGGACATCTTCAAGAAGGCCGCATAAGCGGCGGCCGCCCGATCGCTCTGCCCCACCGCCTCCCAGTAGATCCCCGCATCAAGCTGAGAGTCGGCCACCCAGGGAGCGGCCTCCTGGAGCAGCGCCGGTTCGATCCGCGGCCCGTCCTGTCCCCGCTGCGCCCGCTGATAGGCCGCCACGAACGCTTCGTTGGCCTCCGCAGAACGCCGGTAGTCAGCCAGCTGCCCGTAGAGATGGGCCAGCCCATGGCGCAGCTTCAGTCGCAGCGGGCTGCTGGGGTACTGGGTCAGCGCCCGCTCCCCGGCCTCCACCGCCCGCTGGAGCTGCCCCAGCTGCTCGAGCAGCACCATGGCGTAGGTGAGCGCCTGCGGCGCGTGGTCCGAGGTGGGGTAATCGGCGGCAAAGCGGAGGAACTCCTCGGCAGCCCGGGCCTCCTGGTGCTGCTGCTTGTGGAGAACCTCGCTGACCCAGGTGTAGCGGCCGCCCTCGGCAATCTGCCCCGCCCGCTTGGCGAAATCGGTTCCGGGTCGGGAGAGGGCCCGGTTCTGGGCAAAGACCTGGGCTTGTCGGTTCAGCGCTTGCCAGTCGCCTCGCGACTCGAGCACGTGCAAGGTCAGGTCTGCCGCCTGGCGACTCCGATCGGAATCCGGCGCCAAGGCGATGAGCTGCTCGAACCGGCGGAGCGCCTCGTCGGTCTGTCCGCGCTCGAAGTAGATGAGCGCGGCCTGGTAGCGGATGTCGAGCGCGTCCTTGCCCTCGGGGAAACGCTGGGTGTAGCGGTCGCAGGCGGCAACCAGGCGCTGCTCGGCTGGACTCAAATTCTGGGCCTTGGCCCCGGCCGTCTTAGAGCGACTGCTGAGTCCACCCTTGGCTTTTTGCTCATCGACCCGGGAGGGTGCCGCGGAAGCATGCCCATGTTCGGCATCGACCACCCGATCCCAGGCCAACACCGCGTCGTAGGCCGCAGTGGCCCGTAGACGCTCGTCGCTGACTTCCCGCGCCGAGGGCCGGTCGGGAACACGGAACTCCATCACCCGCTCGTACTGCTCGGCCGCGCCCTGGAAGTCGCCCAGTGCCCAGGCGATCTCCGCAGCGTAGAAGGTCATGTTGAAGGCGTAATCGCTGGTCCAGCGCGGATCGGCCCGGCCAGCGAACGCGTCCAGGTAGGCTCGGTAGACATCAGCGGCCAGCCGGTAGGTACGGGGCGATCCGGTGCGTTGGGCCTCCTGATGGTAGGTGGTGACCAGCTTGCGCAGCGCCTCCTCCGCCCCCTCGAATCCGCTCTGCAGGGCTTCGTCGGAACGGGCATTGGCCTGCCACCAGGGAGTTCCTGGATGGCACATGGCCGCCAGACGTTGGACCTCGGTGCGCACCCGCTCGCGGTCGTGGAGGCCGTCATAGGTGCGGACCACCGCCTGCTGCCAGGTGACGGCTTCCGGTGCCAGCGGCTCGGCTGCCAGGGCCGCCTTGTAGATGCGCAGGGCGCCGTCGAGCTGGCCGGCATCGGCGAGGGCATCGGCCAATCGGGTCACCAGCTTGCGTTGCTGGGCGCCCTGAGAGTGCCGGCGAAAATAGTCGAGCCCGGCCTCCGGTTGCTCCAGGCGGACGAAGACCCGGGTCATGTCCGCCAAGGCCTCGGTGCGCAGATCCAGGAGCGTCTGCGTTCCGCCGGCGGTCCCGTCCACCACCTGTCCCAGCTTGGCCTTGGCCTCGGCGAACCGACCCCGGTTGAAGTCGCACCAGGCCAACTTGTAGAGCGCGTACGTCCGGACCCGCGGTGCGCCGATGCGCTGGGCTTGGTGGTAGGCGTCCTCGGCTGCGGCCAGCTGCCCGGCATCGAAGGCATGGTTCCCCACCTGGAGCCAGGCGTCCGGTGCATACTTCGAGCGGGGGAAACTCTTGAGCAGTCGACGGTAGTGCTTCACCGCCTCCGCCGGCTGCCCGACCTCCTCGAAGTCGTAGGCCAGCGAGAAGAGGACCTCGTCGGTGCGCGGATAGTTGGGCCACCCCTTCAGCAAGCGGGTGTAGACGGCCATGGCCTTGGTGCGGAGGGCTTCACTCTGGCGGTGGTCGGGGACAGCCCGGCCTGCCCGCTCGGTCTCTGCATGCTGCAGCGCCTTGCTCTTCTCGAAGTAGGCCTCGCCGAGCTGGAAGAGAAGGTCGGGTTTTCTCGGCGAGTCGTCCTCGAAGCGCTGGGTCAGCCGCTCCAGCTGGACGATCAGCTCCTCCCGCTTCTGTTCGGTGAGCTGCTCGCGCTGCGAATCGGTCAGTTGAAGCCGATAGGCCGCCGGCCCGCTCCGCTCCGCTGCCGGAGGAGCCGCCGCCAGAGCCACAGACGCCCACGTGGCCACCGCCCACACGCCCACCACCACCGTCGCCCTCACGCGCGCCCCAATCCACTGGCCGCGGGTTACGCAGCTGGCCACAACCTAGGGCCGGCCGCCGGGACCGAGAAGACCGATACCTCGCGCCAAGCGTGCGTCAGTGGACGTTGGTCTGGGCCGGACGTTGGGCGCATCCATTCTTGAGCGAGGCGCGGGCATGCCCAATCTCGTCCCACCACCATTCTCCGTCGACACGCCAGCGCTCGTCGTCGGGGCGGCCTTGCGGGACGGGCGGAGCCGGTCGGGAAGCAAGCAAGCGGCGCTGATCGATCCCGGCCTCCAGTAGCTCCTTCTCGCCCTTGGTGGTCTCGAACCGCAGGACGTCTGCCTGCTCCAGCAGATCTCTGAGCGAGGTGGTGACTTGAACGAGCCGGCCGTGCACCGTCTCCGCCAGCGCCCGTTCCGCCTCGGCCCCAACCCCTTCCAGCTCACGCAGGGTCCGCTCCGACGATGCCCCCATCTCCGGGCGGGACAACTGCCCCCGCTCGGCGTCGATCCGCCGCAAGAGGGCCATGCCCGACGCGATGCGCGGCTCCGATCGGAGCGAGCGCCAGAGCCGGTCTCCCAGGAGGGGTCGCCCAGCCTCGGTCAGGACCCACTCGGCTTCGATGCGCGGCGTCGGGCGCTCCGCCACCACCGGTCGAACCCGCTCGAGCAGCGGCCCGGCCTCGGCGGTGAAGTCATCGAGCACCGCTCGCATGTCGTCGTAAAGGCAGGCGCGGAAAAGCACCGTGGCTTCGAGGATGCGCGCCTCAGGGAGGTAAGCAGTGGACAGCTGCGGGGCTCGGGTGGCCTGCAATGTTCCCAGGGCCCCTCCGTCGTCTCCCGAGCGGAAGCGGGGATAGCCCCGCTCGAACAGCGCCTGGGGCCAGACCCGCGCGCCCCGGGGGACCGCATCGTAGGCCCGAGCCGATTCGACGTCGGCCCTCCGAGCGTACAGAACCCGTCCGATGGCCAGCTGGGCCAGGGCCCGCATCTCCTCGAGCTGCTCTTGCCCGCTCTGGAAGCCGACCACGGCCTGGAAGGAGTCCAGCGCCTCCTGGATCCGCGGGCCGCCAGGGCGATCGGGATCGGCCAGGACCACACCCAGCGCGTAGCGGGCACGAGCGTCGAGGGAGGAGCCGAAGGGGATGCGGCGCAGGTGCTTTTCGGCCTCGGTGAGCTGGCCTGCGCGCTGCGCCTCCAGGCCCCGGAGAAGCTCGGCCCGGGCCTCGGCCGGCCCGGTGACGGCGTGCGCCTCGGGGTGCGTAGCCAGGAAGGCAGGCACCAGAAAGGGATCATCCAGTCGGACCTGGGCCTCCAGGAGCGCCTCCGTGGCCGCGGCCCGGGTTGCCGCCGAGCCCGTCGCGGCGCGCCGGAGCGGTTCGATGGAGGCAGCATCGAGGTGCGCGGATTGCAGCGCCTGTCCGAGGGCGAGCGCATCATCGGCTCGGTCGGCACTCCCGCGCCGGGCCATCTCGGCGGCCAGCTCGGGCGGCGGGCCGGCATGGCCACAGGCCAGCTCCAACAGCGCTGGCAACAGCCAGAGTAGCGCCGCGGTCGGTCTCACAATTCCACCCCGAACCCGATGTAGACGCCAAAGACATGAAGCGTGTCCGCTCCGCCCTCGGTCACCAGGGTGTGCGCGGCAGCCAAGTCGTTACCCCGGTCCCAGTTTCCGACCATTCCCTGGAAGGCTCCGATGTTGCAGCTTGCTCCAACGCCGTTGTTGGAGAGCGGCTGCCCCGCTGCGCGCTGCTCGAGGAGCGTCTCCAGATCCTGGGCGTTGCATCCGTTGATCTGGTTCACCCCGCCCCAATGGATGAGATCCTGCAGCTCGAGCCGAACCGTGAAGCGCTGGCCGATCTGCGCCCGAATCCCGCCCCCCGCCGAAACCAGCGGCCGAGCTCCGGTGTCGCCATAGGTTGCCGGCCCGAGGGCGTCGGGGGCCTTCAGCTCGATGCGTGTCGAACCCACCCCGGCCCCGCCGAACAGGACCAGCGAGAAACGGACCGTGTTTCCGAAGGCGGCGAACTTGCCCCAGATGGGCGCCCACTCCAGCCCGCCTACCCCACCGTAGTGCAGCAGCACCGAGCTGGCCGCGGTCGCTTCCTGGCGCACGCTGGCCGCCAGCTCGCGGTCGAACTTCGAAGGCGACGCCTGCCAGTTGAAGAAGGGCTGGAGCCGGATTCCCAGCCATTCGGTGAGATGAAAGGTATAGGCAAAGCTGGTGCCCCAATGCTGCGAGAAGGTACCGCCCACCTGGGGAACGACCGGGTTGACGACGAATTCGTGCCTTAGCGCGTCCGAGAATTGCTTGGGCTCGAGCGTCCGGTAGCTGAGGTTGGGGCTGCCGGTCAGCGGGTCCGGGGCAGGGTCCGGGGCGGCGGCGAGCGAGGCGGCAACGAGGATGGCTCCGAGGTTCATCATGGCAGGACTCAGAACAAGACGGCGTAGCCAGCATCGAAGAAGACGGTGCCAGTGAAGCCGGGGCTCGAGGCCGGCTGTCCGGTGCGCTGTCCCGCCTCGGCCGCTGCTCGGTCCACTCCCACGAGGTAGCGGTCCTTCCAGATGACGTCGCGGACCTCGAGCACCAACGCTCCGTGCTGACCGGTGAAGACACGGAGACCGACTGCCCAGGCGCCGGCGGGCGCAGCGCGGTCCTCGGTCAGCCAATCGGCGCAGGTGCCGTTCTCGCGAGAAGCGACCTGGTTGCACACCACCACCGATTCACGGTGCAACCAGACCGCTCCGCCGCCGAGCCACAGGTAAAGCTGGAAGCGAACCGGGAAGTCCGGACCAAGGTTGAACTTTCCGTAGACCGGAGCCAGCCGCACCCCCAGCAGGCTGAAGGCGCGCATCGTCCAGAGGTCGGACAGATCGTCGACCGTGTCGCCAGTGGGCGGCTGCTGCAGGAGCCGCTGGCCGATGCGGTCGGCCAGGGAGGTGTGACTGAACAGCGCCCCGCCCAGGCGCAGGTCCAGCCCCAGCCAGTTGTTGAAGTCGTAGCCGGCCCCGACGGTGAGGGTCCAGGTTCGGGTCAGTCCGTTGAACAGGCTCAGCCCCAGCGAGGCGGAGAGGGAAAGCCGGCCCCCCGGCGCGTAGAGCCGATGCTCCACCGGCGCCGGAGACTCGGCTCGGGTGAGTGCGGGCAAGAGGCACGAGGCGAGTCCGACCAGGAGAATGACTCGGCGCATGGGCACGTGGCCGGCCAACCTGGCCCTCGCCGCCGATGCTGCCAACCGCCCAACCGAAGAGGGTGCGAGGCGAACGCCCGCTGGTCGTCATTGCCCGCGGGGGCAATGCCAACGTCCGAACGTTCACCAGTCCCCGGGCCAGGGACGCCGAGGGAACCGCTTCCAGCGTTCGATGGGGCTCAGGTGGAGTGATTCCGCCGCTGCCGGCGGTTCAGCGCCTTACTTCTTGCCGGCCGTGGCCTGGCTCAGCGGCGCCTTGATGGCCGGACGCACCACGACGATGCCTTCGTTGTGGCCGGGGATGGCACCCTTGACCAGCAGGAGGTTCTTCTCGGCGTCGACGTCGATGACGGTGAGGTTCTGCGTCGTCACCTGCTCCACCCCGTAATGCCCCGGCATCTTCTTGTTGGGGTAGACGCGCCCGGGTGTCTTCCGCTGACCGATGGCGCCCGGGTGGCGGCGGTACTCATGGGTTCCGTGCGTCTGGCCAAAGCCCCGGAAATTCCACCGCTTCATCACGCCCTGGAAGCCGCGGCCCTTGGTGACTCCGGTGACGTCCACGAGCTGGCCCTTGCTGAACAGGCCGACCGAAACCGCCTCCCCGATGGTGAAGGACCCGGCCTCATCGGGGGTGACGCGAAACTCCTTGAGCACCCGGCGGGGCTCGACTCCGGCCTTCTTGAAACTACCGAGTTCGGCCCGGGTGAGCCTCTTCTCCTTCGCCTTCCCGAAGCCGAGGGTCACCGCCGAGTAGCTGTCGCGCTCGGGGGTCCGCTTGCCCACCACGGTGCAGGAGGATGCATCGATGACGGTGACTGGGACGAGGTTGCCGTCCTCATCGAACACCTGGGTCATCCCAATCTTCTTGCCGATCAAGCCCTTCACGTCCTGTCCTCGCACTCTCAGTGTGGCGGTGCCCGGGGAAAGCGGCGCAAAATACCAGCAAAGCCTCCCAGGTCAAGGCCGGAGGAACCGGCGGAGGGCTGTATCCACCGCCTCGGCATCCTCCAGATCCGGGAGTCGCTGCCCGGTGAGTGTCCCCCGGGGTCGGCCGTCGGGACCGAGCTTCACCAGAACGGGGACGACCTCCAGGTCCAGCCCCAGCACCCGGCCGGGCGGCAGCGCGTCCACGTCGACCTCGGCCAGCCGCCAGCGCCGGAACGTCGATCGATTCCTCTCCCGGGCGAAGGCCGCCTCCAGCGCCCGGCAGGGCTCGCACCAGGAGGCCCCGAAGACGACCAGGAGCCGGTCGCCCGTTCGTGCCGCTTCGCGGGCCGCCTGGGTGAGCTCGGTGTCGAGTCGCGCCGGATCGATCTGAACGCGCCGAACGATCGCTTCGGCCGGGCGCGCCGGCGGCTCACCGACCTTCGGTGCGCCCTCGGGCAATGGCTCCGGCAGCGGCGCCGGTGGAGTCGAGGGGTTCGCAGCGAGGAAGGCGACGAGCAAGGCGGAGCAGAGCATCGGCTCGCACTTATCACGGCTCCCGCACCCTCCCGCTCGTCAGAGGGCGGGGGGCCGACCGCGGTGCAGATGACGGCGCCCGCGCAGCACGGCCAGCGCGAAACAGAGCAGCGAAAAACCGAGGAGGAGGTGGACCCACTGCCCCACCGTGCCGCCGGCCACATAGCCCATTGCCCACAGCACCAGCAGGATGCATCCCATCGTCCAGAGCACGCCCGGGGGTCCCTTCCGAATGTCCCGGAGATAGGGCCGACCGTCCCCGGGTGCCACCCGGTGGCCTCGTCGGGAGCAGGAAAAATCGACGGGACTGGTTGCGGACGTCCGGGCGACGACGGTCTGACCCCGCGATTCATGCGTCGGGCGACTGGCACGCAGCGTGCTTTTGGTTTTACCGCGGCCTGAGCAGGGTGGAGGGGAGGCGGCAGCAGCGAGGAGCGGATGCGGAGAGTCTGGTCGGTCGGGCTGATCGTCGGGGTGGTGACCACTGCGGACGCCCGCTCCATCCAGAGTCCCAGCTCCAACCAACCCCCCACTCGGTTGCTGGAGACGCGCGCGCCGGGCGACCTGGCGCAGATGCAAATACTCCTGGCTCAGCGCGAGGCCGAGCTGGAGCGGATGCGGGGGCGACTCCGTGTGCTCGATGAGGAGGAGCAATGCTTCGCCGAGGCCGAGTCGCTGGGAATCGTCGAGGTACTCCGTCGATCGGCGCTCACCGAGCGGGCGCAGCGACGGGTGGCGATCGCCATCGTGCGCGAAGCCCAGGCCAATGGACTCGACCCCTTGCTGGTGGTGGCCGTCATCCGCAGCGAGAGCGCCTTCGACGCCTATGCGGTTTCCCAGACGGGGGCCATGGGGCTGATGCAGATGATGCCAACCACCGGAACGTTTCTGGCCACCCAGCGGGGGACCATGCTGCGCCACCGCCGGACGCTCTTCGACGCCGAGCTGAACATCGAACTGGGCACCGCCTACTTGGCTGCGCTCTTCCGACAGTTCGGAACTCCAGAGGCGGCCCTGGTTGCCTACAACGCTGGGCCAGCGGTGGCCAGACAGGTTCTTCGACGTCCCGAGCTCAGGCGCAAGTTTGGAGGCTATCCACAGACCGTGATCAGCGAGTGGCGCCGCCTCCGGTTTCGCTACGCGGCGGTCGTGGCGCAGCGTGAGCATCTCGAGCCGGCGCACGCGGTGGCGGCGAGCAAGCTGTCCGCTGCCCAATGACGATCTGCTGACCGGTGGATGGAAAGCCGGGCGGCATCCTCGACGGCCAGACCGTGCGCGCGGTGGCCGAAGCATTGGAAGTTCCTCACACGGGCCCTCCGCGACCGCCCGGCCTACTTGAAGGGGTTGGGACGACACCAGCAACGGATGTTCCGGTATTTCGGATTCGCTTCGGAACCGAGGGAACAGCCCGCCGAGGCCTGATGAGAGAGCAGACAGCCGGCTAGACTGGGAGCAGCCCTCCCGTGACTGCCCCTGCCCTGCCCCTCAATTCTGCCGCCTCTCCCCTGCCTCCGCGTGAGCTGCTCGTTCGAGCTGCCGATGCCCTCTCGCGGGTGCTGCGCGGAAAACGCTCCGCGGTGGAGCTGGCGCTGACCAGCGTCGTCGCCGGCGGCCATCTGCTCCTGGAAGATGCTCCCGGGGTGGGCAAGACGACTCTCGCCGAAGGCCTGGCCCGGGTCTGTGGTCTGCGCTACGCCCGTATCCAGTTCACCGCCGACCTGATGCCCGCCGATGTCACCGGGGTGCAGGTCTTCGACGCGGTCAGGTCCGACTTCCAGTTCAGGCCCGGCCCCCTCTTCCACGAGCTGGTGCTGGCCGACGAGCTGAATCGCGCCCCGCCCCGCACCCAGTCGGCGCTCCTGGAGGCGATGGCCCATGCCCACGTGACCGTGGACGGCACGACGCACCTCCTGCCTCGGCCATTCGTGGTGGTGGCAACGCAGAACCCGCTCGACCTCGCCGGAACCTACCCGCTGCCCGACGCGCAGCTGGATCGGTTCCTTCTTCGGCTCTCGCTGGGGCATCCCTCGGCGGATGTGGAGACCGAGCTGGTGGCCACCCGCGGCGCAGGGGAGCCAGTCTCATCGCTCGCAGCGGTGCTGGATGCGGAGCAGCTGCGGGGGCTGCAGGCCCGGGCAGCAACGCTCCATGTTCATCCCGACGTGGCCAGCTATGTGGTTCGGCTGGCACGGGCCACCCGCGAGCACCCCGCCCTCGAGCGCGGAGCCTCCACCCGGGCGGTCCTCTCCCTCACCGCCGCCGCCCGGGCCCGGGCGCTGTGGGACGGCCGCGACTTCCTCATCCCCCAGGATGTGGCCGAGCTCCTCGTCGCCGCCTTTGCCCATCGAGTGGTGCTCCGGAGCACCGCCCAGGGCCTGGCCGGCCGGGATGAGGCGGCCGCGGTCCTGGAGGGGGTTCTGGCCGCAGTTCCTCGGCCGCGATGACCCGAGTGCCGCGCTGGCTTCCGCGGGGCTGGACCCGCGCCTTGAGACCGCCTCGACGGCTCCGGACCACGGGCGCCGGGCGCACCTATCTGGTCCTCACCTTCGGGGTGGGACTGGGGGCACTCAACACCGGAAACAATCTTCTCTATCTGGTCCTGGGGCTGCAGCTGGCGACCATCGTCGTCTCGGGCATCCTCTCCGAGTGGTGCCTGCGAAGCGTGGAGGTGCGACGGGTGCTGCCGGAGGCACCCCGCGCCCGGACCATCTTCCACCTCGGCTGGGCCCTCTCCCGGAAGCACGGCCACGGCTTCGCCCTCAGCTTCTGGGAGCTGCATCCGCTCCTGGGCGAAGGAGTGGGCCTTCTGGCCTGGCTTCCTCCCGGCGATGAGTGTGTCGTCCGTGCGCCAGTCGTCGTTCCCCGCCGGGGACCGCTGCAGCTCGGCGCGGTGCGGGTGGCCACCACCTTCCCCTTCGGCCTCTTCGTCAAGAGCCGCGACATCGAGCTCCCAGGCGAATTGCTCATTCTCCCGGCCAGGGTGGCTGCCCTTCTGGAGTCGCCGCGGTCGGCTACCGGAACCGGAGAGGAGCACAGCCCCCGCCGCGGTCACGACGGTGAGGGAGATCTGGCCCAGCTGCGTGAGCTACGCGAGGGCGAAGACGCCCGCCGGATCCACTGGCGCAAGAGCGCCCAGCTCGGCACGCTCCTCCGCATCGAGCGCGATGCACATCCGCACGCCCGCATCGTCCTCCATCTCGATGATGGTGCGCCGGCCGAAGCGTTGGATGGGCCCTGCGAGGCCTTGGCCGCTCGGGCTGAGGCGCTGCTGGCCCGAGGCGCGGAGGTGGGGCTGGAAACCACGAGGGGGATCTCGCTGCGACCCTCTACCGGGGCCCTCCAGGTCCGGGCCATCCTCCGGGCCCTGGCCCGGGCTGGCCACGGAGTCGCTCCATGAGCCCCGGACGGCTGCGCCTTCTCCTGCGCGATTTGGCGGCGGCGGCGGGTTTCGGGGCCATGGCGGTGTCCGGACAGGTTCCCCCCTGGGCGGAGCTGCTGTTCCTGATGGCCCTGCTGGTCGCGCTGACCGGCCGACGGCCGCTCACCGAGGGCCGGGCCAGCGTGGTGGTCTTGCTGGCGGCGGTGCTGGGACTCTACGCGGCCGTCGCTCTGGGTGGGATGGATCTGGTGGTCGCTGCCTGCACCACCGCTGCCCTGCTCACCGCCCAGCGGTTGCTGGCACGACCCGGGCTCCGCACCGACGCCCAGGTGCACTTGGCCTCGCTCTTGATGGTCGCCGGCGGTGCTGCGCTGAGCGCAGATCTTCTCTTCGCCCTGTGCCTGCTGCTTTATACGGTGCTGGCCATCGTGGCCCAGACCCTCTCGGTGGTCGAGGAAACCGGGGGCGGCAAACCTCCGCCCCGCCGAGTGCTGGTGGCCCCGCTGGTGGTCGGCGTGGCCCTCTCCCTTGCCGGGGCCATGGCCTTCTTCATCGTTTTCCCCCGGCTGTCCTGGAATCTGGTGGTCCGCCACGGGAGCGCCTCCCTCGGCGCAGCCCAGGTCGGCTTCGGCGACAGCCTGCGGCTGGGCGGCTCGGGGGTGCTCAAGTCCAATCCGCGGGTGGTGCTCCGGGCCCGCCTCGATCCCGATCCCGGCGATGAGCGGCTGGAGGCCTACTGGGTGGGCCGCCGGTTCGACACCTTCGATGGACTGCAATGGTCGAGCAGCACTCCTCCCGACTCGCCGCGGATGGAACTCCGACTGGGCCCTCGGGGGCAGGCTGAGATCAGCCAGCAGATCGAGCTCTTGCCGGCCTACGGCACGCGCACCTTGGTGGGACTGGACACCCCGGTCGCCTTCGCCGGCGCGGAGGCGCACCATGCCGGCTACTCCGTCCGTGCGGCGCTGGTGCGCACCCGTGACGAACAGGTCCAGGTGGAAGGGGTGGGCAGCGGATTCAGCTACCGCGTGTTCAGCACGGGTGAGCGGGGACTCCGCCCCTCCTCCGACGCCGAGCGGGAGTGGCGACTGGCCCTGCCGAGACGCCTCGATCCACGCATCGCCCCGCTGGCACTGGAGTGGGCCACTGGCGCCGAGACCCAGCGAGCCATCGCTCGAAGATTGGAGCGTGGGCTGCAGAGCGCCTACCGCTACACGCTCGAGCTCCCAGGCTCAGTTGCTGATCCGCTGGCGGATTTTCTCTTTCAGCGGCGCGCCGGCCATTGCGAGGACTTCGCCACCGCACTGGCGATCTTGCTGCGCACCCAGGGGATTCCCAGCCGGGTGGTGGTCGGCTTTTACGGAGGCGAACGTGCGGCCGGCGAATACCTGGTCCGAGCGGGGGATGCCCACGCCTGGGTGGAAGCTGAGGTGGATGGTCAGATCCTGCGACTCGACGCCACCCCGCCGCAGCACCGCTCGGCCGCAGGACAGGGTCTGACCGGTTGGCTTCTGGCCCGTTGGGAGGCGCTGGAGATCCGCTGGGTCCAACGGGTGGTGGACTTTTCGCTGCTCGACCAGGCCCGGCTGGCAGGGCATTTCCGCAGCCCCAGTCGCTCGGAAGCGAGCGCGTCGGGACAACCGCGCGATCGGCACCTCCCCTTCAAGATCCTGGCGACGCTAGGCTTGGTGCTCCTGGCCACCGCCATCTGGCGGTTCAGCCGACCGGAGAGCCCAGCCGAGCGACTGGGCCTGGCTCTGCAACGTCTACTGCGTGGCGCAGGTCGGCTGGGCCCGGGTGAATGGCTGGATCGAGCGCCGGTGGAGGAACCGGGTCTGGCTCCAGTGCGCCTGGGCATTGCCCGCTACCGCGAGGCGCGTTTTGGTCGGCTGCCCCTGGACGTCGGGGAGGCCCGGGCCATCGTGCGAGCAGCCCGCCGAGCCTTGCGCCGCCGCTCCGGCGCTCCCGCTTCTGTCGGGCGCTCAACGCCTCAACCCTGAGGGGACGGGGCTGAAGTGCCTGTGCTTGTTACAGCCGATGGGTCTCCGCAGCGCGTCAAGAGGCTGGAAATTGGTGATTTCCATCCGCGGTTCCATGGCACCCACCTTGCTCGACCGGGGTGCAGGTTCAACGCGGACGAATGAGAGGCCCCGAATGCAGCTCGCTTCCGAGCACTCCACAGCACCCGGTTCGCTCTCGCTCTATCTCTCCGAGATCAATCGCTATTCGCTGCTGACCCAAGAGGAAGAGCAAAAGCTCGCCCGGCGCTTCGCCAGGGGGGATTTCCAGGCCGGTCACCGGCTGGTCACTGCCAATCTCCGTTTCGTGGTCAAGGTCGCCTACGAGTACCGCTCGTACGGCATCCGCATGTCCGACCTCATCCAGGAAGGAAACATCGGACTGATGAAGGCGGTGCAGAAGTTCGATGCCAACAAGGGTATCCGGCTCATCTCCTATGCAGTGTGGTGGATCCGGGCCTACATCCAGAACTACATCCTCAAGTCCTGGTCCCTGGTAAAGCTGGGCACCACCCAGGCCCAGCGCAAGCTGTTCTTCAGCCTGGCCCGCACCCGCCGCGAGTTGGAGAAGTACCACCCCGGCGAAACGGCGACTCCGGTGGATGAGATCGCCCGGAGGTTGCGAGTGAAGCCCTCGGAAGTGCGGGAGATGGAGCAGCGCATGGGCGGCCGCGACCTGTCACTGGATGCCCCCATGGGGGACGACGGCAGCAGCACCCATGTGGACTTCGTCGCCTCGGCCGCGGCCGGCCAGGACGAGGAAGTTGCGGACAAGGAGGAGGCGGGGATCATCCATGCCCGGGTGCGGGTAGCGCTCACCCGGCTCGATCCGCGCGAGCGCTTCATCATCGAGCAGCGAGTGATGAACGAGCGGCCCATGACCTTGAAGGAGCTGGGGGAGCACTTCGGCTTCAGCCGCGAGCGGGCTCGGCAGCTGGAGATCCGGGCCAAAGACAAGCTGAAGGCCGAGCTGGCCGCGCTGATGACCGAAGTGCAGCACGACGCGGCAGCCTGAGCGACTGCCCAGCGAGCCCGTGGGGGGACTCGCTGCAGGACGACCGCCTTGTGCGAGCCCCCGGAATGCTGGCGGCGGCAAGTACGGCCAGACCGGTTCTCGGATAGAACCCTTGGGGCGGCCTCCCGTCCCTGAATGCACCAACCCGCCTCCCTCCCCTCCTCGGCCGCGGAAGCCGTCGCGCCCTCCTCTGAGCCAATTCCGCGCGAGCTGACCGTCCGGGGGCTGTTCCTGGGCAGCATCCTCGGGGTTCTCTTCGCCGCCAGCTCCGTCTACCTCTCGGTGAAGGTGGGGCTGACCGTCTCAGCGTCCATCCCGGTGGCCGTCCTTTCCATTGCCGTGTTCCGGGTACTCGGCCGCTCGTCGATCCTCGAAAACTGCATGGTCCAGACCACCGGCTCCGCCGGTGAGTCACTCGCTTTCGGCATCGCCACTGCCCTGCCGGCGCTGCTGCTCCTGGGCTACGACCTGGACCTCACCCACGCCCTGCTGGTGGCACTGCTGGGTGGCGTCCTTGGCGTGCTGATGATGATTCCGCTCCGGCACGGGCTCATCGTCCAGGAGCACGGAGTGCTCACCTTTCCGGAAGGCACGGCCTGCGCCGAGGTCCTCATCGCTGGCGATCGGGGTGGCACCACCGCTCGGCTGGTCATCGGCGGCTTCCTCATCGGCGCGGTCTACAAGTTTCTCTACGCCGGGCTTCGGTTGTGGCGGGAGATCATCGGCGGCACCCTGGGCTGGGTCCAGCGACTGGCGGACGGAACGCTGATCCGCCACGGTTTTCCGGGCGCCTCGCTCTCGGCGGAGATCAGCCCGGAGCTGCTCGGGGTGGGCTACATCATCGGCCCCCGGGTGGCGGGAATCACCTTCGCCGGCGGTGTGCTGAGCTACCTGGTGCTCATTCCGCTGATCCACTTTTTCGGCGATGGGCTTCTTTCTCCGCTGCTGTCGCCGGAGGGGACGCTCATCCGGGACATGGGGCCCGATGAGGTCCATCGCAACTACGTGCTCTACGTCGGGGCCGGGGCGGTGGCCACCGGCGGTCTGCTCAGTCTGCTTCGTTCGCTGCCCAGCATTGGACGGGCCTTTCGCCGAAGCATCGACACCTTCCGGGCCTCCCGGGTCCGCGGAGGGCCGGTCGTTCCCCGGACCGAGCAGGATTTGCCGTTCACGGTGGTGGCTGGTGGGTCGGCGCTCCTGGTCCTGCTCATCTGGCTGGCGCCACCGCTGCAGGTCAATCTGCTCTCGGCGTTGCTGATCGTCCTGGCGGGCTTCTTCTTCGTGACCGTGAGCGCCCGCATCACTGGGGAAATCGGCAGCTCCTCCAACCCCATCTCCGGGATGACCGTGGCCACGCTGCTGGCCACTTGCCTGGTCTATCTCCTGCTGGGTTGGACCTCCCCGAGCGATCGGTTCATGGCCCTGACCACCGCGGCCATCGTGGGGATCGCCGCCAGCAACGGAGGGACGACGGCGCAGGACCTCCAGACCGCCTATTTGGTGGGGGCCACACCCAAGAAGCAGCAAATTGCCATCTTCATCGGGGTGGTCACTTCCGCCATTTGCATCGGCCCGGTGCTGGCGGCGATCAACCAAGGGGCGACAGCGACCGTGCCCGAGTCGCATCCCGGCGTCCGACTGCCCCACCCCAGCGCCGAGGTGGTTCACCAGCGCGAGTTCCCCTTCCAGGTCCGCCCTGGCGGGCTGGCCGCCGCCGGCCTCTCCGGCGAGGAGTTGTTCCAGCAGCTCTGGGGACGTGGGCTGGAGGTTCGGTTGGACGCGAGCGGCGCCCCGATGGCAGTCCGTACCTTCCGCAAGGGCATCACCGCTGCCGAGCTGGCCGGCGAGGAGATCCATGGCCAAGCCCACACCACCCTGGGAGCGCTGGGGCTGGTGGGCATGCCAACCGAGCGGCGGTTGCAGGCCGGGTTCGTCCGCAACGACGCGACGATTCCGACAGGCAAGTACCTCACTGGAGAGGACGGGGCCGTCGAGTACGTGGTCGACCCCGGAATCGGTGGCCGGGTGGAGGAAATCCACGGGGTGAAGCTGACGCGTTACGAGGCGCCCAAGGCCCGCCTCTTCGCGCTGATCATCGACGGCATCCTGACTCGAAAGCTCCCCTGGGACCTGGTCCTTCTGGGAGTGGCTCTGGCGCTGATGCTGGAGATGTGCGGGGTGGCAGCGCTGCCCTTCGCAGTGGGGATCTATCTGCCGGTCTCCACCACCGCGCCCATCTTCGTTGGGGGAGCGGTCCGCTGGCTGGTGGATCGGCGACGGGGCCGGGCCGAGTCGGAAGCGAGTCCGGGGACGCTGCTGGCCTCGGGCTACATCGCCGGCGGCTCCTTGGCCGGGGTGGCGGTCAACCTCATGCACATTCCCGAGGGGCAGTGGATGGACAAGCTGGACCTTCCGGCCAGGCTGGTCGGCCGACCCGGGCTGGTTCCTCGCCTGGTGGAGGCCCTGGGCGATTCTCCCCGAGCCCACCCGACCGCCTCCCTCGCCTTCGGGCTGCTCCTCTTTCTGGCTCTGGCGTTTCACTTGGGGCGGGTGGCCGTCCGGACCCCCGAGGCACCCGAGGCCCACACCGGCTAGACTCTCCGCCTCCTCGCGCCGGATCCATGACCATCTCCGGTCCTGCCGCTACATCCACCTCGCCGCCCCCGCTCGCGGATCCCCTGGCCGATCCGCAGAATCGCCAGCGGCTCGACCTGGCCAAGGCCTTCGCCTTCCAGCTGCTCAAGGGCATCAAGCAGATCGGGATGTACCGCCACAACGAGGCCCGCTACGGCGAGTACCTCGAGAAAGCCTACGCCGCCATCCGCCAGTACACCGAGCAGTTCGGGACCTTGCTGCTCAAAGTGGAGCAGCAGAACCTGACCCTCTTCGATCAGCCGCTCTTCGCCGAGGACACCACGCTGCCCTTCAAGTTCTGGCGGGACGGGATCCGCCAGTTCATCTTCCGCCCCGGGTTGCGGCTGGACGAGCTGCTCACCTTCACCCTGGTGGCGGTGAGCGACATCGAGAAGCAGGGTGAGGACACGGTGGCCCAGCTGTGGCGTTCGCCCCTGGACCATCTGGAATACGTGGTGGTGGAGGGGTTCAAGGTCGAGGGCTTCAGTGACGAGGAGGTCCAGATCGAGGTCGACAAGATCGTCGACTACCTCTACGCCCGGCTGCGCAGCCACTCCGATGACTTTCTCCGGTTCGCCCGGGTCAATCCGGAAGATCTCGAGTTGCGGCTGGATGGGGTGGAGCAAGTCCGGGGGGCGGTGATCTCCGGGACCACCGCCACCGACGAGCTGAAGGCCAAGCTCCAGCGCGAAATCACCGAGGAAGAGCAGAGCCGACTCTTCCCCAAGCTGGTGGCCTCGATCTTCCAGGTGGCCGAGGCGGGAGTGGACGATCCCGCCCTGCTGGAGGAGATGTTCCTGCAGCTGCTGGATGCTCTGCTCCTCCAGGAGGACTTCGCCACCATCAACCAAATCGTCCTCAAGCTGCGGGCCATGGAGGACCGGCCCGGGATGAGCGGGATTGGCCAGCTCAAACAAAGCTTCCTCGCCAAGATGGGCGAGGAGCAGCGGCTGGTCCGGGCGGCCGACGTGCTCCGCAGTGCCAAGCCAAAGGGGGCTGCGGACATCGGCCGCTACCTGGCCGCGCTCGACCCCCGCACCCTCCCCCTCTTGCTGGGTGTGCTGGAGACGCTCGACGCACCCGAGCACCGGCTGGTCCTCTGCGATGTCATCGCCGAGTTTGCCCGCAGCAATCCCAGCGAGGTCATCCAGCGCCTCTCCTCCGATCGGCCGATGACGGTGCGGGACATGGTTTACGTCCTGGAGAAGGCCCAGCATCCGGATCGGATGCGCTTATTCGCCCGGGTCCTGAAGCACAAGAACCTGGCCGTCCGGCTCGACGTGATGGGGACCATCGCCCGGGGGCGGAGCAACGAATCCAGAAAGCTCATCGCCGAGGCGCTCAAGGACGAAAACGCCCAGGTCCGGCTCCAGGCGGCCCGGCTGCTGCCCGAATATGACCGGGAGCTGGCCTACGCCGATCTGGTCTCGGTGGTGAAGCACCGGGACTTCCAGAAGCGCTCGCCCGAGGAAAAGGCGGCCTTCTATTCGGCCCTGGGGAGCACCGGGCTCGCCTCGGCCATGTCGTTCATGACGCAGGCCCTGGCGGAAAGGGCCCGGTTCTGGAATCGGGCCCGGGTGCTGGACCACAAGCTGCTGGCAGTGCATGGACTGGCCGGAGTGCAGTCCATCCAGTCCTACAAGGCGCTGCAGGCCACGGTGGAGGACCGGACCCAGCCGCCCGAGGTGTTGATGGCGGCTCGCAAGGCCCTGGCCGAAACCCGGCGAAAGCTGTTCGGCGACCGTGCACCGCCCGAGGCCAGCTGATGTCCGACACCCTTCGCATCAGCGGTGCCGCACAAGAGAGCATCCTGGAGTTCGGCCGGGATCACTCCGAGAAGCTGCAGCAGCTGTCCCGCTCGGTCCTCTCCACGCTCTACATGCTGGTCCGGTCGGCCAAGATGTATGACCCGGACAACGCGGTCTTCGACAAGCCGCTGATGTCACTTCAGGACTCGCTCAACCTGATCATCTCCCGTGAGGGGCGCTTCGATCTGGTTGGCATCAAAGCCTCCTTCTACGTCAACAACATGCTGGTGAAGGTCGAGCTGAACGCGGTGGACAACATCCGCTACCTGCTCGAGGAGATGCGGGCCAAGGACGTGGGTGGCTTCACCCTCTCAAAGCCGGTGCAGATCGCCGAGCTGAAGAACTTCATCTGGATCTTTTCCAAGGACGTCAGCGCCCTGGCCGGCGACGACGGCCTCCCCGACCGCAAGCTCCTGGCCATCAAGATCGCCCGCTGGAGCAGACTCCGCGAAAGGCTGAACAAGGAGAACCTGGAGGACGACCAGAAGGTCGACCGGAAGAAGTACGCCATGACGGTGTATGCCCGGGCGGTCTTCTTCATCAGCAAGTATCTCGACTCGGTCCGGGCCGGAAGGCCGATGACCGCGGCCCGGGCCCTGCGAATCGTTCAGGACTTCGTGGACATCGGGTACGACCAGAAGGTGCATTTTCTGGGGATGACCACCGTCCGCCGCGAGTCGGACTATCTGGTCTTCCACCAGGTCAACACCTGTCTGCTCTCCATCGTCTTCGGAGCGGAGCTGGGCTTGACCAAGGCCCAGCTGCGGGATCTGGGATTCATTGCCCTCTTCCACGACGCCGGCATGGCCACTCTTCCCGAGGGGCTGGCCGACAAGCGGGGCGGGTTGACGCCGGAAGAACGGGCGCTGGTGGCCCGGGCCCCGCTGATCTCGGTGCGCAACATCCTGATGGAGAAGGGCTTCACCCGCACCACCCTGCACCGGGTGGTGACCACGCTGGAGTACAAGAGCGACTTCGGAACCGCGGTGCGCGACGCTCGGGGGAACATCCAGATGATCATCCCCAAGTCGTCGCTGGGGCTCTACGCCAAGATCATCGCCATCGCCTCGGGCTTCGATGCCCTGACCAGCAAACGCCCCTTCCGCGAGGCCTACGGGCCGGAGGTGGCGATGATGCTGATGTGGAGCGAGCTGCGGCACAAGTTCGACCCCGAGCTGTTGCAGGTCTTCATGCGGGTGCTGGCCATTCCGCCGGTGAAGGTGCTCTCCCGGCGGCAGCAGGGCTCGTTGTCGCTGGGAGGGCTGTAGACCTGCCCCAGCCGCTAGCTCAGATCGGCCAGGGCCTGGGCCAGGTCCGCGGGGACCGGCGCCTCGCAGCGGATGCTCTTGCCACTCCGGGGGTGAGGAAAGGCGAGCCTCCAGGCGTGCAGCGCCTGCCGACCCAGCCGCGCCTGCACCGCCTTGACCCGTGCATCCCCCTTCCGGGAGGCCCCATAGAGGACATCGCCCAGCAGGGGATGGCCCGATTCGGAGAGGTGAACGCGGATCTGGTGCGTCCGACCCGTCTCCAAGCTGACCTCCAGCAGCGCCGAGCCGTGGAGGACTCGCACCACCCGCCAGGAAGTGACCGCTTCCTTCCCCGCCTTCACCCGGCCGCTGAACCGCTTTCGATCGCCAGGGTGACGGCCATGCAGGGTCTGCAGTCGGCCCTGGGCGGCAGGGTGTCCATGGACCAGGGCGAGGTACGTCTTCTCGACCGTTCGTGCCTGGAAAGCCTTCTGCAGCGCCTGCAGAGCGGCATCGTTCTTGGCCACCACCAGGCAGCCCGAGGTTTCCTTGTCCAGGCGGTGGACGATGCCTGGGCGGAGGACCCCTCCCACTCCGGAGAGGCCGCGGACGTGGTGCAGGAGCGCATTGACCAGGGTGCCCCGGGCGTGGCCAGCAGCCGGATGGACCACTAGACCCGCCGGTTTGTCGATGACCAGCAGGTCGGCGTCCTCGTGAAGGACGGTGAGGGGCAGGTCCTCCGGCTCGGGAACTGCCGGATCGGGCGGTGGCAGGAGGACCTGGACCTGCTCCCCGCCACGGACGCGCTGAGCCGGTCGGCCCGGTCGACCCTCCACCAGAACATGGCCCCCGGCGAGAAGAGCCTGGATCCTGGACCGGCTCAGCTCCGGGAGCACCGTCACCAGCGCCCGATCGAGGCGTTCTCCGCTCGCGGACGGGTCAAGTCGAAAGTCTCGAGAGCCAATCGCTGGCGTGAGCGTCACCAGATCTTCGACTTCACGTGCGCCTTGCCCCGGACGATGATGTCCACCACCGCCCGGTCGAAGAAGTTGGTGATGGTGTAGACCTCCTGGCTCACCCTGCTCCGGTACAGGTCCCGACCCTCGTCCAGCTCTTCCTTGAGCACGTCGAAGAGATTGTCCTGCTCGATGCCCTTGATGATCTTCTGCTCGTTGTAGAGCGAGATGTCGGAGGCGATGGCCCGGGCCAGCCGGAGGGCCTTGGTGCGTTCTTCGTCGGTCATCGTCGATTCGCTCCCCAGTCGGTCACAGACCGCGCGGCATCCCGCGCGAAGCCGCCAGCAGGTAGCTCTTGCTCACCCGGGCCGGGTCCAACCGTAACTCACGAGCCAGGCTGACCAAAATCCCACGGAGGTAAACCGTTGCCGGAAGATGGTCGTACCGATCGGCCTCGACGTTCTCCAGGTGGATCCGGGTGATGCGGGTGCGCTCGGCCACCTGCTGCAGCGACAAGCCGTACGCCTCGCGCACCTGCCGCAGCAGCTCTCCGTTGAACTCGGCGTCGCGGGGGATCTCCAGCCGAGCACGCCCCTCCCGGGAGCGAGCTGAGACCTCGGACTCCACCTCGCTCGGGGGGGCCGCGGGGACCGAAGCCGGCGGGTCCGACGGCCCCATCGGCGTCGCCGGCGGGGATGCTGCCGAGGTGGAGGGAACGGCGGGCCGACCTCGCCCTCCGCTCCGGTCCAGACGGGCCCGCAGTCCAAAAGACGAGGATCGTGGAAGAGGGGGCGGAAGGCCGCGGCCCGGAGAGCGGCGCTCGGGGGGAGGTGCGGCAGCAACATCGCTCGCCTCGGCCGCGGGGCTGGTTGGGACCGCTGCGGCCCAGTCGTTGGCCAGGAGCGGTGCGGGCTCGGGGGCGACTTTGGGTTCCGGGGCGCCGAGCGAGGACCCCACCCCGGTCGCAGGAGTTTCCGGCGCGGCCGCCATGATGCGGGTGGGCTCCTCGGAGATCTCCAGAGGAAGCACCCGCTGCCGAGGAGCGTCGCTGCCCGCCCGGACCACCGGGGGCGAGGCCTCTCCGGGCGGCGGGGCCGGAACGGGGGTGAGCTTCGGCTCCGGGGAACGGGCGCCCGGCCCGGAAGCACCAACCGGGTCTTCCTCGTCGTCTTCAGCCCACAACGTCGTGGGAGGCACCAGCCCCAGCATCCGGTCGTACCCGGCCCGTCGAGCGGGATCGAGCAGGATCTCGGCCGCTTCGGTGAGTCGCGCTCGGAGCGCTTCGAGCTGCGACTCGTCGATCAGGGCGTAGACGGCGATGGAATCTGGCCCGTACATCTCCTGGGCGCGGGCATAGGCCGCTCGGACCTCGTCGGCCGTGGCCCGTGGATGGAGGTCCAGGACCTCGTAGAGCGTCTGCTCCTCCGAGCTCATCGCCCGACGGCTCCCCTACCCTCCAGCGCCATCAGCGCCTCGGCCACCTGGACCAGGTGCGTCGATACCGCTGAGTCCGCCGCATCGACGAGCAGGGGTCGGCGTTTGCGCACCGTCTGCCAGGCCGAGTCGTCATAGGGAATCGCACCCAGGTAATCCATCTCCAGCCCGAAGAACTTCTTCCAGGCCGCCACCACTGCCCGACCGACGCCGTGATCGGCCGGGGAGCGGACTTGATTCACCACCAGCTTCACTCGAAACGCCTGCAGCGCCCGCTCCAACTGCGCCGCGGCATCGGGGTTGGTTTGACCCACCCCTCGGATGACCTCGCTGGGGGTCCGCATGGCGCTGCCCTGGCTCCCCAGCGCCGCTTCGGCCAGGTGAGCCACGCCCAGCGACTGTGCCGATTGCTGCAGACGCCGGAAGAGGGCCGCCTTCAGAAAACGGTAGGCGTTCTCCACCGAGGTGGGCTCGGGGAGGAGGACCAGCACCCCGTGGTCGGCCAGCAGGAAGAAGTCGATGGTGTGCAGGGACGTCCCCGCACCGAGGTCCAGGACGAGGTAGTCCGTCTCCAGCGCCTGTAACTGCTCCAGCAACCGGGTCCGGGTCTGGGCCCTGGGGTTGGCTGCATCCAGCGCGTCCATGGCGCCCGAGACCAGGCGCAGGTTCTCGATGCCGGTCGGTACTGCCAAGGTGTCCAGACGGGCGCCTCGGGTGACCACATCAGAGAGCGTGGCCTGGGGCTGGGAGATGCCCAGGCAGGTATGCAGGTTGGCACCGCCCAGGTCGACGTCCACGAGTGTGACTCGGCGCCCGGAACGGGCCAGGGCGATGCCCAGGTTGGCAGAGACCAACGACTTGCCAATCCCACCCTTGCCGCCTCCCACCGCCACGATGCGCCGCGCGCGCCGGGCGGGCAGCGCTTCTTCGGCCCGCGGCTTCAGCTCGACGACGTTGTTGAGCCCGAGTCGCTTCACGGTGGGAGGGGCTCGGTCAATTGTAGTGGAGAGGCTGACGGAGGCGCCAGGAAGTCACCGTGCCGCAGCCACCGCAGTTGCAAGGAGGTGCAACTCCGACTCGGACACGCATCGCACATCCAGGAGCACCCGTCCGTCGTCGATGCGACCCAGCACTGGCGGATCACCCACCCGAAGCTGGGCCAGCACGTGCTCCCCTGCCCCGTCCAGCAGACAGGCCCAGGAGGTCGGGCGGGCCAGCGGCAGCGTCCCTCCTCCCACCTGCCCTTCCACGCGAACCAGCCGTGTTGACACACCGGCTGCGTCGAGAAGTGCTCGCAGCGCCTCCGCCCGACCCCGGAGGGCCGTCTCCGGTGCCAGAGTCAGGGCCCGGGCCGGAACCTCGTCTCCCCTTCCATCGCGGTAGAGCCGCAATGTGGCCTCCAGCGCCGCCACGGTGAGCTTGTCGACCCGAAGAGCCCGGGCCAGAGGATGGCCTCGCAATCGAGCGATCCAGAAGGCCCGGCCCACGACGATTCCGGCCTGGGGTCCGCCGAGCAGCTTGTCGCCGGAAAAGGCCACCAGATCCGCGCCGGAGTCGATGTGTGCGCGCATGATGGGCTCGGCGGCCAGCTCCTCGCCCCGCAGCGGCTCGAGCAGACCGCTTCCGGCGTCGACGAAGAGGGGCAATCCTCGCGGCTGGCAGAGGCGAGCCAGCTCTTCCACCGAGGTCTCCTCGGTGAAGCCGACCAGGGCGAAGTTGGAGCGGTGCACCTTGGCCACCATCGCCGTGGCCGGGGTGAGGGCTCGTTCGTAGTCGGTCCGCCGGGTCCGGTTGGTGGTGCCGACTTCGACCAGGGTGGCTCGCGACTGCCGCATGACATCGGGCACCCGAAAACCGCCGCCGATCTCCACCAGCTCGCCCCGGGAGACCACCACCTCGCGCCCCTCCGCCAGCGCGCTGAAGACCAGGAGGGTCGCCGCGGCGCAGTTGTTGACCACCACCGCGTCCTCTGCCCCGGTCAGGGCACGGAGCCCCTCCAGCAAGGGGGCGAAGCGTGAGCCTCGTTCGCCCGTGGCCAGGTCCAGCTCCAGGTTCGCGTACCCGCGACCCACCGCTGCAACCGCCGCCAGGGCTTCGGGGGCGAGTGGAGCGCGCCCGAGGTTGGTGTGCAGGACGACCCCGGTGGCATTGATGACCGGACGGAGGCGCGGGGTGGCCAGCGTCTCCAGCATCGCCGCCAGCGCCTCCGGCTCGAAGGTCGCCGGCTCGCCGGCCAAGATGCCGGTGCGGAGCTCGGCCAGGACCCGCCGGACCGCTTCCACCACCCGAGGCCGGGGATGGATTTGCAAAGCCGCCCGGCCCGCTTCGGAGACCAGGACTGCCTCCACCGAAGGGAGAGCCCGCAGGAGCGCACGGGTCGGCGCAGGAAGGCCGCTCTCGCTCACCATTCAGCGCTCCGCACGCGGGGGAGCCGGAAGCGACGTCCGCAGCACACCCGCCAGCGGACGCCCTCCCAGCAACCGGTAGGTGTTCCAGCTCCGGAGCACCCGTTTGACGTAACCGCGGGTCTCGGAAAGCGGGATGTCCTCCACCCAGACGTCGAGGTCGACGTTTCGACGGGCCGATCGCCAGCGCTCCACCGCACCGGCCCCGGCGTTGTAGCTGGCCAGCGCATAGGCAGCGTTCCCGCCGAAACGCTGAAGGAGCCGGCCCAGGTAGGCCGCTCCGAGTTGAATGCTGGTCTCCGGGTCGAGCAGCTTCTCGACGGACGGTTGCCGCAGACGCAGGCTCCTGGCCACCTCACGGGCGGTGGGGAGCATCATCTGGGTCAGGCCGAGGGCGCCGGCCCAGGACAGGGCCTTGGGATCGAGCGCGCTCTCCTCGCGCATCAGGGCTTGGAGGAGCTCGGGTTCCACCCCAGCCGGACGGGTGTGGCGCACCACCAGGGCGCGGAAGGCATCGGGGAAGGCGATGTCCCAGAGATTGCGATTGGCCGGGGTCAAGGGGCCGCTCAGCTCGCCGCGCAACGCCAGCCGGGCGACTCCGTGGGCGGCTCGAGCATCCCCGGTGAGGGCCACCGCCTCCACCATCAGTCGCTGGGCCTCGGGGGGCTGGCCAGCTCGGCGGGCAGCCAGCAGCTCCGAGGTCGCTGCCTCGGAGAACCCCAGTCGGAGCAGCTGCACGCCGGCGCGGAAGTGGGGGTCGTCGGGGAGGGTGCCGGCATCGAAGCTCGTCACCGCCGTCGCAGTCACCGGCGTCGCAAGCTGGGTCGCCACCCGGTTGGCACGCCCCGGGTCGCGATCGCCCAGGCGCTCCCGCGCCAGCAGTCCGTAGTACGTGGCCGGGTGCTCCAGGGCCAGTCGCTCCCAGAGATCGAGCGCCTCGGCGGCCTTGCCGCTCTGGTCGAAGACCCTGGCGCGCCAGTAGCGGGCCCGCTCCACGTCATAGCTGTCGGCCGAACCGGCCCCATCGCGCTCC
>JBKOYI010000039.1:0-10787 GCA_046725335.1 Myxococcota bacterium | reverse complement strand
GCGGGAAGGACCACCCTCCGGAACCGCAGCCAGGAACCTGCCCCGAGCGAGGCCGCGGCGTCGAGGTAGACCCTGGGCACGCTGCGCACTCCCTGGTGCGCACCGAGGAGAGTGATCACCGCCACGTTGGTGGCGATGAGGAGGACCTTCGAGCTCTCCCCATACCCGAACCAGACGACGTAGAGCGGAAGGAGCGCCAGCGCCGGAGTGAAGCGGAAGAACGTCAGCCAGGGGTCGGCCAGCGATTCCAGGCGTGTCGCCGATCCAGTCAGAAGGCCCAGCAGGATTCCGGCGATGGAACCAAGGACGAGCCCGATCGAGACCCTCCTGGTGCTCACGGCGACGCTGCTCAGCAAGATGTCCGACTCGAGGAGGAAGCTCCCCTCCTCGGCCAGCGTCCGCCAGGTGGGCAGGAGCTGGACGTTCTCGACGTAGTGGGCTCCCAGCCAGATCCGATCCGGCAGCCGTCCATGGCCGACCTCGGCGGCGATCCCGTAGAGCACGGCGACCGCCACCAGGGCGACCATGGCCCGCCTGGCTCTGACCCACCTCATCACCGAGCCCAGCGGGTGAGCCGCGCGCTGAAGATCCTGGCCCCCGCATCCATCGCCCAGCCGGCAATCGCCAGAGCCAGGATGCCCACGATGATCACCGCCGGATCCGACCGCGTCTGGAGCCGGGACGACCACATCCCACCGCCGACCAGGAGATTGCCCATGCCGTTCTCCGCCATCAGCATCTCCGCCCCCACCGCGGTCATCCAGGCGATTGCCAGCGAGTACCGGAGCCCGCCGAGGATGGCCGGCCCGGCGGCCGGAAGAACCACCTTCAGCAGCAACAGCCTTCCCTTCGCCCCCAGCGCCCGGGCGGCCACCACGTACTTCCCGCCCACGTCGCGAACGCCGTGATAGGTGGGAATCACCATGGTGACGGCCACCGCGTAGACGATGGGGATCAGCCGGTGCGCCTCGCTGTGGCCGAGCCAGAGCATGATGTAGGTGATGAGGGCCAGCGGGGGAACCGAGCGGAGCAGGATGTAGATCGGGTGCAGGTAGTCGTCCGCCGATCGGCTCCAGCCGATCAGAAGGCCGATCAGGATCCCCAGCGGCAGCCCTACCCCCAGGCCGAAGAGGACCCTGGCAGTGGTGACGGCCAGCGCTGCCTGGAGCGTCACTCCTTCTTGGAGGAGCGTGTCCATCTGGGCGCTGGAGTGATGATGGTGGTGCTCGTGCTCCCCGCCGGCCGGCATCTGGACACCGCGCGCCACCAGGGCGCGGAACGCCCCGGCGATCTCGCGCGTCGGCGGGAGGATGTCGGGCCGCGAGACGACGCTCGCCGCCAGGGTGTAGGCCCCGATCAGCGCCGCCAGGGAAACCAGCCAGAGCAGTGAGCGCCGGGTGATGAGGCACCGCCTATCCGCGGATCGTCTCCATGACCGTCTGGTTCTCGACCACCAGCCGCGGATCTCCATGGTAGATGATCTCGCCTCGGTCGATGGCGTAGAGCCGGTCGGCGACCCTCCGGGCGTTGGCCAGGTTCGACTCGGCGATGAGGACCGAGATCTTCAGCTCCTTGATCCTCTGCACCGCCTCGATCAGCCTGGTGACCACCACCGGGGCCAGGCCCTCGAAGGGTTCGTCCAGCAGGAGGATGGCCGGGGCGAGCATCATCGCCCGGGCGATGGTCACCATCTTCTTCTGGCCGCCGCTCAGGTACAGGCCCCGCCGCTGCGTCAGCTCGCGGACCTCCGGGAACACGGCGAAGACCCGCTCCTCGCTGTCGACCACCTGCGCCGCGCGCCCCGAGGACTGCGCCAGCCAGCGACAGATCTGGAAGTTCTCCGCCACCGTGAGGTCGGGGAAGACTCCGCTGTCCTCGGGGGCATAGCCGATGCCGAGCCTCGCTCGCTTGTAGGGTGGGAGCGAGCTGATCTCCCGACCCTGGAAGGTGATCTTTCCGGAGCGCAGCGGGAGGAGCCCGATGATGCTGTCGATGGTGGTCGTCTTCCCTGCCCCGTTGCGGCCGACCAAGCAGACCGATTCCTTCTCCCCGACCGAGAGCGACACTTGTCGGAGGACCTGGGCCTGGCCGCGGTAGGTGTTGATCGCCTCGATCTCAAGCATGGCTGGGCCCGAAGACCGCGTCCTTGACCGCCTCGTTCGCCCGGATCTCCTCCGGACGGCCGCTGGCCAGAACCACTCCCTGGTGCATGACCACGATGCGGTCCGAGTACTTGAAGATGATGTCCATGTCGTGCTCGATGACCACCGCGGTGATCCCCTGCGATCGCACGATGGAGCTGATCACGTCCATGATCGGTGCCTTCTCCCGGGTGCTGACCCCGCTGGTGGGCTCGTCGAGGAAGAGGAGCTGCGGCTTCAGGGCGTAGGCCACCGCCACGTCCAGCAGCTTCCGCTCGCCCTGGGAGATCCCCCCGGCCAGCATCGACGACTTCGGCTCCAGCCCGAACTGCCGGAGGATGTCGTGTGCCTCCTGCCAGACTGGGTGCTGGTGATCGGCCAGGGTCCAGAAGGAGCGGGTCAGCAATTCGCGGGAGAAGATGGAGAGAGCGACGTTGTCGATGACCGTCAGCTCGTCGAAGAGATTGACGATCTGGAAGCTGCGGGCGATCCCGGCTCTGATCCGGCTGTAGACCGATTCGTCGGTGACATCGGCCCCCCGGAAGAGAACCCGTCCGCTGTCCGGCTGGAGCAGGCCACTGATCAGATTCACCAGGCTGGTCTTCCCGGCGCCGTTGGCACCGATCAGGGCAACGACCTCACCCTCGCCGATGGTGAAATCGACCTTGTCCACGGCGTGGGTCTCGCCGAAATACTTGGTCAGCTTCGTCGTCTCGAGCAGGTTCACTGGGAAGACCGCCTTCTGGCACGTGCCCAGAGCAACTTGACAGTCCCGACGATCCCGGTCGGCAGGACCATCACCAGGACGACCAGGACGAACCCCAACAGCGCCTGCCAGTAGACCGTGGAGCCCACTGCATAGGTCTTCAGATAGTTGAAGACCACCGCCCCCACGATGGGTCCGGTGAAGTTGCGGAAGCCTCCCAGTACGGCCATGAAGACGATCTCGCCCGAGAAGGGCCAGTAGAGGATGTCGGGGGTGGTCAGCCCGTTGAGGGGGACCCAGAGAGCCCCGGCGATCCCGGTGAAGACACCGGAGAGGAGGAAGGCCATCAGCCGGTAAGCCCGGATCCGGATGCCGACGAACTGGGCCCGGGTCTCGTTGTCGCGAATCGCCTGGAGGGCCTTCCCGAACGGTGAGTGGACGACGAGCCACATCACCGCCACGCACAGCGTGAAGACGACCAGCACGTAGTAGTAGTAGCCGTGGGTGAGGAAGCGGATCTTGTCCTGACCCTCCGCGTTCACCATTCCGAGGAGCTTGGGGGTCGGCACCCGGAGCCCGTCGGAACCACCGGTCACCCAGAAGAACTTGAAGGCCAGGCTCCAGACGACCTGGGACAGCGCCAGGGTCAGGATGCTGAAGAAGATGCGGGTGTACCGCACGCAGACGTATCCGAAGAGCACCGTCACCAGGCTGGACGCGGCGACCGCTGCCACCAGGAACAGCTCCATCGACTCGACGTGGAGGTACTTGACCATGAAGGCAACCGCGTAGGCGCCGACACCGAAGTACGCGGAGTGCCCGAAGGAGAGCAGCCCGGTGTAACCGAGGAGCAGATTGAAACCGAGGACGGCGATGGCCATCACCAGGCCGTAAGCGACGAGGATGGTCTGGTACGGGTCGACGGCCCAGGGCAGGACGAGAAGCAGGAGGGCGATCGGCACCGCCCAGACGACCACCTTCAGCGGCGACCGCTTCTGAAAGGTGGTGAGGGGGACGGTGGTCATGCCGCCCGGCCGAACAGTCCCGCGGGGCGCACGAAGAGCACGCCTGCGGCGATCAGGTAGAGCACCGCCAGCTCGATCTCCGGGAACACGCTGATGCCGATCTCACGGATGACGCCCACGATCAGCGCCCCCACCAGTGCCCCCTCGAGGCTTCCCAGGCCGCCAATCACCACCACGATGAAGGAGAGGACCAGCGCATCCACTCCCATCCCCAGCACGGCGGATTGGCCGGGAACGATGATCGAACCGGCCAGTCCGGCCATGAAGCAGCCAATGGTGAAGGCCTGGACGAAGACCAGGTTCACGTTGACCCCCAGGGCCGAGGCCCGGCGCATGTCCTGGGAGGTGGCCCTGAGCACTACCCCGAACTTGGTGCGGTAGATGAAGGCCCAGAGGAAGAGCGCCGCCAGACCGCCGATGGCGATCACCAGGAGGTTGTAGCGAGGGTAGATGTACTCCCCCACGTGCAGACTTCCGAGCTTCTCGAAGAGAACGCTGGCCGTGCGCGGGTATGGGCCCCACACGAACCGGATCCCGTCCTCGAGGATCATCAAGAGGCCGAAGGTGACCAGGAGCTGATACTCCTCGGGCCGCCGGTAGAACGGCCGGAGCAAGGTCGGCTCCAGCACCGCTCCGAGAAGGGCCGCCAGGATCGCGCCCGTGGGCAGGAGCAGAAAGAGCCAGCCCGATTCCGACCCGGCGAACAACTGTCCAATCGCCCAGGCGGTGGCGAACGCACCGAGGGCGAAGAGATTCCCGTGGGCGAGGTTGACGATCCTCATCACCCCGTAGATGAGGCTCAGCCCCCCGGCGATGAGAAATAGGACCGAGGCGTAGAGGAGGGCGTTGAAGAGGTGGACGACGAGGATGTCCACCGGAGCTGGGTTACGCCGTCATCTGCGGCCAGGTCTGATCGATCCAGGTATAGGTCGAGGTTGGTTCACCCCTGGGCCAGCCCGGAGGGGCGGTGATGTTCCGGATGGGGATGGTGATGATGCGGTTCGGATCGAGGATGGGGAACGGATACTCGGGCACGTTCTTGCTGAAGCCGGTGATGGCGTCCTTGTAGCCCTGGTGGTTGTCGGGGCGGAAGTACACGTAGCCGCCCGGCCCCGGGTACATCATCCCCTCGATCTGGCCGATGATCGCGTCGTCGTCCGGCCAGCCACCCACCAGCCTGTTGGCCTTTTCCAGGGCCGTCTTGAGCACGTAGGTCGCGGTGTAACCGCCCTCTGCCTGGAAGTTCGGGTACTCGTTGAACTTGGCCTTGTACTTCTCGACGAAGGTCTTGTTGAGCGGCCAGCGGTTCCCGGCTGGGTAGGTGAAATGGTAGTTGGCGTGGACTCCGGTGAGGACGCCCTCGGGATGGTCCTTCCCGATGGCCTGAGGCACAGCGCCCGCCCCCAGCGTGGTGGCCACCTTCATCTTGGCGAACAGTCCGTGCTGAAGCGCCTGCTTGTACAAGGCCACGTAGTCGCCACCCCAGCATGAGGTCACCAGCAGATCCGGCTTGGCCGCCAACGTCTTGGTGATGTGGGGGGTGAAATCCGTGGTGAAGAGCTTGGGCCAGGCCTCGGAGACGCTCTTGGCCTTGGGCAACATCTTCTTGGTGACGACGGTGAAGTGGTCGTAGCAGTTCCGACCGTAGGCATAGTCGGGATGGATGTGCGCGTACGTCTTGATGTTGGGCCAGGTCATGGCCACGCCCAGGGCACAGGTCGACCCGTCCGCGGACTGGATGTTGGTGATGCGGAAGATGTAGCGCGGGGTGGGAACGGCCTTGTCGAAGAGGAAATCGGTGCAGCCGTCGACGAAGATGGTGAGGAGCTTCAGCTCCTCGGCGATGGGGCCCAGCGCGGGTGTGTTTCCGCTGGAGGTGATCCCCATGAACAGGTCGATCTTTTCCGACAGCTTGAGCCGCCGCATCTCCTTGGTGTTGGCATCGGTGCCCGCGGCCTCGTCGGCCTTGAGGATCTCGATCTTCCTCTTCCCCAGCAGGCCTCCCTGCGCGTTGATCTCCTCGGCCGCCAGGAGATTGCCCTTGTACATGGGCTCGCCGAGGACCGCGCCGGCACCGGTGAAGAAGGTCATGTGGCCAATCCGGAACGGCTTGTCCGGAATGGTGCCCTTGGGTTTCTCCTGGGCCTGGGCGATCCCGGCGATTCCCGCGGCCGCGCCTCCGAAGGCCGCTGCGGCTGCTGTGGTGACGCCGAGTTGAGAGAGGAACTCCCGCCGCGTTGGTCGACTGGACATACGAGCCTCCTGTCCGCTGTCGCTGGAGTGGGCGCTAAACACCCGGGACATCCGGAAGTCAACGGACCTGTTTGTGGATCGCCGCCTACGTCACGTAGGTTGAGCGTCCCTCGGAGGACGGAACGGAATGGTTCAGAGGGCCCCGACCGCGATCGTTCAGACGCTCCGCGGCATCGCCGCTGCCCTTCGGTCCCGGGCGAGGATTGTCTGGGGGGCAGCGGCGGTGGTGGCTACGTTCAATCTGGTTGCGCCCGTCCTCATTCTCTCGGTCGTCCGTAAGCCCGTGGACTTCTTCACTTTTAACCCGTGGCTCCGGCGACTGCCCGAGTACCTGGCCTCGGAGGAGCCCCTGGGGAAGAAGCTCTCCTTCCTCTCCCAGATGGCCATCGGCTGGGCGAGCGCCGACAACGCGGGGGAGGGCATCGAGTGGGGCTTCATCCTGGATGTCCCGACGCTCTTTCGCATCCTCCTCACCTCGCTCGTGTTTGGTGCGTTCTTCGCACTCTGGTCCTATCGGCGGCGCCAGGGAGCGGCCTGTGAGGGCGGTTTCAAGGCGGCACGTCCTGCCGGGGCGGTAGGCGCGCTGACCAGCGTGCTCGGCCTCAGCACCGGCCCGTGCACGCTGTCCGGCTGCGGAGTGCCGGTCCTGCCCGTGGTGGGTCTTGCGTTCACCGGCCTCTCGAGCGGCACGCTGACGCTTTTCGCCGAGCTGTCGCGAATCAGCTTTGTTGCCATTCTCTCCCTGATGACCGTTGCGGTCATCTGGTTCGGTTGGCGCGCCGGCTCGACGCCCGAGCCGGCACTTCGCCCTTCCTGAGGAGGTTCCGTGGCTCTCGAGTACGCATTCGAGATGGCTGCCTCCAGCATCCGCTTCGGCCGGGGAGTCACCCGTGAGGTGGGGATGGACCTCGCAGAGATGAAGGCTCAGCGGGTGATGGTCCTGACCGATCCCACCCTGGCCAAGCTCCAGCCGGTCGCCACCGTCGTGGAGAGCCTGCGCGACAACGGGATCTCCTTCACCGTCTTCGACCGGGTCCGGGTCGAGCCCACCGATGTCTCCTTTCGCGAGGCGATCGAGTTCGCCACCCAGGGCGGCTTCGACGCCTTCGTCGCGGTGGGCGGCGGATCGACCATCGACACCGCCAAGGCCGCAGACCTCTACGCCACCTATCCGGCGGAGTTCCTCGATTACGTCAACGCTCCCATCGGCAAGGGCAAGCCGGTTCCGGGTCCGCTCAAGCCGCTCATCGCGGTCCCCACCACCGCCGGAACGGGGAGCGAAACCACCGGCGTCGCCATCTTCGACCACACCCCCCTCCACGCCAAGACCGGCATCGCCCATCGACGGTTGAAGCCGATGCTGGGGGTGCTGGATCCCGAGAACACCCGGACCATGCCTCCCCAGGTGGCGACCACCAGCGGATTCGATGTCCTCAGTCACGCCATCGAGTCCTTCACCGCCCTGCCCTTCCACCGCCGCCCCCGGCCGGAGCGGCCGGTCCTTCGTCCGGCCTATCAGGGCTCGAATCCGATCAGCGATGTCTGGTCGCTGGAAGCCCTGCGCTGGGTCTCGAAGTATTTCGTCCGGGCGGTCGAGGACCCCGGCGACGATGAGGCGCGCGAGAAGATGCAGCTCGCCGCCACCTATGCCGGAGTGGGTTTCGGCAACGCCGGAGTGCATCTTCCGCACGGAATGTCCTATCCGGTTTCCGGAATGGTGCGCGACTTCCGTCCCGAGGGCTTCCCGGCCGATCACCCCATCGTGCCGCATGGAATGTCGGTCATTCTCAACGCCCCGGCAGTGTTCCGCTTCACCGCCGAGGCGTGTCCGGACCGACACCTGATCGCCGCGGACATTCTCGGAGCCGACGTGTCGCGGGCCAAGCCGGAGGACGCGGGGAAGATTCTCTCGGACCGGCTGGTCGCGATCATGCAACGACTCAAGATACCGAATGGCCTGCGTGCAGTTGGCTATTCCAAGTCCGACATCCCGGCGCTGGTCCAAGGGACGCTTCCTCAGGCCCGGGTGACCAAGCTGTCTCCCCGGCCGGTGGACGAATCGGACCTGGCCCACCTGTTCGAAGAAGCGCTCCAAGGCTGGTGAGCGACGGCTCCGCGCGCCGCACGAAATGGTCGAGGTCGGCGCTGCCATTGAGCTGAGTGAATACGATCCGGCCTGAAGCGATCGGGACCGATACCAAGCCGCGAAGAGCGCCTTTATCGAGGCAGTGACGCACCAGTCAGCGCGCGCGGCCTCAGCCGGAGAGGCAGCCGGGACTCGTTGAGATGCCGCGTCAGCCGTCGGGCGCCGAGGCGGGGCTCGTTTGGCGCTCCCCTACCCTTCCGACCTGTCGAGCAGCCAGGGCTGGGAAGGTGAACAGTGTTCCGGCCAGAAGCGCCGGTCTCGCTCGAGGCGTCGCGCGACCGAACGCCAGCGGCACAAAGGAGGGCTTATGGATCTCGGACTCTTGATCTTGCGGCTCGCGGTGGGTTTGACGATGGCCGCCCACGGCGGCCAGAAGCTGTTTGGGTGGTTCCACGGCTACGGGCTGGCGGGCACCGGCGGCTTTTTCGAGAGTCTGGGCTTCCGGCCGGGTCGCACGCACGCGCTGCTGGTCGGGTTGTCGGAACTCGTCGGCGGGCTGCTGCTGGCGCTCGGACTGCTCACCCCGCTCGGCTCCGCGCTGGTGATTGCGGTGATGGTGGGGGCGATCGGCAGCGTTCACTTCCCCAAGGGCTTCTTCAACTCGGACGGCGGGTTCGAGTACAACCTGCTGATCGTCGTCGTGGCCACGGCGCTCGCCTTCACCGGTCCAGGGGTCTACTCACTGGCGAGCCCGGAGGCGCTGGCGGGGGGTGAGTGGAAGGCCGGAGTCGGTGCACTGGTGCTGGGTCTCGTCCTGGGTGGAGGTGCCCTGGTGATGAGGCGGCCGCCGGCACCGGCGACCACCCGCTGAGGCGCGGGCAGACGGACCCCGACCGCGCTCGGCTGACTCGCTCAATCGTCGAGCCGCTCTTCGGACCGATCGTCTCAGTGCCGTCGAAGGGCGGTGGCGAGCTCGGTCAAATTCCCCAGCGTCGCGTCGGGAAGAGCCGCTTCATTCTTGGGCAATCTGCGTCCCCTGCGCCGCGACGAGGCGCCAGCGCCCTCCCTGCTCCACATAGACGTGGGTGTAGCGGCTTCGGGCGGCCCAGGTCTGGTCTCCACCTTGACCTCGCATCTGCGTGCGCCCGGTGATGACGGCGACGTTGCCGTAGCGACACTCGCGCGCCTCCCCGACCTCGATGGCGTCGAAGCGGACCTGGCCGGTGGCCACGGCCTCGATGAGCGCCGCTCGCGAAATCTCCGAGCCCTGCAAGACGTCAATGAGTTGGAAATCAACCGCGAGGAGGTCGGCGAGTCCATCCGCGTCTGCCGCGAGCAGCGCTGCGAAGAATCGTCGGTCCGCTGAGAGGGGGTCCTGGTCACCGATTCTGTTCGCCATCGCTTCCTCCCAAGGCAACCTCGAATGGCGGTGAGTCATCGTACTCCGAGTGGGAGGCGAGTTGGCGTGGAGACACGACCGCGCGAGCGCGTTGCACGGCGAACGAGTGACCAGAGTCAGTGACCAAAATCGTTGCCGCGTTGTGGCGGAGCCTTTGGCATTTCGTTCGTGCGCGGCGGCAGGGCATCAAGGCCCTCGATCTTGCGGAGAGTACCCCTAAGGACCCACGAAGGACGATCCGTTGCGCGGCGACGAGCAAATTTGCTCAGCCACCAAATCGTTTCAGCGAACCCCGGAGCGCGCCGATCGTCTCTTCTGATGCCCGTCTGTCCCGCTGCAAGCTCGGCGATGGGTGCGCGAGGACATTGGCTTTAGAGCTTCCGAGCCACGAGAGCGCCAGTCTCGACGACGGTGTGCCATTGCCCACGCGCGATCGCTTGAGTCTAGCACCTGCGCTCTTGTTATCTCTCTACTGTTTCTCCTTCTCATACCTTTTCTGCTCCGACATTATTCCATCGGATTGAGCGAGCTCTCGCTAAGCACCTTGCGAGTGTGACGCCCCCGGTGGGTGGGGAGTAGCCCGCAACGCAAGATGCCGTGGCGTGTCTCCCGCTCCGACACGCACGCAATCGAGCGTCGTTCACACGATCAGGAGCAGCAAATGTTGAGAGAAGTAGCAATCCTAGTCATGCGCACCCGCAAGGTGTTGCTCTCGGCGGTCGGTCTCGTCGCCCTCGCCGTAGCTGCCTGCGGAGGCGGCATCGACAGCGGCGGGAACCAGCCTCCGGCTCCACCGGCACCTCCACCGCCGGCGGCGGCCAACATCAAGCTCGCCTCGACCCAGAGCTTGGGGAACTTTCTCGTCGCCGCGAACGGGAGGACGCTCTACTACTTCGGACTGGATCTTCCCGCGAGCGGAGGACAGCCGGCCGTCTCCAACTGCACCGGGTCCTGCCTCCCCGTCTGGCCCATTTTCCACGCTGATGCGCTCAACGTGGATGCGGGGCTGTCCGCATCCGACTTCGGAGAGATCACCCGGGCAGACGGAGCGAAGCAGACGACCTTCAAGGGCTGGCCTCTCTATTTCTTTGCTGGCGATGCCAAGGCCGGAGACACCAATGGTGATAATTTCGAAGGCTGGTGGGTGCTTCGGGATCCCTTCTACTCGGTTCTGAAC
>JBKOYI010000153.1:0-6860 GCA_046725335.1 Myxococcota bacterium | reverse complement strand
AGGACCGGCAGACGATTGGGCAACATCCGCTGCGCAGGCACCGGCGCGGCAAACCGAGGAATGCCTGGGAGTGGCGCGGGCTGGCCCTCACGCCAGGCGTCCGGCGGCGAGGCGGGAGCGGTTGGGGCCGGCGCGGCGTTCTGGGCGGGGCGTCCTCCGGCGCAGCCCAGCACCAGGAGGACGGCCACCGCGGTGCTCATCATGACGTTCGGAAGTTTCATCGCTGCGCGTTTGGAGCAGGGGCGGAGGGTTCGACATCGAGGACGAGAAGACGATCCGGCGGGAGCTGCATCCGTGCGGCCTCCAGCACCTGGGCAGCCGTCACCGCCCGGTAGCGGGCCAGGTCCTTGGGCAGGAACCCCGGATCTCCGGTGTACATGAGGTAGAGGTTGAGCTGGTCGGCCTTCCCGGCCACCCGTTCCACCGAGCGGACCAGCCCCCCGACGATGTTGCGCTTGGCCCGCTCGACTTCCGCCTCGGTGGGGCCGCTCTTCCGCATCTCCTCCAGGACCGATTCCACTTCTCGCCGCAACTCGGCGACGGTGTGCCCCTCGCGGGCGGTGGCCACAATCTGGAAATAGCCTCCCAGGCCCAGGCTCACGTTGAAGGCGCTCACGCTGGAAGCGATTTGCTTGTCCAGCACCAGCCGCCGGTAGAGCCGCGAGCTCTTGCTGCCGCCCAGGACCACGGCCAGGACATCACCCGCCGCCTCTTCGGGCGCAAACGGCTTCACCCCGTTCCAGACCATTTGCAGCTGAGGAATACGAGCCACCGGATCGTTGATGGTGCGCTCCAGGACCCGCTCCAGCCGGGGTTGAAGAATGTCCGGCTTCTTTGGTTCGGGCCCGGACGGCAGCGGGCCAAAGTATTTGTCGACCAGCTCCCTGGCGACTTTCGGGTCGAAGTCACCCACGATGGCCAGGGTGGCATTGCGCGGAATGTAGAACTGCCGGAAGAAGCCGCGAACGTCATCGAGGCTGGCAGCCTGGATCTCGTCGATGGAGCCGATGACGCAATCGAAATACGGGTGGGGCTTGGGGTACAGCTCGTCGCAGAGGGCCAGGAAGGCCCGGCCGTAGGGGCGGTTCTCGTAAGTCTGCCGCCGCTCGTTGCTCACCACGTCGCGCTGGATGCGCAGTTTCTCGGCGTCGAGGGTGGGAAGGAAATATCCCATCCGGTCGCTTTCCAACCACAGCGCGGTGGGCAGCTGATTGGACGGAACGGTCTCGTAGTAGTTGGTCCGGTTGAAATCGGTCGTTGCGTTGGCCTGGGCCCCCAGCCCTGCGCCGATGGAGGCCAACACGTCCGCCTGCCTGGGCACGTGCTGGCTGCCCCCGTTGGCCATCAAGTGCTCGAAGAGGTGGGCGAACCCACTCTTCCCGGGCGCCTGGTTACCGGCACCCACCTGGTACCAGATGTTGACGGCGACCTGGGGCGCGCGATGGTCCGGGCTGAGGATGACGGTGAGGCCGTTGGGGAGGGTGTAGGTCTCGAAGGCGATCTTCGGCTCGGCCGGACCGGCGGAAGCGGCGGCGGACAGGGCCAGCAGGAAGGACAGGGCAGTTCGATGGCGCACGCGAAGGAGGCTCTAGCCCGGCGACGACCGTCTGCGAAAGAGGGGACGCAGCCAGCAGCGAGCAGGCGGTCGACAAAGAGATTGGGAGCGCCCCGGCCGGGGTGCTACGTTTAGGTCGTCACCGCAGACCCGGCCCCAGACCGGCGAGCGCTCCGGTCGGGCGTCTTCCGGCTGCGGATCCCTTCCCGATACGACGACGATTTCGATGCTCGACTGGATGCACACCCTGTTCTCTCGCGATCTGGCCATCGACCTGGGGACCGCGAACACGCTCATCTACATCCGCGGGCAGGGAATCGTCTCCAACGAGCCATCGGTGGTGGCGGTGCAACAGGACTCCCGGGGAGCCAAGCGGGTGCTGGCGGTGGGCAAAGAGGCCAAGGAGATGCTCGGGCGGACACCCGGGAACATCGTCGCCATCCGACCGATGAAGGACGGCGTCATCGCCGACTTCGAGATCACCGCGGCGATGCTCCGCTACTTCATCCAGACGGCGCACAACCGGAAGTTCGGGGTGAAGCCACGGATCATCATCGGCATCCCTTCGGGGATCACCGAGGTGGAGCGGCGGGCCGTGCGGGAGGCGGCCGAGAACGCCGGAGCCCGCGAGGTCTACCTCATCGAGCAGCCCATGGCCGCGGCCATTGGCGCCGGCCTGCCGGTCACCGAGCCGAGCGGGAACATGATCGTCGACATCGGGGGCGGCACCTCCGACGTGGCGGTCATCTCCCTGTCCGGCATCGTCTTTGCGAAGAGTGTGCGGGTGGGGGGCGACAAGCTGGACGAGTCGATCATCCAGTACGTCAAGCGCAAGTACAACTTGCTCATCGGCGAGCGCACCGCCGAGCTGATCAAGATGGGCATCGGCACCGCCTACCCGACCGACGAAGTCATGACCATGGAGATCAAGGGGCGGGACCTGGTCGCCGGAGTGCCCCGCACCCTCACCGTCACCTCGGACGAGGTGCGGGAGGCGCTCAGCGAGCCAGTGAACGGCATCGTCGAGGCCGTGAAGATGACGCTGGAGCGGACTCCTCCCGAGCTGGCCGGCGACATCGCCGACCGGGGCATCGTCCTTGCCGGCGGCGGGGCGCTACTGAAGAACCTGGACACCCTGCTGCGGGAAGAGACTGGGCTGCCGGTCTTCTTGGCCGAGGATCCGCTCTCGGCGGTGGTGGTCGGCGCCGGGAAGGCTCTGGAGTCGCTGGACATCCTCCGCCAGGTCTGCCACCCGGTCTGATGCCTCACCAGAGGACGTCCTGGTCCTCGGTGACGCCGGGCAGATCGGCCACGGTCAGCACCTGGCCCCGGAAGCGAAGGGTGCCGGTGAAGAACCCGAGCGGTTGGACGAAACGGCTGCGCAGCAGGAAGAGGTCCCGCAAGTCCCGATGGGCGTGCAGCGGCCGGAAGGTGAGCGCCACCGCCCCGTCGTGGGTGGTCAGCTCCCAGAGGTCGAGCGGATCGGCTGGGTTGAAGCGGAACTGCGCTCGCCCAACCGGCTCGAGCTGGTCGCCCAAGAAAATCGCGTTCTCCCCACCAGCCGCCTCCGCCTCATTGAAGCCGGCGACCAGGTTGAACCCCAGCGCTGCCCCGTCTTCCTGCCGTCCGGCACCCATGGCCCAGTTCCAGCGGGTCTGCCGGGCCAAGTAGCCGTGGGTGGAATCGAGCCCGACCACGCCCCCCTCCAGGGCGTAGCTCGAGTCTCCGATGTCCAACCGTCCGCCGGCGAGCAGACCCACCGACTTCTGGGTGACGTTGACGCCCTCGCGACCGAGCGTCGAGCCGAGGAGGCCCGCCCCATCGCCACCGGGAACGCGGGTGACCAGGGCCAGCGGCGGCGCAGCGCCGGCGGCTTGCGCTTCGCCGTGGAAGCGGACCCGGCCCAGGCGCGGATAACGCAATGAGGAGAGCTCGACCTGGTGGTGGTAGCGGGCCTCGGCCGGCCCACGTTGGAAGTGGAATCGGGCTCCCGGGAGAGAAAAGCTGGCAGCCAGCCCCCGCGACATCTCGCCAGAGACGAGGGTGAACGGCTCTGGCAGGCCGAGCAGGGTGACGTCACCGAGCGGCTGCTTCCGGCGCAGATCCACCGCCGCGAAGAAGGCGTTGGCCGCGTAGCCCAGCTCGGCCACGGCCATCACCGCGATGAGCTCGGGCGTCGTGTACAGCGCGTAGTGCCAACGTTTGCGGCGGAGGCGGCGCGCCCACCCGGGAAGGGCGTGTGGAGCGACCAGCTGCGAGAGGTCCACCCGACCGACCTCTCCTTGGTAGGTGCCGAAGGGCGGCCGTCCGTCCGGACCAGGGATATCGGAGGGTGTTGGGGGGAGCGGGGGCATGCTGGGTCGTTCGTTGTACCCGGACCTGGGGTGGGCTGGGCAGGCCATTCGAAGTCGTGCGCGGTCAGCGCCGCGGACATAGGCTCCGCCAGCCGGCGCTCAGCGCCCCGGCTCCAGTGCCGACGGCGAGAACGCCCCTGCAAAGGAGGTCCGTATGGCGACGCCAAAATCGCTCACCGTCCGAAGCCCGACGTTCAACGATGGACAGACCCTCCCCATGAGCGCCGTTGACCACTCGGCCGGCGGACAGAACATCAGCCCGGAGCTTTCCTGGGACATTCCACCCCCGGGCACCAAGAGCCTGGCGATCGTCTGCCACGACCCGGATGCGCCCACCTCGGTAGGCTTCACCCACTGGATTCTCTTCAACCTGCCGCCCGAATTGAGGTCGCTTCACGCCGGCGCGGGGGCTCCGGGGAAGAACCCTCCCGGCAGCACGGTGGGGCACAACGATTTCGGCGAGAGCGCCTATGGGGGAAGTGCTCCCCCGCCCGGGGATTCGCCCCACCGCTACCAGTTCACGGTCTATGCGCTCGACGTCCCCAAGTTGGAGGCGGACTCGACGCTGACCTATCCCAGATTCCGATTCATGACCCGCGAGCACGTCCTGGCCGAAGGAACGCTCACCGGAAAGTTCGGGCGTCCGGCGCGGAAGTAGCGGCCGACCTCGCCGACCGAGTCAGGGACACTGTCGGGCTTGCCCCACGGTCCCCGCACCCGGCATGGCGCCGCCTCGGCCAATCGGTCGAGCTCATGGGCGAAACCATCTGGAGGGTCTCGCCCGGAGTGGCGGCCGGGCTGAGCCGCCAGGGTAGCGAGGAACGAGCAGCCCGGAGGCTCTCCGACCCTAGCCCCCCGCGTACTGGCGGCGGTCCTCGACGATGCCGGTGAAGCGGAAGCTCCCTGGAGCGGGAGCGATGGCGGGAGGGGCTTCCGGCGGCAAGGCCATGAGCCGTTCGTACTCCTCGACGGTGATGCGCTCCCGCTCCTCGACGACCGTGTCCAGCTGCGCGCGGGCGATGGACTCGGCAGCCCCGTTGCCGACCACTCCGGAGAAAAATTCGCTGGCGCAGCCACTGCCATAGGAGAACAGCCCGATCCGCTCTCCAGCGAGTGCCGCGGCGTCGGCCTGCAGCATCCCCGCCAGCCCCAGGTAAAGCGAGCCGGTGTAAATGTTGCCGACCCGCGCACAGAGCGTCAGCGAGCTGGCCACCTGGTGCTCGAAGCTGGTGGCCCCGGCGCGCTCTTCTTGCCCCTCGGACACGCTTCCCCCCAGGTCTTCCAGGTCGCACCGGCGCAGCCGCGCATGGGCCTTCTTGGCCATCTTGCAGAAGGGGACGTGGTAGCCGATTCGCTGCAGCTGCTCGCTGGGGAGCGAGCCCGCGCCGCGGCGAACGATTTCCCGGCTCTCGGCTCGCTCCCGCCAGTCGCGATAGGCGCCGGACAGGGCATCCAGGTAGCACTCGATGGAGTAGTGACCGTCCACCACCGCCTCGCGGCGGCCAAGGGGTCGCCAGAAGTCGAAGACGTGGGCGCTGCTGGTCCCGTTCACTCCCAGGTCGATGGCCAGCAGCTCCGGCCGGCTGGAGACGAGCAGGGCGACGGCCCCGGCCCCCTGGGTGGGCTCTCCGGCGGTCTTCACGCCGTAGCGGGCGATGTCGGAGCAGATCACGACGGCCGAGCGGCCGCCCGAGGCGCCCGAGGCGATCCACTCCACGGCCGCCATCAGCCCCGCGGTTCCGCCGTAGCAGGCGTGCTGCACGTCAAAGGTGCGCATGTGACGGGGCAGCCCCAGAAGGCCCTGGACGTAGGCGGCCACCGGCTTGCTGTGATCCACGCCGGTCTCGGTTCCCACGCTGAGCATTCCGATGGACGCTGGGTCCACCCCGTTGGCCGACAGGAGGCGGCGGGCCGCGGTGGCTGCCAGCGCCACGGTGTCCTCGCCGGGATCGGTCACTGCCATCTCCCGGACGCCGAGTCCGGCCACGTACTTGGCCGGGTCCACGCCCCGGGCTCGAGCCAGGTCCTCCAGGTCGAGCGTGCGCCGCGGTAAGGCCACGGCCAGCGCTTCAATTCCCACCGACGTCTTCATCGTCTGTCCCTCTTCCTCGTGTGATGGATGTCCGGCCCAACCCACTGCCAAGCCATCGCCGAGGCGCCGCCAGAGCGGCGCGGGGCTCGGCGTCGATGCTCTCGGGAGCTCAGAACTGCGGGGGCAGGACCAGTCCGGTAAAGAGGAGGTCCACCATTCCCGCGGCGATCTCGTCGTCGGTGCGCTTCCCGCCCGGTTTGAACCACTTGTAGATCCACAGCACCATGCCGAGAAAGGCGAAGGCGGCCACGGTGGGATCCACCGGGCGGATCCGCTTCTGCTCCACCGCCTCGGCGAAGGACGATTCCAGGAAGCGGACGTAGCGCTTCTTCCGAGCGTTGATCTGGGCCTGGGCCTTGCCGGTGAGCGTGGCGTGCTCGTGGAGGATGATGGTCACTTCCTTGCTCCACCCCCGGGTGACGAGGCGGATGTTCTTGGCCATGCAGGACTTCAGCCGCTCCACCGGATCGGGGATGTGTTCCACCTCGGAGAGGACGCGCTCTTCGAACACGTCCATCCCGTAGTTCATGATCTCGAGGAGCAGCTGCTCCTTGCTCTCGATGTGGTGGTAGAGGCCGGCCTTGGTCAGCCCGCAGGCGTCGGCGATCTCCTGGATGCTCGTCCCCTCGTAGCCGGTCTTGCAGATCAGCCGCGCGGCGGTTTCCAGGATCGCCCGGTGCTTGGCAGTGGCGTCGTCGAGGCGGGGCACAGGCATTCATTGAACGGTAGCACTGGCCCACGCTCGCGGAGCCTACCGACTGGTTGGTAGCAGGTCCATGGCAACTCCGTCCAGTTTCTGGAGGTGAAAGTCCGGGGCCGGTCACGGACCACGAGGCGTCCCTTACGAGGTGTCAAACAC
>JBKOYI010000124.1:0-7753 GCA_046725335.1 Myxococcota bacterium | reverse complement strand
GAGGTGCTCGTCGACCAGGCAGCTCGTGACGAGAGAATAGATTCCTGACTCGAGCCCGGAAGCGCTCAGGTCAGCGACGGCGAGCCGCTCGTACACACCGCGCGCCCGCGCCTGCTCGAGCATTTCGTTGGTGAAGTCGACCCCGTCGACGCGGTGAACGCCGCGAGACTTGAGCCAGGCCCCGGTGCGACCGGTTCCGCACCCCAGGTCCGCCGCGCGCTCGACGGCCTCCCAGCGAACGGTGCCGATTCGTTCGAGCAGCCGGAGATCCATGTCCTCCTTGATCGTGTCGTCGTACGAGGACGACCACATCCGGTATCCCTCGCGTGGCGAGACGGTTCGGTACCCCCGCGTGTCGAATGACGAGAAAGCTGGCATGCCCCTCAGTTCGATCGACCGGGTCATCGTGTCAAGGCACAGGCGAGCAGCAGGCGCAGGATCGGACCTTCGGGAATAGGCCGCGCCTTGCGGTGTCCCGGGCCCACGGAGGGGTCGGCCGAGCTCGTCTGGCCCTAGCTCTGCGGCCTCGCCAGTCTGTGGCTCGCGCCCGTTTAGCTACTTGGTCAGAGGGTCGGGCACTGGTTCGCTTCCAGCACCTTGTCGATCTCCTCGAGTGAAACCCGCGCGTCGGCCAGCTCCTGCTTCCAGGCGTCCTTCTCCCAGTTCCGTGCACTCGGAAGCGCGAGCTGATCCAGGAGGTGAAGCTCCTGCTCGGCAAGGGCGGTCTCCGTCTCCCGGAGCTCGGCGCAGCGGGTGGAGGCGATCGAGCTGGTCGTGGAAGCACTGACCACCGCCTCACCCCGGGCGACGTGTGGCCCGGAGAGCCCGGGGAGGACTCCCAGAACCAGCAGTGCGATCTCCGTGGCCCTCATCGAGATCGACATGGAGCATTCCCCATGCCAAACCGACGGGCCGAGGGCCTGCTGGCTTCCGAGGGAGGGCGGAGCGGGTCATTCATCGTCCTGGGTAGTGGGCCACCCGGCCGATCGTGTGACAGGTGTGTGCCGACACCCGCCTGCTCAGTTCTCCGACAGGGCACACCCGAGGTAGCTGTGTTCCTCGAGGATGCCTTCGCGTGCTGCCGACGCGCTGGAGACCTGTGCGGCTCACCGCCCTGGCGTAAGCGCAGATGCTCACGACACGTGATTGGCCACGTGTTCCTGGGATGCGAGCTCGCTTGGCGTCCTACTGGCGTTTCGCCGCAGCTCGGCGCCGTTCGCGTATGCGACCCTTCAGAGGCCCGATGAAAGGGCTCACGTTCCCTTGCTCCTTGTATCGAGATCTCGTGTGTTCCATCGCCTGGGCGCGCGGGGAGGAGCCGTTCGACATCCCGGACGCTTGCTCAAGAAGCGTGCAGCGACCATCGCGGCAACGTTCAAGCGTCACCACGAGATTGCGACGGATGGAGCTGAGCTCGCGGATCTTCTGGTCGATTCGAGCGAGCACCGCCTCGAATCGCGGTCGCGCTCGCTCGCAGCTCGCGACCCCGGCATCGACGGCGCGGAGACCATCGGCGATCTCGTCGAGCGTGAAGCCAAGCGCCTGTAGGGATTTCGCGAAGCGGATCCGCTCGATCGTGGCGTCGGAGTACTGCCGGTATCCCGACGCGCGTCGCTGGGGAACCGGGAGCACGCCCCGACGCTCATAGAATCGCACCGCATCGACGGTGATTCCGGCCCGCCTCGCGACCTCCCCGATTTTCAGGTGATCCGCCATGCGAACGAAGATGTCTTGACTCTGGAGCCAGGTCAAGGGTGCACCCTTTCAGACATAGGCCCGGAGGAAGGTGTCATGACCCAGTCGACTCGTAGGATACGGAGCTCAGGAACACTGAAGTGGGGGCTGGGCGGATTGGGGGCCGCCGGCGTCGGCCTCGCGACCTGCTCGCTCGCGTGCTCGATCGGCATCCCACTCTTGCTCGTTCTCGGACTTGGAACAGCTGCTGCCTCGGCGATCGAAGCAGGTGCCGAGATCATGGGCGCGATCCTGGTTGCCGGCGGGGCGATCGCCATCATGTTCGCGGGCGTTCGGCGGTGGCGTCAGCGACGCGACTGCGGATGCGGGGACGTGACCGCGGGATCCCTGGGAGGGTGCGGCTCGACCAAGAGCGAGCCGATCGCTTGCGCCTTGGATGGCAAGGGCATGCGCTACCGTCTCGACGAGTTCCGCGAGGCGTTCGGACGCGGCTACCTCAGCGGCGAGCGGACCGCGGGAGGCGTGCGATGGAGGTTTCGCGCTGTTCCGGGGCTCGAAAGGGATCTGCGCTCCCTTGCTGAGCGAGAGCATGCGTGCTGCCGGTTCTTCCGATTCGACGTTCGAGCGAGCGGTAGCGAGATCTGGTGGGACACCAGCGTCGATGACGCCGAGGCACAGCCCATCCTCGATGCGTTCTTCACGCTGCCGACCCTCCTAACCTCAAGATGCGAAAGGAGAGGCCGTGGGTGAGGATCAGGAGCGGCACCAAAACGGTCGGGATGAAGTACGCGGCGCCCTGAAGCCCGGGGTCGAGACCTACTCCGGTGCGATTGCCTTGGTAATAGGCGTGGAGCAGGTCGATGGTGCCGACCAAGTTGACGACCCAGGCCAGGACAACGCCGATCCTTCGATGGAGCGTCGCCAGAGTGAGGAGCGCAAGTATCGATGTGAGCAGATCGCCGTATGCCGCCGGACGCGCGAAGGCGTCGGGTAGCTGTGGCGAGACGACGCCGGGCACGAGGAACGTCAGCCCGACGAAGCGGAAGCTGTGAAGCATCAGGATCGGTCGAAGCGCGTCCGCCCGCGACCGCCCGCGCAGCGCCGGCCAGACGGTTTGCATCAGAACGACCGACCAGACCACGAAGCTCAGAAGGATGCTGAGCCCGAACAGCTGTTGCGCTGACATGTGGATGCCTTTCTCCGTGCTGAGGTCGTGCCGCCGACGGGCAGGTCGCTGCCGCCACCGATGATGCATCTCATTGGAGGAACAGAAGTTCGCCGTGACGAGGCGCACACTTCAGTTGTGGTGGACAACCTCGCTTCGTAACCGATTGAGGCCGCTTCACGGTTTCATCGCTGGATGAACCCGAGCACGCCCGTGGCGTGGATTGCCGAGGGGTCGGCGTCGCCGGTGTGCATCACCGGCCCGTCCTCGTGCCCCGCGAACCACCGGCTCCCTGAATCGGCGAGGATGGAACGAATCTCGTTGTGGCGGGGACCCGCGGGCAGCGCGATCCGGACCGGGTCCGCATCGAGGGAGGGGACCTCCAGCAGCAGCTTGGACCCGAAGCCGAAAATGCTCAGGCCCTGGGGGTTTTGCGACCAACCCTCGCTGCCTCCGGCCAGCCAGCCTCCACCGGGAAGACCGGCCACGCTCAGAAGGATGCTCGAGGCCTCCAGCTGGAAGGTACGGGACCCGCGCAGCGTGCCGTCGGCGCCGCTCACACTGATGAAGGCGTCCCAGAACGTGTTGTCGTCGTTCGGAAACCGGCGCGAGCGGCCCACCACTGCGACGGCCCCGTCGACTGCCCGGATCGAGTAGGGCTCGTCCTCGTTCTCGGTCCCGATCACCCGCGACCAGAGGCGATGTCCGGCACGATCGAACTTCTCGAGCAGCACGTCCGAGTCCCGGGAAAACGGATTGGTCGAGAGCGGGCGAAGTCCGTCGCCAACGAACGCATCGTGCTGCTGGATCATCCTCGGGAACACCCAGAATGCCAGGTAGGCGTTTCCGTCGGTGTCCACGTCGACGAGGGTCCGGTAGGAGGACCACATGGCTCCGAAGGTGTCGAAGCTCCCTCCGATGGGAAGGAAGGGAGTGTGGAGAGCGACCGGGAGTACCAGTGCGCGGCGCGGGGACTCCCATCGGGTGGTGAAGGCGAGGCGGTAGAGCAGCACCGAATCGAATGGGGTGACGACGACAATCACGGCCTCCTCCCCGTCGGGAGCCACCTGCACCGAATCCCGGGGAAGCCCATTCGCCGTCACGTCGGTCGGAGTTGGTGTTCCGGTTTCGCCCACCGGGAATGGATCATTGGCGATCTGCGGATCGCTCAACCGCTGCAAGTCGAGCAGCTCCAGCCGTGGGCTGAGGCGAGCAATCCAAATGTTGAATTCGCCGTCTACCAGAACCGAGCTGACGGCACCCGAGTGATGGAGCGCCGCATCCTCGATGAACAGACCCGCTGGAGCGGTCCAGGGCAGGACATCCGGCGCGTCGATGCGCCGCATCCGGCTCGCGCCCGGGCTGACCGCGAAACTGGTGAGCTGCTCCTCCAGGGTGACGTCGTTCCCCGATGGCGAGCGCATCCTCCGGCGCACGGACCATCCCTCGGTTCGCTGGAACGCCGGCCCGGGATCGACTGGGGCCCCGATGTTTCCGCCGTCCGGCCCGGGATGGACTGGCACCCCGATGCTTCCGCCGTCCGCCCCGGTCTTGCTTCCGCCCGAAGCGCCTCCGCACCCTGCGACCAGCAACATCAGGGCGAGCACTGCCGGCCGGACTCGCATCCCTGGGTGGTCGTCGGTATGCATTTGCAAGGCTGACCCGCGCCGACTCCGGCGTTGCGTCAGCCGCTGACGCCCTGCGAGGACGGGGAGCAGTGGGCTCATGAGGGCCAGTAGCGTGGCGCTCCTTGGCCTGGCCCGCGGGTCCCAGCGGATGTTCGATGCCCGGGTCGGGCCGTCACGCCGATCCGAGGCACGGGGAGGAGCTGTCATATGACCGGCCGCCTCGAGCGACCAAGGCCTCCGGGTGCGATGGCAGCACGCCCGGGAGGCTTCCATGTGCAGACGTCTGTGTTTCTTGATCGCGCTGTGCGCCGGTTGCGGATCCACGACTGAGTCGGCCGGGCCGTTCCTGACCGCCCTTCCCACCCGTCAGACCCTCGAGGTCTCGGCGCCGAGCTCCCGCGCCCCTGTCGCTCTGGGCGAGCGCTCGGCAGCACTCGTCGGCGAGACGGCCAGCCTCTACGTCCTCACCCGGCAGACGACCGGAGAGGTGAACGGCCTCGTGGGGGGTGCGCTCGACACGCTCAGCAAGATCGCCCGGACCCCACCGGCTGCGGTCGGACCAGAGTCTGCGGCATGGGGTCCATTGACCGACGCACTGTCTCCAGTGGCAGGGCGCCTGGTCATCATTCGTGTGGGCCCAGGCGCGCATCAGTTCAGGCTCGACCTCCGCCAGAAGTCCGGCAGCGACGCCGACTTCGAGACCTTCCTCCAGGGCGCTTCCACCGGCGTGGGATCGAGCGGCCCGAGCCAGGGTTCCTTTTCGGTGGACCTCGGCCTTGCCCACCGGCTCGATCCGGTCGCCAATCCTGCCGAGGGGCAGATCGTCGCTGGCTGGAGCGTCGCTGCCGACCGGCGTGAGGTGCACGTCCACCTGGCGGATGTCCATGCGACGTCGGATCCATCCACCACCGCCGATGTCGGCGCCGTCATTCAGGCCGACGGTTCGGGCTCCCTCGTCCTCGATGCAGACGCGAATCTGGTGAGGAGCACCGACGCGCTGGAGACAGGACAGATCCGCTCGCGATGGACCTCCAGCGGTGCGGGTCGGGCCGACGTCGAGGCCCACGGTGGGGACGCAGCGGACGGGACGCTCCTGACCGAGTGCTGGGATTCCAGCTTCGGCCGTGTCTATGCCCTCGGCCCGGGTCCGGACGGCGGGGTGGCCACCGAGGGCGACGCCAGTTCGTGCGTCTTCGCCGAACCCTTGCGCTAGCGTGCCCGATGGGCCCGACGCGTGGCACCGGCCGACCTCGAGCAGCAGATCGCTGCGCTCCACCCGGCGAGCTTCGCCTGGGCCCTGGCTTGCACACGATGGAACACGGCCGAAGCCGAGGAGGTTCTGCAGTCCGTGTACCTCTCCATCCTCGAAGGTCGCGCCCGGTTCGACGGCCGCTCCACCTTCAAGACCTGGCTCTTCTCGGTGGTGCGAAACATGGCCGCACGCGGGCGCAGGCGGCGCTGGCTGGAGGAGCGGGCGCCGTGGAAGAGGTTCTTTCCCGCCGCCCCGGACGACCCCGGCACGGGTCCACTGGAGTCCTTCGCCTCCGCGGAGCGTGGGGCGCGCGTCCGGCGAGCCATGAACCAGCTCGCGTCTCGTCAGCGAGAGGTGCTCGACCTGGTGTTCTTTCACGAGCTGAGCGTCGAGGAGGCTGCTTCGGTGATGGGCGTGTCGCTGGGAACGGCGCGGGTTCACTACCACCGTGGCAAGCTGCGCCTTCTCTCGCTTCTGGGACCGGAGGATCTGCGGTGAAGCCCGACGACGACGAGGCGCGCCTTCGCGCTGCCCTGGCCGAAGCCCACCGGGGCGATGCCGACCGGACTCCCTCGTTCGAGCGAACGTGGGCAGCAGGCCGTCGGTCGAGAGCCGTGCGGCCTTCGAAGCGTCGGTGGGCGCTGCTCGCCGGCGGCCTCGCCGCGGTGGTTGCGGTCGGGGTGTGGGTCGTGGCCCGGCCGAGGGTTCCGCCGGCTTCGCTCCCCACCGGGACGCGCTGGATCGCGCCGACCGATTTCCTGCTCGACACTCCCGACCTGGTCACGCTGCGCACGGTGCCCGCGCTGGACCCGGCCGCCGATCGCTTCCTTGGCCCACCGATGGACGGACGATGAGGCACCCGATGACCTACCGCGCTCTGCCGACGCTCCTTGCGACCCTCGTGCTCGCCGTGCCGCTCTCGAGCCGCGCCGACGACGGGGGCGCACCGCCATCCGGAGTCCGGGCTGCGCCGGCGGACCCGATCGGCGGGAAGCTCTTCCCTCCAGAACTGATCATGAGCCATCAGGGAGAGCTTCGGATCGACGAACGCCAGCGTGACGCCATCGTCAAGGAGCTCGAGCGCGTGCAGGGACAGTTCCCCCGACTTCAGTGGCAGCTTCAGGCTGCGACCGAGCAGCTCTCCCGGCTCCTCGACGCCTCCCCGGTGGACGAGGCCAAGGCACTCGCCCAGGCCACCGAGGTCATGAAGCTGGAGACGGAGATCAAGAAGACGCACCTCGGTCTGTTGATCCGCATCCGGAATCTTCTGAACGAGGCGCAGCGCGCCAAGCTTCAAGAGATCCGGCGGGTGAGCCCCTAGCAGCACGCGCCCCCGAGCACGCCCGTGGCGTGGATTGCCGAGGGGTCGTGCTCGAGACTGACGTCGCCTCTCAGGTTGTCCTGGATGAACTCGATCACTCGCTTCAGGCGATGTCCTGCCGCCCCGGTTCGTGGAGACGGGCAACCGACGGACTCCGTAGCGTGTGAGGAGGTACACGCACAGAGCGTGAGCCAGCGCGTCACCGAAAGTCGGCCTGCCGGCCAGGTGTTGGCCGTGCTCGCCGCCACGAGAATGGACCTTGACGATGGCTCCTCTGGGGCCGTACCTGGCTCAGCCTCGCAAACACCCTCTCAAGCAAGCAAAGGAGGCGCGCAATGAGCACGGTCAGGACTGAGGACGGCACGGAGATCTTTTACAAGGACTGGGGCAAGGGGCCCGTCGTTACCTTCTCCCACGGCTGGCCCTTGAACTCGGACGCCTGGGACGGCCAGTTGCTTTTCCTCGCACAGAACGGGTTTCGCGTCGTTGCGGTTGACCGGCGCGGCCATGGGCGCTCGACCCAAGCCTCCTCCGGAAACGACATGAACGGGTATGCCGACGATCTGGCGGCCGTCATCGAGGCTCTCGATCTCAGAGACGCCACGCTGGTGGGTCACTCCACCGGAGGCGGGGAAGTCGCGCGCTACATCGGGCGCCACGGGACGAAGCGGGTAGCCAGGGCCGTTCTCGTC
>JBKOYI010000149.1:0-5930 GCA_046725335.1 Myxococcota bacterium | reverse complement strand
AGCGTCGCCGTCCAGGGCATGGGCGTACTGGTTGCGGAACTGCTCCGGCTTGACGTGGGCGGCGATGGCCTCCCGGATCTCCTGGTCGGTGGGCCAGATGTCGCGGAGGTAGACCGGGTGTCCGTTGCGGTCGACCGACAGCGGCTCCTTCACCAGATCGTGATCCATGTCCCCAGCGATGGCGTAGGCCACCACCAGCGGAGGGCTGGCCAGGAAATTCATTCGCACGAACGGGTTGATCCGTCCCTCGAAGTTGCGGTTCCCGGACAGCACCGCGGCGACGACCACGTCCCCCTCGGTGATGGCATTGGAGATGTGATCTGGAAGGGGCCCGGAATTTCCGATGCAGGTGGTGCAGCCGTAGCCGACCAGGTGGAAGCCCAGGGCCTCCAGGTAGGGCATCAGCCCCGCCGAGCGGAGGTAGTCCATCACCACCTTGCTGCCGGGAGCGAGCGAGGTCTTCACCCAGGGCTTGCTGCCCAGGCCGCGTTCCACCGCCTTCTTGGCCAGGATGCCAGCCCCGAGGAGGACGGCCGGGTTGCTGGTGTTGGTGCAGGAGGTGATGGCGGCGATGACCACCGCGCCGTGCCCCAGCCGGTAGGTCAGTGAGCCCTGGGTGACGTCGATTCCGGCCGACACGCGCGAGGCACCCCCGCCAATCGGCTGCGCCGGTTTGGGAGCGGCGCTGCCCGGCCCCTCCTCGTCCGCTGGTCCGGCGGTGCTGAGCATCTCCACCAGGTTCTTGTGGAAGACCGGGCGGGCATCCTTCAGCGGCACCCGGTCCTGGGGTCGCTTGGGACCGGCCAGACTCGGCTCGACCGTCTCCAGGGCCAGCTCCAGGACGTCGGAGTAGGTCGCCTCCGGTGCCTCGGCGGTGTGGAAGAGGCCCTGGGCGCGGCAGTACGCCTCCACTCGCTCGACCTGCGCCGGGGAGCGGCCGGTGAACCGCAGGTAGGCCAGGGTCTCCGCGTCCACCGGGAAGAAGCCGATGGTCGCCCCGTATTCAGGGGCCATGTTGGCGACGGTGGCCCGGTCGGGGAGGGACAGCTGGGAGATGCCCGGGCCGAAGAACTCGACGAACTTGCCCACCACCCCCTTCTTCCGAAGCATCTGGGTGACGGTGAGCACCAGGTCGGTGGCGGTGGCCCCGGGGGGAAACTTTCCGGTGAGGCGGAAGCCCACCACCTGGGGGATGAGCATGGTCAGGGGCTGGCCCAGCAGCGCCGCCTCGGCCTCGATGCCGCCCACGCCCCACCCCACCACCCCCAGCGAATTGACCATGGTGGTGTGCGAGTCGGTGCCGACCAGCGTGTCCGGATAGAGGCGCTTGCCCTCCTGAAAGACGACCTGGGCCAGGAACTCCAGATTGACCTGGTGGCAAATGCCGGTGGCCGGCGGAACGACGCGGAAATTCCGGAAAGCCCGCTGCCCCCAGCGCAGGAAGCCGTAGCGCTCTCGGTTGCGTTCGAACTCCAGCTCGGCATTGGCCTGCAGACTCCCCACGGTGCCGAACTCGTCCACCACCACCGAGTGATCGATGACCAGGTCGGCCGGATTGCGCGGGTTGATCTGGTTCGGGTCCCCACCCAGCGCGGCCAGCGCCTCGCGCATCGCCGCCAGGTCCACCACCGCCGGGACACCGGTGAAATCCTGGAGCAGCACCCGGGCGACGTGAAAGGAGATCTCCGTGTCCGGGGTGGCCTTGGGATTCCAGGCCAGCATCTTTTCGATGTGCTCCCGCTTCACCACCCGCCCGTCCTCGTGGCGGAGCAGGTTTTCCAGGAGCACCCGCAGCGACACCGGAAGCTGCCGGACCGTGGGATGGGCCTTGGCCAGCGTCTCCAGCGCGTAGATCTCGTAGCCAGTTCCTCCGACTTGGAGGTTGCTTTGGGTCTTGAACGAATCGGTGGTCATGGTCATGGCGGGCGCCTCCGGGAAGGCACCGGAGCGCCGTCAGAGGGCGATATGCCGCGACGGCCAGCCGAGCGCAACGAGCGCGGCTCGATTCTCCCCATGCGCGCTTTGCACGAGACGTCGGCAGGGGGAGCCGCCCCCGACCCCTGGACGTTTCTGACCGACCCGACCCGGAGCGGTTGACCGAGGCCGGGTTTGGCAACACTGTTGGCGTTGCCATGCCCGAGTGCACCCACGTCGCCGCGTTGAGACCCGTCCACCCCCACACCACTCAGGGGTGTGAGGACTGCCTGAAAATGGGCAGCCGCTGGGTCCATCTCCGCTTGTGCATGATCTGCGGCCACGTGGGCTGCTGCGACTCGAGCCCCAATCGCCACGCCACCAAGCATTTCCACGCCTCCCAGCATCCGATCGTCCAGTCGCTGGAGCGGGGGGAGGACTGGGGCTGGTGCTACGTGGACGAGGTCGAGCTCGACGCAGACCAGCTCCCGGCGCAGGTCTGATGGCCGAGACCGGCCTGGTGGTTTCGGCCATGAGGCCTCAGCGCGTCGCCTCGAGCGCGCTCAAGGCCGCCCGGGCCACCGCCTCCCGGGCTCCGGGCGGCTCGATCACCTCGGCCTCTCCCCCGAAGGACAGAACCCACTGGACCAGCCACCGTTCCTCGCCCGAGACCCGGACCTCCACCCCACCATCGGAAAGCTCGCGAGCCTCGGTTCCGAAACGCTCCCGGAGGTAGGGGGCGGCCCGGGCAGTGAAGCGAACCCGCACCTCGCCGCGTTCGGCCGGGTCCGGCACGCGGGCTGGCGGCAACGCTCGGGGCGCAAAGCTCTTGTCGGTGGGGGTGATGGCCGTCATCCGATCGAGCCGGAACAGCCGCTCCTGGCCCCGGGCCAGGTCCCAGGCATAGAGGTACCACTGCCCGCGGTGGTTGAAGACCTCCACCGGTTCGACCCGGCGGCGCTCGGCGGCGGTGCTGCCCCGAGCGGCATAGTCGAAGGTCAGCTCCCGCCGCTCCTCCACCGCCCGGGTAACGAGTCCCAGCTCGGCCGGAGCCAGGGATCGGGCATTCACCGTTCGCTCCAGATCCCGGTAAAGCCGCTTGGCCTGGGCGGGGAGCACCTTTTCCAGCTTGGCCAGGGCCGAGGCCAGAGCGCTCTCCGCACCCGGGCGCAACAGCTCGGCCGCTGCCCCCAGGGCCGCTGCCTCCGCGCCGGTCAGCCGGGGCGGCTTGCTGAAGCGCTGATCCAGGTCGACCCACACCTGATCATTCTCCACGTGCAGGTCGATGAAGTCGTCCGGCTGGAAGGGAGGGCGCCCCACCATCGTCAGCAGCTCGAGATCGCGGAGCAGCTCTTCTCGGCTGATCCCCAGCTGCCTGGCCAAGGCGTCCACCGTGACGCCCTTGTGGCGCGCGACGTAGGGAACCACGAAGAGCAGGCGCCGGAGCCGCTCATGCACGTCGCTCACGCGGCCCCCCGATGTCGTGCGGCGACCGCCTCGGCCAGCGCCCGGAAGCGAGCTCGAGCCGACTCGGGAGAGAGGACCTGGGCTTGGGGCCAGAGCGCCAGCAGGTGCTTCAACAACCCGTCCATCAGGGTGACGGAGAGCACCACCTCGGTCCTCCCATCCGCCCGCTCCACCCGGGCGTCCGGGAAGTGGGCCTCGGCCTGGGAGGCCAGGGGTCCCTGAAGCCGGATGCGGACCTCCACTGGCGGCTCGATGCGCCACTGCCACGGCGCGTGGGGGACGTGGGCGTCGATCCGGAAATCCTCCGGCACCTCGAAGTCGTGGGTGCGGGGTTTGCTCGGATTGATCTTCAGCTCCTTGATCCGATGCACGTGAAAGGTCCGGAGTCCTTTGCGCAAGTGGCAGTAGCCGACCAGCGACCAGACCCCTCGGCGGAGCACCAGGCCGTAGGGGTCGACCCGTCGGACCGACGGCTCGGGGCGCTTGGGAGAGAGGTAGGACAGCTCCACCCACTTTCGCGCGCTGGCCGCGGACCAGAGTGATTCCAGAAATTCGGGCACGGCCGCCGTTTCCCGCACCGCGCCCAGCTCCATGCGAACCCGTGGAGTGACCAGCTGGCCCCCGGTGAAGAAGCCGATCTTCCGAAGCGCGTGCTGTAGATCGTGCCGTCCCGGAAAGGCGCCCGAGGCCAGCGCGGCCGACCCGGCGGCATAGAGGACTGCCATCTCCTCCGGGGTGAAGCCGGGCTCGGGGAGGTAATAGGCGTTCCGATCGAGCAGGTAACCGTCTTTGCGGTCCTCGTCCCCTTGGACGTAGGTGAGCGGGATGCCCAGCTCCAGCAGCTCGGCCTTGTCCCGCTCGAACTTGCGTTCGGTGGCTTCGTCGCTGCCGCTGCCGTAATCCTCGGGGAAGCTCTCCTTGAGCTCGGCCCAGGACACCGGCTCGTGGGAGTCCAGGAGCAGTGCCACCAGATCGAGCAGGCGTTCGGTGCGGTCCATGGGCTGGGGGAGGCGAAGCATGTGGACCAAGGACCCTGGCCCGTCAAGACGGGTGGTAGCGTCGGCCCGACCGTGTCCAAAGAAAACTCCGGGGCTGGAGTGCGAGCCTCCACCCGAGTGCGCTCACTCGCACCCACCGTCTTCTCCGAATTCAGCGCCTTGGCTGCCCGGGTCGGGGCAGTGAATCTCGGCCAGGGCTTTCCCGACTTCGACGGGACGGAGCCGGTCCGGGAGGCGGCGGTCCGGGCGCTCCGAGCCGGACAGAATCAATATGCTCCCGGCATCGGGGCGGTCTCGCTGCGCCGGGCGGTGGCGCGCCACGCCGAGCGTTTCCACGGCCCCTCGGTGGACCCCGATTCCATGGTGGTGGTGACCTGCGGGGCGACCGAGGCCATCTTCGACGCCATTCAGGGGTTGGTCGACCCGGGCGACGAGGTGGTGCTCTTCGAGCCCTTCTACGACTCCTACGCCGCCGGGGTGATCATGGCCGGGGGCACTCTCCGACCCGTTCCTCTCTGCCCGCCCGATGCCGCCCATCGGGGTTGGTGGTTCGATGCCGGCGCGCTGGAGGCGGCCTTCACCGCCCGCACCCGAGTGGTGCTGCTGAACACGCCCCACAACCCGACCGGCAAGGTGTTCAGCCGCGCGGAGCTGGAGCAGATCGCCGGTCTTTGCCAGCGCTGGGGCACCGTGGCGGTGGTGGACGAGGTGTACGAGCACCTGACCTACGGAGAGGCTCGCCACCTCTCCCTGGCCACCCTGGCCGGGATGGCCGAGCGGACTCTCACCGTCAGCAGCGCGGCCAAGACGTTCGGCTTCACCGGGTGGAAGGTGGGCTGGGCCATGGGTCCAAAGGTGCTCCGCGATGCGGTGCTCCAGGCCCACCAGTACGTGACCTTCGCCGTCCCCACCCCGCTCCAGGAAGCGGTGGCCACGGCGCTGGAGCTCCCCGACAGCTACTTCGCCGAGCTGCAGGCGGCCTATGCCCGTCGTCGGGGGAAGCTGCTGGAAGCGCTGGACGCCGCCGGCCTGACTCCCTGGGAGCCGGAGGGCGCCTACTTTGCCTGCACCGACGTCTCCGGGCGTGGCTTCGCCGACGACGATTCCTTTTGCCGGCACCTCACCACCGAGGCTGGGGTGGCGGCCATTCCACTCTCGGCCTTCTATCTGGACCCGAGCCGCGCTCCCTGCGTGGCCCGTTTCGCCTTCTGCAAGTCCGATCAGACCCTGGAGGAGGCGGCGCGGCGGCTCCGGGCTGCCCGACCGCTCGGACGGGTTGGCGCTCCCTGACGAGGGTCCCTAGGCCGGACGGAACTTCAGGCCCACGCCATTCATGCAGTAGCGCAGGCCGGTGGGCGGTGGGCCGTCATCGAAGACGTGCCCCAGGTGCCCTCCGCAGCGCCGGCAGTGGACCTCGGTCCTGGTCATCAGGAGGCTCCGGTCGGTCTGGGTCTCCACGGCGTTCGGCAGGGGGGCAGTGAAGCTGGGCCAGCCCGTTCCGCTGTCGAACTTGGCAGTCGAGGAGAAGAGGGGCAGCTCGCACCCGGCGCA
>JBKOYI010000081.1:0-7699 GCA_046725335.1 Myxococcota bacterium | reverse complement strand
CTGTTCCCCGCGCCGGGTCAACCGGGCGTGTCGACGGCTGATGGAGGCGTGGGGCAGCCGCAGGTCACAGCTGCTGGAGCGCCCCAGGACGAGCGCTCCTTGGCGGACCGGGAGCAGCTGACCGGTGCCGGGCCCGTGCTCGGCGTAAAGGAAAATCTCCTGCGTTCCCGCCTCCCCGAAGGGGGTCAGCAGCGTGGGCGACCCGATGCTGTCCCGGCCCCGGCGTTTTCGGCCGGGTCGGACGGGGTAGGTCGTCACACGCTGGGGAGCGGGATCATCGGCATTCAGCGGAGTGGCCTCGCGCTCGTCGAAAGGCAGCTCGCTCGTTTCCTCTGCCGGGTCGCTCGGCCCATCCTCCGGCGGGGGACCCCCGGGCGGTCGTTTCGGGTTCGACGGCGCCATGCTCACTCCCAGGGAAACACGGAGTCCGGTCCCCATGCAATGATGTCATGCCCCCCGACACAAAGCTTGCCCACACTCACCATCTACAACACGCTGACGCGACGGAAGGAGCCCCTGCAGACGCTCCGCCCCGGTGAAGTCCGGATGTACGTCTGCGGTCCCACGGTCTATTCGTGGGTGCACATCGGAAACGCGCGAACCTTCACCGTTTTCGACGTCGTGGTGCGTTATCTGCGACACCGCGGCTACCGGGTCCTGTACGTCCGCAATTACACCGATGTCGACGACAAGATCATCCAGGCGGCCAGGGAAAGCGGGGAGGACCCTGCCGCGCTGGCGGAGCGCTATGTGGGTGCCTTCGAGGAGGACGCCCGGGCGCTCGGTCTGCTGACGCCCGACGTTTCTCCGCGGGTCACCGAGGTGATGCCCGACATCGTGGGGCTCATCCAGCGGCTGCTCGACGAGGGCGTGGCCTATGTCTCGGCGGGGGACGTCTACTTCCAGGTGTCCCGCTGGCCGTCCTACGCCAAGCTCTCCCGCCGCAACCTGGACGAGCTGCGAGCGGGAGAGCGGGTCACTCCGGCGGAACAAAAGCGCGAGCCGCTCGATTTTGCGCTGTGGAAGGCGGAGAAGCCGGGGGAGCCGGCCTGGGACGCTCCCTGGGGCCGTGGTCGGCCGGGCTGGCACATCGAGTGCTCGGCCATGAGCGAGAGGTTCCTCGGCCACACCTTCGACATCCACGGCGGGGGTCTGGATCTCATTTTCCCGCACCACGAGAACGAGATTGCCCAGTCCGAGGCCGCCTACCACCAGCCACTGGCCATGGTGTGGATGCACGCCGGCTTCCTGGAGCTGGAGAGCGCCAAGATGTCCAAGAGCCTGGGCAACGTGGTCCGGCTCCGGGACGCCCTGGCCAAAGTGGATGCCGAGGCGCTGCGGCTCTTCTTTCTCTCCAGCCACTACCGCAACGGTCTGGCGTTCTCCGACGAGGCGCTCGCCGCGGCCGAGGCGCGCATCCAGTACTTCTACGAGACGCTGGAGCGCATCGACGAGCGTCTGGGGACGCGTGCCTCGACGTCCGGCCCGGTGCACGGCGATCCGGACGCCCATCGGCGGGCGTTCGAGGAAGCGATGGACGACGACTTCAACACCCCCGGGGCCTTGGCCGCACTGTCGGCGCTCTTCACCGAGATGAATGAGCTGCTGGACCGGCCGCCGATCCAGGACCGACCGATGGTGACGCGCACTCTGGCGGCGCTGCGCGAGCTGGCGCCCAAGCTGGGCCACGTCCTGGGTGTGCTGGAGTCCTCGCCGGGCCAGTGGCTCGAGCGCCGCCGGGACCGGCTGGTCGAACGGCGCGGGCTCGATCGCGCGCGGGTCGAGCTGCTCCTGGCTCAGCGGGCGGACGCCCGACGGAGCAAGGATTTTGCCCGTTCCGATGCCATTCGGGGACAGCTGCTCGACCTGGGGGTCGAAGTTCGGGACGGGCCGGGCGGCACGACCTGGACGGTGCGCGCGTAGCTCGGGTTGCTGCGCGCCGGGTCTCCTACCGACTTGAAACTCCCGGGGGTGGACCCTGGAGACAGGGACCGCATGTGCCCTCCAGCCGGTCCGGCCGGACACCACCGCCCATGGACTCGACCGATGCAAGCAGGGCAAAACCGGTCAACCGAATGAAATCCGCTCTCCTGCTGGCCTTGACCCTCGGTGCTTCGCCCCCTCCCCGGACGGACCGAGCCGCTGAACGGCTCATCAGCGCCGAGTCCATCCGGGCCCACGTCCGCTTCCTGGCCTCCGACTTGCTCGAGGGCCGGGGCCCGGCCACCCGGGGAGACGCCCTGACCCAGACCTACATCGCCGCCCAGCTCGAGGCCCTGGGGATGAAACCGGCCGGCACCGACGGCTTTCTCCAACCTTTCGACGTGATCAGTGTCGAGGGCCACGCCGACACGGTCCGCTTTTCCCGGGGCGACCGATCCCTCGTCCTGCAGCACCAGGCCGACGTCATCGCCGTCCCCGGGGATGACGCTCCACGAACCACCCTGGATGGCGCCGAGCTGGTCTTCGTCGGTTTCGGTATCCAGGCACCGGAGTTTGCCTGGGACGACTACAAGGGGCAGGACCTCCGCGGGAAGGTCCTCCTGATGCTCAACAACGACCCGGAGGGAGATCCGGCCTTGTTCGGCGGCCGGGCCCGCCTGTTCTACGGCCGTTGGGACTACAAGTACGCCATCGCGGCCAGGGTCGGCGCCGCCGGGGCCATCCTGCTGCACACTCAGCACAGCGCAGGCTACCCCTGGCAGGTGGTTCAGACCTCCTGGACCGGACCTCAGTTTTCTCTCCCCTCCAGCGAGCAGCGGGTCGCCGTCCGCGGCTGGGTCACCGAGGCCGCCTGCCGAAGGCTGATGGCCATCGCCGGACAGGATCTGGATGCCCTCCAGCGCGCAGCCAACCAGCGCGACTTCCATCCGGTTGCCTTGAGCCTCCGGGTGAGCACCGACTTCACCAGCCACGTCGCCAAGGCCCGCACTGCCAACGTGCTGGGGCTGCTCCCGGGAAGCGATCCCCGCCTGGCCTCGGAGCTGGTGGTGTACAGCGCTCACCACGACCATCTGGGCGTCCGGCCCGGGGCCAAGCCGGGGGAGGATGCCATCTACAACGGCGCCCAGGACAACGCCTCGGGCGTGGCACTCCTGCTCTCCATTGCCAGGGCCTACGGGGCCCTGCCCAAGGCCCCGCGCCGGAGCATCCTCTTCGCAGCGGTGGCCGCCGAGGAGCAGGGACTGCTCGGCTCGGAGTACCTGACCCAACATCCGCCGGTGCCGGTCGGCCGGTTGGCGGTGGACATCAACATCGACGGGGCCAACGTCTTTGGCCGGACCCGCGACGTCACCGTCATCGGCCTCGGCAAGACCGACCTGGACCCGACTCTGGCCGCGCTGGCCCGAGCTCAGGGCCGCGTCCTCAAGCCCGATCAACTGCCAGACAGAGGGTACTTCTACCGGAGCGACCAGCTCAGCTTTGCCCGGGTGGGGGTGCCAGCAGCTTATTTCGAGAGCGGTCTCGACTATCGGGGTCGCCCTTTGGGCTGGGGACGAGAGAAGCGCGAGACCTGGGAGGAGACCCGCTACCATCAGCCCTCCGACGAGCTGACCCCGGACTGGGACCTGAGCGGCGCGGTGGAGGACGCTCGGCTTCAGTTCGCGCTCGGCTACAGCGTGGCCCAGGCGGACCGGATGCCGGCCTGGAGGAAAGGGGACGAGTTCGAGGGAATCCGGCGGCAGGCCCTGGAGGCAGCCCGTCGCGCCTCGAACCAGACGGGGCCTGCGCCGGCCAGCGGACGCTAGGCGGATGCGTTAGGTAGCCTGCCTGGCCATGGCGGGCTTCCAGCTCATCACCGACTACAAACCTCGAGGGGACCAGCCGCGCGCGATTGGCGAGCTGGTGGAGGGCGTTCTGCGCGGTGACCCGCACCAGACCCTCCTGGGAGTCACCGGCTCGGGGAAGACGTTCACCATGGCCAACGTGGTCGCCCAGGTGCAGCGGCCCACCCTGGTCATCGCCCACAACAAGACCCTGGCCGCGCAGCTCTACGGCGAATTCAAGGAGCTCTTCCCCCACAACGCCGTCGAGTACTTCATCAGCTACTACGACTACTACCAGCCCGAGGCCTACCTTCCCTCGTCGGATACGTACATCGAGAAGGACGCCTTCATCAACGACGAGATCGAGCGGCTCCGCCACTCCGCCACCCACTCACTCCGGACCCGGGATGATGTCCTCATCGTCGCCTCCGTCTCCTGCATCTACGGTCTGGGAACGGCCAGGAGCTACGTCGCCCTGGCCGCCACCGCCGTCCGAGGCGAGGAGCTGGGCCGCGATGTCCTGATGCGGCGCCTGGTGGATGCGCAGTACGCCCGCAACGATCTCGACTTCCACCGTGGCACCTTCCGCGTGCGAGGCGACACGGTGGAGGTTTTCCCCGCCTACGAGGAAGAGCGGGCGGTGCGAATCGAGTTCTTCGGCGACGTGGTGGAGCGCATCGCCGAGTTCGACCCGCTGCGCGGACAGTCCCTGGCCTCGGTGGAGAAGATCGTCATCTTCCCCGCCAGCCACTACGTCACCGAGGAGGAGCAGCGGGCTCGGGCCATCCGCGACATCCGCGAGGAGCTGCGCGAGCGTCTCCAGTTCTTCCGGGCCCACGGCAAGCTGCTGGAGGCGCAGCGGCTCGAGGAACGGACGTTGTACGACCTGGAGATGATGGAGCAGGTCGGATTCTGCAACGGCATCGAGAACTACAGTCGCCACCTCTCCGGGCGGGCGCCGGGTGAGCCTCCGCCCTGCCTGCTGGACTACTACCCCAAGAATCTCCTGGTCATCATCGACGAGAGTCACCAGACCATCCCCCAGATCGGGGCGATGTACCGCGGCGACCGGAGTCGGAAAGAGACCTTGGCCGAGTACGGCTTTCGGCTTCCCAGCGCGATGGACAACCGGCCGCTCAAGTTCGACGAGTTCGAGGCCATGGTTCCGCAAGCCATCTACGTCAGCGCCACCCCGGCCGAGTTCGAGCTGCAGAAGAGCCAGGGGGTGGTGGTGGAGCAGGTCCTTCGCCCCACCGGGCTCACCGACCCCCAGGTGGAAGTCCGGCCGGCTCGAAACCAGGTGGAGGATCTCCTGGAGGAGGTCCGGGTACGCGCCGCGGCCAAGGATCGCGTCCTGGTCACCACCCTCACCAAGCGCATGGCGGAGGACCTGGCCGAATACTTCGCCGAGGTGGGGGTCAGGGTGCGCTACCTGCACTCGGACATCGACGCACTCGAGCGCACCGCCATCATTCGGGACCTACGCCGGGGCGAGTTCGACGTGCTGGTGGGCATCAACCTGCTCCGGGAAGGGCTGGACATTCCCGAGGTGTCGCTGGTGGCCATCCTCGATGCGGACAAGGAGGGATTCCTTCGTAGCCACGTCAGCCTCATCCAGACCATCGGTCGGGCGTCCCGCAACATCAACGGCCGGGTCATCATGTATGCCGAGCAGGTGACCGATTCGATGCGGCTGGCCCTGGACGAGACCCAGCGGCGGCGCGAGCTGCAAGAAGGCTGGAACCGCGATCACGGCATCACCCCTCAGGGGGTGCACAAGGCCATCCTCGACCTCAGTGACGTGCTCTACCGCTCGGAGAGCCCGGCTCTGCCGGAGGCGGCGGAGGACACCCTGCTCACCGCCGAAGAGATAGCCCGGCTGATCCGTGAGTACAGCGAGGAGATGCATCGGGCGGCCGACGCGATGGAGTTCGAGCGCGCAGCCGGTTTGCGGGACAAGGTGCTTCTCCTGAAGGACATGGACCTCGGTCTCCATCCCCCCTCGCTCGCGCTCCTCGAGCACGGCGCCCGGGTGGACGAGCGGCCCCAGCCAGGGCGGAGGGCCGCCGGGCGGGGCAGAAAGCGCCGCTGATGCCCTCGGAGCGGCTGGAAGAAAAGCTCGAGCGATTGCCCGCTGAGCCAGGCGTCTACTTGATGAAGGACGCCCGGGGCGAAGTCATCTACGTCGGCAAGGCGGTGAATCTCCGCTCCCGGGTAAAGTCCTATTTCGGCCGGAGCAGTGATTCTCGGGCCTTCGTCCCCATCCTGGAGGACGTCCTCCACGACGTGGACACGGTCGTGGTCAGCAACGAGAAGGAGGCGCTCCTCCTCGAGAACGAGCTGATCAAGCGCCACCAGCCGCGCTTCAACGTCCTGCTCAAGGACGACAAGAACTTCATCTGCCTTCGACTGGACCCGGCGGCGGAGTGGCCGCGGCTGGAGGTGGTGCGGCACTTCAAGCGGGACGGCGCCCTCTATTTCGGCCCCTACGCCTCGGCCAGCAGCATCCGGGAGACGCTGCGAACCATCAATCGGTACTTCCAACTCCGCACCTGCTCCGACCACGTGCTGCACCATCGCAAGCGGCCCTGTCTGCTCTACCAGATTGGCCGTTGTCCCGCGCCCTGCGTTTACGATGTCTCGCGCGAGGAGTACGCCCAGTCGGTTCGGGAGGTGGCCCTGTTTCTGGAAGGGAAGGGGAGCGAGCTGCTGGAAGCGCTCACCGAACGAATGAAGAACGCCGCCGGCGTCCAGCGCTACGAGCAGGCCGCGAGGCTCCGTGACCAGCTCTTTGCCATCGAGCGCTCACTGGAGCGGCAGAAGATCGCCACCACCGAACCCATCGACCAGGACGTTTTTGGGTTTCACCGCGAGGCCGATCGACTGGTCATCTACGTGCTCTACGTCCGCCAGGGTCGACTCAACGGAGGACAGGCCTTTCCCTTCACCGGCCAGGAGTTTCCCGACGAGGAGCTGCTGGCCAGCTTCGTCAACCTCTACTACGGGCAAGACAACGTGCTGCCCGACGAGGTGTTGCTCCCGCTTCGGCCGGAGGGTGGGGTGGAGCCCCTGGCCGAGCTCCTGACCGAGAAGCGAGGCCGTCGGGTCAGAGTGCTGATCCCGCAGCGAGGAGAGAAGTTGCGCCTGGTGGAGATGAGCGCCGCCAATGCCCGCCAGGCCATGGTGGACCAGCGGCGGAGCCGCGACGAGTTGGAGGGGGTGTTGGACCGGCTGCGCGATCGGCTGCACCTTTCCCGCCTGCCCCGCCGGATCGAGTGCTTCGACATCTCCCACTTCCAGGGCAGCAGCATCGTTGCCAGCCAGGTGGCGATGACCGATGGCGATTTGGACCGCGCGCGCTACCGCCGCTTTCGAATCAAGAGCGTTCAGGTGCAGGACGACTTTGCCTCGATGTACGAGGTGGTGGGCCGAAGGCTTCGGCGGGGGCTGGCGGACAGGGAGTTGCCGGATCTCCTGGTCATCGACGGTGGGAAGGGGCAGGTGGCCTCGGCCAGGGCGGCCATGAAGGATGTGGGGGTACAGCTCGACGTGGTGGGGCTGGCTAAGTCCCGCGAGTTGGAGGTGGACGACCAGGCCGGCGCCACCGCCCGAAGCCCGGAGCGGGTGTTCCTCCCGGAACGGAAGGATCCCATCGTCCTGCCTCAAAACTCACCCGAGCTCTTCCTGCTGGTCCGGATCCGAGACGAGGCGCACCGCTTCGCCATCACCTACCAGCAAAAGCTCATGCGTCGGCGGAATTTCCGAAGCGTGCTGGAAGACATCCCAGGGGTGGGAGAGGGGCGGAAGAAGGCGCTGCTCCGAGCCTTCGGGTCGCTGAAGCGCATCCGGGAGGCGAGCATCGAGGAGCTGGCTGCCGAGGCCGGGCTGGGAACGACCCTGGCGGAGCGGATTCACGCCCATCTCCACGCCAG
>JBKOYI010000091.1:0-8492 GCA_046725335.1 Myxococcota bacterium | reverse complement strand
CCGCCGGCGCGCTTCGGGGTAGGGGATGCGCGGGTCGACGGCGGTGCCCTCCTCGGATGGAGGCTGAGGCTCCCCTCCTTCTCCGGGAATCAGCTGCTCTTGGAGGACGACGCACCGCTCGAGGTGGTTGCGGAGCTCTCGGATGTTGCCGGGCCAGACCGCGTGCTGCAGTTGGGCTAGAAAACTCGCGTCGACCAGCGTCGACTTCACCCGCGCATCGGTCCCCAGCCCGGTCAGGAGCTTCTCCACGATGAGCGGGATGTCCTCCGTCCGTTGCCGGAGGGGCGGGAGGGGAATCTTCATCACCGCCAGGCGGAAATAGAGGTCGGAGCGGAACCGGCCGGCGTTCACCTCCGCCCGCAGGTCTCGGTTGGTGGCAGTGATGATCCGCACGTCCACCGGGACATGGGTGTTGGTCCCCAGTCGCCGGATCTCCCGGGCTTCCAGGACGCGGAGCATCTTGGGCTGCAGCTCCAGCGGGAGCTCGCCGATCTCGTCCAGAAAGACGGTGCCGCCACGGGCCTCCTCGAAGACTCCCACCCGCCGGGTGAGCGCTCCGGTGAAGGCCCCCTTTTCGTGCCCGAACAGCTCCGATTCCAGAAGGTTGGCCGGCAGGGCCCCGCAGTCCACGACCAGGAAGGGGTGATCCCGCCGACTGGACTGGCGATGGATGGACTCGGCCGCCTGGCTCTTTCCGGTCCCGGTCTCGCCCTCCAGCAGGATGGTGACGTCACTCGTCGCCGCGCGCTCCAACAGGTTGAAGCTGATCCGGGATGGGATGGAGCTCCCTACCAGCGAGCCGAAGCGGGGATGCTCCGACACCTGGAGCTTGTTCTTCTCCCCGGACAGCTCGAAGCGCAGCCCCACCCGACCCAGCTGAAGCAAGCTCCCGCTGCGCAGCGCCGCTTCCTTGACCGTCACCCCGTCGAGCACGGTCCCGTTGCGGCTCGCCAGGTCCTTGACCCACACCGCTTTGTCGTCGACCACCAGTTCGCAGTGGAAGCGCGACACCGTCCGCTCGTCGAGGAGCACGTCGTTGAGCGGGTGGCTGCCGATGGACGTCCGCTCCCCGGTGGATTCGAAGGTCTGGCCCGTCCCCGCCCCGTCCACGATTCGCAGCCGGAAGCGGCGCACGTCCGGGGCCAGGCTGGAGCGGTGGACGCCAAAAGTGACCGTGGAATGGGCGTCCCTCTCCGGCACCGCCGGCGGTGTCCCGTCTCCGGTCGGTTCTTGAGGCACGTCCCGGCTGCGCTCCCGTCCTGCCATCCGCATCTGAAGCCTACCTCACCACACCCAAGAGGCGACGGGTGGCCCGGAAAGCAACGAAGCGGGGGCGAGTCGTGGCCCCCGGCGCAACGGTGACGGATTGAGAGCTGAGAGATTTCGCGACCCTGGGCTGTTGGCTCGCTGGCCTCATAGGTGCAATCAGCGGGGAGCGTGGTCTGCGCCAAGCGCCAGCCACACCGAGCTGGAGAGAGTCATGAAGAGCCACAAGAGTCCGCTAGCATCGTTCGAACGCATCGCCCACAGCCATGGGCACGGAATCCTGCTTGCTGGCATCGTTCTGCTCTCGGCCTGGCTTGGTGGCCACAGCGCCCTGTACCGGGCCTACCGCAGCGTTGAGCTCACCTCGAGCGAGCGCGGCGTAGGCCCGGCGTAGCAGTACCGGGGGTCACCCAAGTCGTACCCGATGTGGAGCGGACGGGCGACAACCGCTGAGTACGGCGGGGGAGTCCGCCCGTCCAGCGGGCGCGCCGAGCGGAGCAGGCCCTTGGCGCCGCGGGGGCCTGCAAGAGGCCCGCTGGGCGTCATGCGCGACCCGGACGTCGTCGAATGACCCGGGGTGGAGCTGCGACTTGGTCCGACGGCTCAGCGGTGCGACGAGACCGGGGCCTTGACCTGGACGCTGGTGCGGGCGGCGCGACTGAAGTCCTGCATGAGTGCCGTGGCGGTGAGGAAGAACGCGAGGATGATGCCCGCGCCAAGCAGAAGGACGGATTGGGAGAGCCCCTCGCGGCGCGGGGCGAACAGAGGTGAATCCATGACCAGCCTCCGAGCGCCGGCGGTGCATCACCGGAACAGCGCGTCAGAGGTGCACTGGGAGTGCCAGCCGCCCCGGGTCGCCCACACTCCACGGGGTTCAGGTGCGTGCATGCCGCAGCGTTTCCGAATGCTTCCTACTCCCTGCCCTCGAGCGTTGGAGAACTGCGCCGGTTGGCGAGCCAGTCGCCGACTTCACCGAAAGTGCGCCTGAGGGAAGGGTCCAGCACTGCAGCCACAGCGTCGCCACGGCGGTCTTCATCCCCGAGCCGTGATTTACCTCAACGACGACGGAGCTCGGCCAGCCGCCCTTTGACGCCCGGCCAGTCACGTTCCGGCATCCGGGCGATCAGGTCGAGGACCGTGTCCTGAAGCGTCTCCTGAGGGTCACGGGCGACGAAGTCCAGCTCCCGCTCGGCCTTCCGAGCATCGACCCAGAACCAGTGCTCGGCGATGTCCACGCTCGCTGCATCCAGGGCCGGCTCCTGCCCGCGCACTTCCGCCCAGCGTTCCAGCAGCTGAGCCCCCAGCACGTTCAGCTTGGAAGGGAGGCGGAGTCGAGGGGGCGGCACCCCGGAGATACGCTCCAGCCGGGCGAAGAACTCGGCCATGGTCATGTTCACGCCGAGCAGGTGCTTGCCCAACACCTCCCCTCGGTCCAGGGCGGCCAGAAAGGCGTCGGCAGCATCGCGGACGTCGACGAAGCTGACTCCTCCGTTGGGCATCGCCGGAAGGTCCCGCTGGAGGAACTTCATCACCGTCCAGGTGGAGGACAGCCGCTCATCCCCGGGGCCCAGGAGAAGGGCCGGATTCAGCACCACCAGCGGGAGCCGATGCTTGCGGCAGAACTCCAGCGCCAAACGCTCCTCGTAGATCTTCGAGAGGTAGTAGGGCCAACGGCCCACCACGTCGATGGGCGCCGAATCTTCTTCGGTCGCCACCCGCTCCTCTCGCGAGACTGCGATGGTGCCGCTGGTCGAGGCCAGCACGATGCGCTGGACCCCTCCGCGCGCCCGGATCTCCTCCAGCAAGCCACGCGTTCCGGCAACATGGAGCCGGTACATCTCCGGGCCGTCCTGAGGATCGAAGGAGACCCGTCCGGCCAGGTGGTAAACGACTTCCACCCCAGCCAGGGCCCGCTGGAGGGCGGCCCGGTCGGCGAGGTCACCCTGGACGAACTCACCGAGCTCGAGCAGCGACGGCCGGGGAGGGGTCCGACCGAAGAGCCGGAGGCGGTGCCCTGCTTCCGCCAGCCGCCGGACCACCTCGGTCCCCAGAAAGCCGGTGGCGCCGGTGATCAGCACGTGGCGGACCGTGCCGCTCAATGCTGCCCTCCGCCCCCCGAGGTTCTCCGCGGCCGCACCGGCGCGGGGGCCAGCTGCACGTCCGGCTCCAGCCAGAACACCCCACCGTCCCGCAGTCGCTTCACCGCTTCCTCGGCGATGCGGGTCACCAACCGGTAGCTCTCGCTGCGAGCCAGACCCTGAACGCGGCGCCGGAGCTCGTCGATGCCGAGGGGCGGACCGATGCGGACGGTGAGCTCGGTCTGCTTGGGGAACATGCTCCCCTTGGGCAAGGCCTCGAAGGCGCCCTGGATGTGGATGGGCAGCACGTCCACGCGGCAACTCAGGGACAGGTAGCCCACCGTGGGATGAAACTCGCGCATCTCCCCAGTCGGCGAGCGGGTTCCCTCCGGAAAAATGAGAAGGTGGTAGCCCTGGCGGAGGACCTCACCGGCCAGTCGCAGCGACTCGCGCAGGCTCCCGTGGCGATCCATGGGAATGAGGTTGGTGAAGTTCTCGAACCAGGCACGCTTGAGCGGCGTGTCGAAGAAGTAGTCGCGGGCGGCCAGGGTGGTCATCCGCGCGCCCTGTTCCCCCAGCACGTGCTTCACCAGCCCCATGTCCAGGTGCGACGTGTGGTTGGCGATGACCAGGAAGTTGCGGTTCTGGGGGATGAAGGCCTGACCGGAGACGTCGACCTGGAACAGGCCGCCATAGAGGACCCTCTGCCAGACATCGACCAGCGAGCGACCCGCAGCGGCGACCGGCCCCGGGACGGCGATCTCCCGGGTGTCCGGATCGGCGGCTTTCGATTCCCTGCGCTCCACACGCTCTGCTTCGGTGATGCGCCGGCCGGGGGTACCCACTCGCTTCCGCAGATCCTGCACGGTGTCGATGCCGCTCAGGTCGTCCACCCCGGCAACGGTGACGCCGGCAGCCTCCAGTGCCACCGACAGCTCGGTGAGCATGAGCGAGTCGAAGCCCAGGTCCGCGGCCAGCCGCGAATCCGGACGGACCTCCGACACCGGCTTGCCGATGACCTCCGCCACCAAGCGGAGGAGCCATTCCCCGGAGCCGATCTGGGTCGCCGGGCGCACCCGCTCCCCCGAGGCGGCCAGCCGCTCCAAGCGCTTCAGCTCCTCCACCACCGGAGCCCGCTTCACTTTTCGAGTGCTGGTCCGGGGAAGCTCGCCCTCCCAGAACCGCAGAACCTTCACCCGTCGGTAGAAGGGCAGCTCTACCGAGACCTGCTGGAAGTGGGCTTCCAGCTCGGAGCGGACCTCCTCCCGGGCCCGCTCGCCGTAGCTGGGCACGCAGAGACAGGCCACCTTCTCGCCGCCGGAGTCATCGGGAAGGCCGACGATGGAGAGCTCCTTCACCCCGGGGTGATCGCCGTACAGCTCCTCCAGCTCGTCGGGATAGATGTTCTTCCCGCTGGAATCGATGATGACGTCTTTCTTCCTGCCGACGAGGTACAGCCGGCCCTCGGCGTCGAGCCGCCCCAGGTCCCCGGTCCGCAGCCATCCGTCCACCAGCGTGGCGTCGGTGGCCTCGCGGTCCCCGAAGTAGCCGGCCATGACGTTGGGCCCGCGGGCACACACCTCGCCGATGCCCTCGTTGTCCGGCGAATCGATGCGGAGCTCGATGCCCGGCAGGGCCTTGCCGACGCTTCCGCTCACCCGCTTGTTCTCCGGCGTTTGCACGCTCAGGACTGGAGCCGCCTCGGTGAGCCCATAGCCCTCGGCCAGGTCGAAGCCCAGATTGTGGAAGGCCTTGTGGACCTCTTCTGGCAGTGCCGACCCACCGGAGATCAGGAACTTCATCCGCCCACCGAATTTGCGGTGCACCGGCCAGAAGAGCAGCTTGCCCAGGTTGACGTTCTTCCGGTTTCGGAGTGCTCCGTGGGCGGTCATCAACGCCCGGACCGCCTGTTCGACGATGGCCGGCTTGGTCGCCAGCTCCTGGGTCACTTTCCGGTGGAAGAGTGTCCACAGCGCGGGCACGCCGATCATCGCGGTGACGTGTCCCGACTCCAGCACTTCTCCCAGGCGGTCGGTGGTCAGCTCGTCCAGGTAGGTCACCTCGGCGCCCCGGCTGAAGGGGGTGAGAAGCCCGGCCGAGAACTCGAAGGTGTGATGCAGGGGCAGCACCGAGAGAAGTCCGTCGCCCACCCCGAAGTCGAAGGAAGCGGCCAGCTTGGGAACCAGCGAGGCAAAGTTCCGGTGGGTGAGCATCACCCCCTTGGGCGTGCCCGTCGTCCCGGAGGTGAAGATGAGCGAGGCCAGGTCGTCCGGAGCGGCCGACTTGCGGACGGCCCCGATTCGCTCGGGATGGGTGACGTCGCCCTCCATGGCCTGGGCCAGGGTGGTCAGCTGGACCTCGATGGAGTGGCCGGAGAGGGTTCGCCACAGGCCGCCCAGGTCGCGCGCTGCGTCCTCGGAGAGCAGGACGACGCGGGCAGCGCTGCGCCGGACGATGTTGACCACCTCGACCTCGGTGGCCTGGGGATCTACCGGGACCACCGTGGCTCCCGCCCGGAGGATGCCGAAGTAGGCGATGGCCCACTCCGGGCGGTTCTCGGAGATCAAGAGCACCCGGTCGTCGGGCTTCACCCCCGAGCGGAGCAGGAAGCTTCCCACCCGCGCCGCCCAGCGGTGAACCTCTCCGTAAGTGAACCGCTCCTCCCGGTCCCCCTCCACCCGCCGGAAGGCCACTCGGTGTCGATAAGCGTGCACCGCGGCGTCGAACAGCTCCAGCAGATCGCGATGGGCGTGGATGGCCTTGCGCCGCTCTCGCTCTTCTTCCAGCCCGGGGAAGACCCACTTCTCCAGCCCGGGGAGGTGGACTTCCAGGAAGTAGCGCCTCCAGTCCAGGGCGTGCGGATCCCAGGGAATCTTCGCCGCGTCCTCGGGCGCCATCTGGGCATAGAGGCTCCGGGTGTTGTCGCAACGAAAGACGTAGCGGTTCTCCCACAGGAAGGGGAGGAAGAGCTCGATCAGCGCGGCCAGTGAGGAGGCTTGCTCCTCCAGCGCCTCCAGCTGTTCCTTGGCTCGCTCCAGGGCGGCCGAAACCCGGGGAGCTCCCCAGCGCGGACCGTATTCCTCGATGCCCTTCTTCAACAGCCGGGCTCCGGTGGCGAAGAGGGGAGCCGAACGAGTGAGGAAGGTGCGTTTGGAGACCGACTGCGGCTCGATGCGGCTCCTCACCTCGTTCCACAAGCGGCTGCCGGTTTCCTTTTCGCGGAAGAAGCGCCGCCGGTACAGGCCCACCAGCTCCACCGAACGGTGGGCGTAGAACGGGTTCTCGTCGCCGGAGGCCTGCTGGTAGACCCGCCGCTCGGGGACGGTGAGCGCTCGGGCGATGATGGCCACCAGCGAGCCGGCCACCAGATCCACCGGAATGATGTCCAGGATGGCCCGCTCACCGGCGGGGATGAAGCGGTGGCCCTTCAGGCCGGCGAACGCCAGCGGTGCCGAGGTGGTGAAACCCTCGTTCCAGCCGGGGAAGGGGTAGCGCAGGGCGCTCTCCACGATGCTCGGGCGGACGATGGCGTAGCGGAGCCCGGGCGTTCCGGCGATGACCTGCTCACCGAGCGACTTGGTATAGGTGTAGGTGTTCGGCCAGCCCCAGCTCTGGGCCCGCTGCATCCCGGCCTCGGTGAGCCGCTGGTTCAGCCACAGCTTTCGCTCACGTCCCACCGCCAGGCGAAGCGTCTTTTCGTCCCGTCCGTCCCGGCCCTCCTGCTCCAGACGCTCCAGGGCGCGGGTCCGGAACTCGGAGTTGAGGGCGTGATCGTCGGACTGCTCTCGCAGCCGCCGCACCAGCCGCGCACAGTCCTCCAGCTCGTGCTCCAGCGAGAAGTCACGCCCCTCGACCTCGCTCTTGCGCGGGAAGTAACCGACGATCTCTTCCTCTTCGAAGACCAGGCCGCTCTTGTTCCCGACCACGAAGGCGGTGGAGACGTGGACCAGCGGGACGTCTAGACGCTGAGCCAGCCCGACCGCGTGCCTGACCCCGTAGGTGTTGACCTTGAGTCCCACTTCCAGGGGGGGGTTGAAAGAGACCAGACCGGCGCAATTGACCAGCACATCCACCTGGCCGCGGAGCCGCTCCACCCCTTCCTCGGACAGGCCAAAGAGCGGCTCGGTGATGTCCCCATCGAGGACGCTGCAGCGTCCGCGGACGAAGGCTTCGGCTTCGGCATCGCCGTGATGGTCGCGGAGCGGCTGGAAGGGCTCGCTCCGGACCACCTTTTCGACGAAGCGCGCCTCAGCGCTGGTGGAGGAGCCGCGACGGACCAGCGCCCACACCCGGCCCAGCTCCTTGCCATAGCGGTGCAGGAGCATCGACAGGGTGACCTTGCCCAGAAAGCCGGTACTGCCGGCCAAGAGGATTCTCTTGCCGGCGAAGCTGTCAGACACCGAGAACAGAGGGTCGGCCATGGGCGCGGAGGGCGGCGAGACCGCTACTATCACCAGCCTCGCCCCGGAGGTGAAGCCCGGAACGGCCTGGTGCGTCACTGCGCCCGATCGAACAGCCGAAGGCCGCTTCACTCAGCGTCCCCCGGCTTCTCGGCGACCGGGGAGGGCTCCGGCGCTGGGCTGCCGAGCGCTCCCCCACGCCGGGGACTGACCACACCCCCGAAAAGGCCTACCGCGCGGTGCTAGCGGTCGTCCCCGCCTAGCCCCGATCGCCGCAGAAGCATCTGCCGGACGTGCTCGGGAAGCTTGACGCGCCGGCCTAAGACCTTCGCCCCGTGGGCCTGGAACTGGCCGCCCGTGGGGACCGCCAGAAAGGTCGAATACACGTTGGTGCCCGCGTTGAACGACTGACCGGTGACCTGCCCCGAATCATTGATGTCGCCAGCGGCGTAAATTTCATCGTCATAGCCTGGCGCGACGAGCTCGTTGAAATCCGTCATCACCCCGTTCTGCCAGAGAAAGCCACGGCAGCTGACGAAACCGGCGGCGCAGGACAGGCCCACCACCTGGCGCCAGTTGTTGATACCCAGGGCCTGGCTGTAGGCGTCTCCGGGAAGGGTGCCGAGGTCTTTGATCCCACCGCTCTTGGTCCAGAGGAAGGCGTGGGCGTTGAAAGCGCCACCGGTCGTAATGTTGGCGAACCCGACCACATCCCCCCACTCGTTGATGGCCATGGGCGTGTTCCAGG